>NZ_LFKZ01000130.1:297500-612081 GCF_028128975.1 Bradyrhizobium sp. CCBAU 45321
TGAGCTGTTACGCTTTCTTTAAAGGATGGCTGCTTCTAAGCCAACCTCCTGGTTGTTTTGGGATTTCCACATCCTTTCCCACTTAGCCACGAATTAGGGGCCTTAGCTGTAGGTCCGGGTTGTTTCCCTCTCCACGACGGACGTTAGCACCCGCCGTGTGACTCCCGCATATTGCTTTCGGGTATTCGGAGTTTGGTTGGGTTTGGTAAGACGGTAAGTCCCCCTAGCCCATCCAGTGCTCTACCCCCCGAAGCATTCGTGCGAGGCGATACCTAAATATCTTTCGCGGAGAACCAGCTATTTCCCAGTTTGATTGGCCTTTCACCCCTAACCACAAGTCATCGGAGCCTTTTTCAACAGGCACCCGTTCGGTCCTCCAGTGAGTGTTACCTCACCTTCAACCTGCTCATGGCTAGATCACTAGGTTTCGGGTCTAATACAACGAACTTGGCGCCCTATTCAGACTCGCTTTCGCTACGCCTTCGCCTATCGGCTTAAGCTTGCTCGTTAAATTAAGTCGCTGGCCCATAATACAAAAGGTACGATGTCACCCAGAACGAATCTTGAGCTCCATCTGTTTGTAGGTGTCCGGTTTCAGGTCTATTTCACTCCCCTCGTCGGGGTGCTTTTCACCTTTCCCTCACGGTACTGGTTCGCTATCGGTCGCTGAGGAGTACTTAGGCTTGGAGGGTGGTCCCCCCGTGTTCAGACAGGATTGCACGTGTCCCGCCTTACTCGTGGATACATCATCGCATTACTCGTACGGGGCTATCACCCTCTGAGGCCCAGCTTTCCTGACTGGTTCCGATTGTCTTTGATGTATCACTGGCCTGGTCCGCGTTCGCTCGCCACTACTAACGGAGTCTCTGTTGATGTCCTTTCCTCCAGGTACTTAGATGTTTCAGTTCCCTGGGTTTGCTTGAAACCTCCTATGTATTCAGAAGTCTCATACCTTCTCTTGATAACCGGAAATCCAAAACCTCTGAGGTCATGGTCCCGATCATTTCTGGTCGAACACCAAGACACAAGGTCTTGGAGTTCCGGCTATCGAAGGTGGGTTTCCCCATTCGGAAATCCGCGGATCAAAGCTTCTTCGCAGCTCCCCACGGCTTATCGCAGCGTAGCACGTCCTTCATCGCCTCTCAGCGCCAAGGCATCCACCGAACACCCTTAAGGCACTTGATTGCTCTCATTATCAATGTCCACACACTCGGCAGAATGTTGTCTGCAGAATTACCTTGCGGCGCGCGCCCTCGATGAACGCTATCTGCAGCCGGACATTGACTAGAAAGACCAGCTTGCTTCGTAAGATCGTTCCGATAGCGAGGCGGTCAAGCTTCGCTAAAAGGATCATTTTACAACTCGCATTCAACCTCACGGCTGAAAGCGAGCGCCGAAAATGATCCGGAGATAATGGAGGATTCGCGCAACAATCTGCTGCACGACCCAACTCGGATCGATCTCCTCTTTACGATGTCAGAAAACACGCATCTTGCTGTCTATCCAGACTAGCAGGATGCGAAGTGATGTTTCGCGGACGGTGATGGTTACGGGATCAGAAGTAGCCCGCCTTCGCCTTTCGGCTATGGCGCGGCAGCCTTCGCTACCGACTGGCTCGCCTAGCCGAAGCAGGCGTAGCCTGCGAAGGCTGGTGGAGCCAGACGGGATCGAACCGACGACCTCATGCTTGCAAAGCACGCGCTCTCCCAGCTGAGCTATGGCCCCGTAACCAGAAGACGAATGCTCGTTTGATTAGCCCGCCTTCGCCAAGGCTACGGCGCGGCAGCCTTCGTTTCGAAGGGCTTGCCTAGCCGAAGCAGCGAAGCGCGAAGGCTGGTGGGCCTGGGAAGACTTGAACTTCCGACCTCACGCTTATCAAGCGCGCGCTCTAACCAACTGAGCTACAAGCCCCTAACGCATATCCCGTCAGGGACCGTGGGATCCTGCTTGATGCAGGCCCAGCGCGTGTTCGTCCGCGAAGAAAGAGAAACGAAGACGGCGAAATCCCGCCAATGCAGCTCAACGATCTGGCGATCTGTTGGCCACTGATGTTTCTAAAACGATCCGATAGTGAGCGTGAGCTCGCTGAAGGATCATCCTTAGAAAGGAGGTGATCCAGCCGCAGGTTCCCCTACGGCTACCTTGTTACGACTTCACCCCAGTCGCTGACCCTACCGTGGCCGGCTGCCTCCCTTGCGGGTTAGCGCACCGTCTTCAGGTAAAACCAACTCCCATGGTGTGACGGGCGGTGTGTACAAGGCCCGGGAACGTATTCACCGTGGCGTGCTGATCCACGATTACTAGCGATTCCAACTTCATGGGCTCGAGTTGCAGAGCCCAATCCGAACTGAGACGGCTTTTTGAGATTTGCGAAGGGTCGCCCCTTAGCATCCCATTGTCACCGCCATTGTAGCA
Organism: Bradyrhizobium sp. CCBAU 45321; assembly: GCF_028128975.1. Lineage (NCBI taxonomy): Bacteria > Pseudomonadati > Pseudomonadota > Alphaproteobacteria > Hyphomicrobiales > Nitrobacteraceae > Bradyrhizobium > Bradyrhizobium sp. CCBAU 45321. The sequence goes on from NZ_LFKZ01000130.1 coordinate 299,916, forward strand.
CGTGTGTAGCCCAGCCCGTAAGGGCCATGAGGACTTGACGTCATCCCCACCTTCCTCGCGGCTTATCACCGGCAGTCTCCTTAGAGTGCTCAACTAAATGGTAGCAACTAAGGACGGGGGTTGCGCTCGTTGCGGGACTTAACCCAACATCTCACGACACGAGCTGACGACAGCCATGCAGCACCTGTGCTCCAGGCTCCGAAGAGAGGGTCACATCTCTGCGACCGGTCCTGGACATGTCAAGGGCTGGTAAGGTTCTGCGCGTTGCGTCGAATTAAACCACATGCTCCACCGCTTGTGCGGGCCCCCGTCAATTCCTTTGAGTTTTAATCTTGCGACCGTACTCCCCAGGCGGAATGCTTAAAGCGTTAGCTGCGCCACTAGTGAGTAAACCCACTAACGGCTGGCATTCATCGTTTACGGCGTGGACTACCAGGGTATCTAATCCTGTTTGCTCCCCACGCTTTCGTGCCTCAGCGTCAGTACCGGGCCAGTGAGCCGCCTTCGCCACTGGTGTTCTTGCGAATATCTACGAATTTCACCTCTACACTCGCAGTTCCACTCACCTCTCCCGGACTCAAGATCTTCAGTATCAAAGGCAGTTCTGGAGTTGAGCTCCAGGATTTCACCCCTGACTTAAAGACCCGCCTACGCACCCTTTACGCCCAGTGATTCCGAGCAACGCTAGCCCCCTTCGTATTACCGCGGCTGCTGGCACGAAGTTAGCCGGGGCTTATTCTTGCGGTACCGTCATTATCTTCCCGCACAAAAGAGCTTTACAACCCTAGGGCCTTCATCACTCACGCGGCATGGCTGGATCAGGGTTGCCCCCATTGTCCAATATTCCCCACTGCTGCCTCCCGTAGGAGTTTGGGCCGTGTCTCAGTCCCAATGTGGCTGATCATCCTCTCAGACCAGCTACTGATCGTCGCCTTGGTGAGCCATTACCTCACCAACTAGCTAATCAGACGCGGGCCGATCTTTCGGCGATAAATCTTTCCCCGTAAGGGCTTATCCGGTATTAGCACAAGTTTCCCTGTGTTGTTCCGAACCAAAAGGTACGTTCCCACGCGTTACTCACCCGTCTGCCGCTGACGTATTGCTACGCCCGCTCGACTTGCATGTGTTAAGCCTGCCGCCAGCGTTCGCTCTGAGCCAGGATCAAACTCTCAAGTTGGACTTGAACTTTGAACCGGCTGATCACAACGTTTGACGAGGTCCCACCATTATCGACCGAAGTCGATGTGCTGCCCGCGATTCACATCGCTGGCAACGATGGTGTTTCCTTTAAAACGTGTACCGCCGAAGTCTTTCGTCCGGTCTCGATCAGAAAAGCCGAAGCTTCTCGGAAGCGAGACCCGCAAGGACTCCGCCGTCCACGTTTCTCTTTCTTCATCTTCACTTGTCAAACAGCCCGAGACCGTGGAGGCCTCAACCTTCCTGAGAGGAAGGGTTCCGACACCCTTACCGACGATGGATGAACTCCAACCGACTGGTGTCGGCTGTTGTGTCACTCAACAAGGTGAGGAGCATCAGTGGCGCGTTCGCTCGCCTTGGTCAGTGACCCGGCGGCGCCGCGCTCAGTGGTTGGGGTTATAGGCCCCACCTTCCGGCCTGTCAACGCCAATCGTCAACAAATCGTCGCACAGTGGAAGGTCGACAAAACATACACGATTCCAGGCGGTTAGAAGGCTGTCGGTCGCGCCGGACGAGCCCGCCCGGCAAAAAATCTGAAAAAAAGTTTGCCCGCCGGCGGGCTCCGGAGAGCGCCTTGGAGCCCTCCCTGGCGGCCTCCCCCGGGGCCCCTCCTCCGCACCCCCGCCACCCCTGGGGCGTGTCGTCCCAAGGGCTGACGGCCCCCCGGCCAGACGCCCGCCTCCCCCGCTATAGGCGGCCCTGCCCCCGGGGGGGGGGGGGGGGGGGGGGGGGGGGGGGCGTGATCTGACGGGGGCCTTTACGGCCCGGCATTTAGGAAACTTTTTCCATATTTGGCGCCGTACTTGAGCCACAATCCCGCGGCGTTCTGATAAGAGACAAGCTTGAATCGCGGGGACGCCTGTGGGGGCTGCCGGCGATTTTCATGGGGTCAGAGGAAGGCGATGTTGCAGATGACGCGACCTTCCTTCGGCATTCGAAAGACATCGAGAGAGCTTTACCCGTCCAGCTGTTCGTAATTTCGGCCGGCCCCATCAAGGGGCTTTCTGGGCGCGGACAGTTGTGCGGCTTGCCTGCTCCGGCGATCCCCGTTCAAGAGGGCAGCCTGGGACAGGTTCGAAACCGGGCATCTTGGGTCGTTGAGTTGGGGGACTTGGGTTGAACCACAGGACGTCACGCGGCACTTACGGGCGTGAGACCGGGATCATCGATCTCGGCCACGAGCCGCCGCTGTCCGTCGATGGTTCTGAAGCCGCGGTGATCGACCGCCGCCGCGTCTCGGTGCAATGGTTCAGCGGGACAATTTTGACCGGACTCTGCGGCGCAGCCCTGATCGGCGGCGCCGTTTTCGCTTCGCTCGACGGCGAGATGACCTTCGCCAAGGTGCCGGAGCGGGTCGAAGGCGCGCTGCGCGGCGCATTCGGCGCCGCCGATCGTGCCGCCACGCTGCACAAGAGCGATCGCCTGCCGCCGCCGAGCGAATCCACCGCTTCGCGCAACGTGATGCGCGTCTCGACGGTTGCCCGCGTCGGCAACCGTGACGTGATGCGGGTGCGTCCGTTCGTGCGGATCGCCGGCAATCTGTCGATGACGACGAGCGATCTGTCGGCAAAGATCCCGCCGTTCAACGCCCAGCGCCTGCTGACCGATGTCGGCTCCGACCCGAAGACGGCGTCCGACGATCCCAACAATCCCGAAGCCGTCGAGCCCGACGCGGAAGTGTCCTTCGTCACCAAGGACCTGTCGCCGGTGCTGCCGAAGGCCAAGATTTCCGCGGTGGTGGCACTCGACGACATCCTGATGCGGGTGCGCGATGCCGCCAATTGGCGCGGCAATGGCGGGGTGCGCTACGCCTCGCTCGCCAACACGGCTGCCGACATCTCCGGCGCGACCGGTCCTTCCGACATCAGAACCGCTTACGCCGCCGAGGCCTCGCCGTCCGACCCCTATGCCGGCTTCGAGACGCGCGTGGTGCCGGAAAATGTCACGTTGCTGCCCAAGACCAAGGAGCAGATCACCGGCGGCAATCCCAACGGCGAACGCGTCCACATGGTCAAGAAGGGCGACAGCGTCGCCGGCGTGCTGCGCGATCTCGGCGCCAATGCCGACGAGATCAAGGCGATCACCGCGACGCTCGGACCGCGCGGCCGCGACGGCGGCCTGAAGGAAGGCGAGAAGCTCCGCATCCTGATGGCGCCGGCAAGCCCCGGCGCCCGCTTGCAGCCCTATCGCGTCGTGGTTGCAAACGACACGATGGTGGAAGCGATCGCGGCGCTGTCCGATCTCGGCAAATACGTCGCCGTCGACGTCTCCAGCATGAACACCGTCGCCGATACTGCGGCCAACGCCAGCAGCGACGACGAGGATGACGATGACGGCTCCGGAGTGCGGCTCTACCAGAGCATCTACGAGACCGCGATGCGCAACAAGGTCCCGATGCCCGTCATCGAGGACATGATCAAGATCTACTCCTACGACGTCGATTTCCAGCGCAAGGTGCAGCCCGGAGATTCCTTCGACGTGTTTTACGCCGGCGAGGACGAGGGCGTGACGTCGAGCGAAAAGAACGAGGTGCTGTTCGCCTCGCTCACCGTCGGCGGCGAGACCAAGAAATACTACCGCTACCAGAGCCCCGACGACGGCCTCGTCGACTATTACGACGAGACCGGCAAGAGCGCGAAGAAGTTCCTGGTCAGAAAGCCCGTCAATAACGCCATCATGCGCTCCGGCTTCGGCGGCCGCCGCCACCCGATCCTCGGCTACGTGAAGATGCATACCGGCGTCGACTGGTCCACCTCCTACGGCACGCCGATCTTCGCCTCCGGCAACGGCATGATCGAGAAGGCCGGCCCCGAGGGCGGTTACGGCAAGTACATCCGCATCAAGCACGCCAACGGCTACGAGACTGCCTACGGCCACATGTCGGCCTTCGCCAAGGGCATGGAGCCCGGCAAGAAGGTGCGGCAGGGCCAGGTGATCGGCTTCGTCGGCTCCTCCGGCCTGTCGACCGGCCCGCACGTCCATTACGAGATCCTGGTCAACGGCCGCTTCGTCGATCCGATGCGCGTGAAGCTGCCGCGCGGCCGTTCGCTGGAGGGCCCGATGCTGGCAAGCTTCGAGAAGGAGCGCGACCGGCTCGACGGCATGATGAGCGGCCGCGGCGGCGCCATCGCCCGCATGTCGGACGCCACCGGCGGGCCGCTGCAGGTCACCAACCGCTAAGCCGGCAAGGCGCCGAGAAGAGTTGCGTGCGCGCCTTGCCGGGGGAACCGGCGCGCCGGTTCCCCAGTTAGACGCGGACGGAAGCCAGCAGGAGGATCGCCCATGACGCGCCTCTCACGCGACGATGTCGTCAAAGCCGTGGACCGCGCCGACGACGTCACCATTGCCCAGATCATCGGAACCGGCGCGACCGCTGAGGAGCTTGCTGAGGCCCAGGCCTGGCTCGCCAACGACGAGCCGATGATCAACGACCTGCGCCCGCTGGCGCAGGGCCGGGTGCGCGAGCTGGTGGATATTTTGTCGGAGCTGGAGGAGGAGGAGGACCCGGCCGATCCTGGCGCCGCATCCGCAGTCAGTTAGCAGGCTGGACCCAAAACAACTCCCCCGGAGAGGACGAGGGATACGACGCAGTAAGTCGACGCCCGACTGCTACACACTACGCGAGGGCCTACTACAGACCCCTGCGATCCTTGGCGTATATGCCAACGCCTTCGACGTTCTCCCAGCGAATAGTGTGGCGCCATTGCAATCAGCGTTGTCAGGCGTCGCTCCCTGTACCCGTTCGAGACTATGAAATTTCTCCGCCTCTAAGGCAGGCGATTCTCCATGATCGCGAACAGAAGCGCTTCCTGAAACCGGCCACCCTTGACGAAGCCATTTTCGAGGGCGAACGTCCGCTTCGTGACGGAGTTGCCGACGTTGCCGCCGATCACGTCAAATTCGTTGTCCCGGACTTCGACCACAATATCGCAATGGCCATCATAGTCGCCGCCTTTTTGATGGTCATAGTCAACGCCATCTTCTCGTGCCCAGCAGATGATATCGCCTGCGACCGGCTTGTGAGCGTTGAGGCGCTGACACCAATAGGCCGCCTCGGCGCGGCCGTCGAAATCACGAATACCCTGGCTGATGTAGACAGAATGCTGGGAGGATCCGCGGAACTTGTTCGCTGCACCAGCACCCTTCACGAGAAATGAGATGAAGGCCGCGGACCACGGTTTGTTGGTCCGCCCGTCGGAGCTGATGTCGCCTACGACGCGCCAGTATGTTCCAATGCGTTCAAAAAAACCTGGCTCCGCTTCCCTATGGCCCGCCTTGATGGTCGCACCGGCAAGATCGAACGTGTTATTGCCGAAAAAGTCCCACTCACTGGCGGCCATCTCGCAGAGCTTGCCGGCGAACCCCGGCTGAGCGCCCGCATCGAAGTCGGGCTCCACACGCAGGAAGAGCTTGTCCGCGCGCTCGTAGCCAAAATCCATCCTGCGAGCGATTTTTATCAGCGCCGATTTTACGTCGAGCGGAGCGCCGAAGAGCCAAGGCCGGATAGCGCTCAGAATCGCAAGCTCCGTTGCTCCGACCTCTTCGGACACGGCAGTCTGGAATGAGGCGTCAGGATTTGCCAGTATCCTGACTGCGTGGGCCGCACCAACCAGCTGCGCAAGATAGAGTTCCGCCGACGTCGGAAGCCTGTTGGGCAACGACGGCTGCAGAACCTTGGTGTCGGCCACGGTCGCCTTTGCTGCGATAAAGGGCTGGGCCAGCGGTTTGAAACGGCTTCTAGCATTCATTCCCGTCGTCCCATCCGCAATCAGTTCATTCCAGTCAGCTGCCTTGATCAGGAAAGGACCAACTTCGTCGCCCTGGACCGCAGCAACATTCTTGATGCCGGTCTCGGTATCCGCAAAAGCCACCAGATGGTGCGCGCTGGTTCCGCTGAATCGCGCAGCGTTCAGGCACATCTGAGCAAAGCCGTCGATGTCGACCTCCGGTTCGGGAATCATAGGCTTGAATATGCCGCCACGGGCAAAGCCACGGCGTTTCGGCTCGGATTGAACCTCAATCTCCCACATCACCCCAACTTCACTGATCTTGAGGCAGGGCAGATCCTCCTCGACGATGTCGGGATCGTCGGCAGGAGCGGCCGTGGCTGTGGGCCGCAACTCAAACGGCCCGGAAGCGAGGAACAGGCCGGTTTCCAGTGGTTTTGTCTGCGCCATGACAGTCGATGACACGCCCCCGACGACAACGCTTGGACCGGCGCCCCCAGCGATGCTGGCGCCTCCGTCGAGGAGCCTTTTCAGCAGCGCCATTGCGCCTACCTGGCTGCTCTTTTTGTTGGGATCGAAAACGTGATCGGCGATGAACTTGCCCTTGGTATAGTGATTTGTGAACGACCACAGATACGGCGAATTGATGCCGGTATTCTGCGTTCGATACCCAAACCCATTGTACTTTTCCAACTCGAACGCAATCCGCTCGATCGGCCAGTCCTTCACCGCGTCGAGGTTGTGCCTCGGCATCGTCAGTGCATCCACGGCACTGTCGATCCACGTGAAGGGAGGCGATCCTGTCGGGGGACGGCCAGCCGGTACGTCAGTCGTGCGCCCGCTCAAGGGATTGCCGTTGTGCAAATGGCGATTCATTTTGCAATCGGCTTCCAGGCTATGGATGATCCCGACGATCGGCCATGGCACGCCGGTGCGCGCCGTCACCTTTTCATAGTCGGCCCGATTGCCCAGAACCCTTGCAACGGCCGTGTCGACGCCTTGAACCTCTTTCACCACCATCGACTGAAACAAACGTGAATATTCGTCTTTGAGGTCAGCAAATTCATTAGCCATGGAAACGTCCCCACGCTCGGTTACTGGACCAGGCCGTCTTTCGTGATCTGTTGCCACAGCTGCTGGTCAATTGCGCTTCCGGCCGCAATCGGCAATCCAAGTGCGGAATAGGCTTTCCGAAGCGCAGTTATCGACGAACGAATGGTTTCCCCCACCGCGACATTGCTCGAAGTGGTACCCAGCTCTGGTGGCAGCGCAATTTTTTCGGTGACGCGCTTGTTTACGCTTTCAATCGCCCGCTTGATGCGCGCACGAACGCTGTCTTCGCCAAACCGGCTAACGATGCCGGTTTCGAATGAATTTGCCAGCGCCTCAACCCTGCACGACTGGACGTCTTTTACGGCCTTTGTCAGGGTCGCCAATTGATCTCCATTCTCGATTACGCCGGGTTTCCTGCTCTGCAGGCCTGACGCCCCCATGAAATCGATCAGAGCCCGTCGCGTCGGAGAGCCTTCGGGACCAAAATCGCCGGTATCATCGACGCAGAGAACGCGCTGGATGTTCCTCGCTTGATCCATACCCATAGTTTTCTCGATATCGGAGAGCACCGTAGGCGTCGGCTTCTTCGGCCCGGGCGTCACGAAGATGGGACGATCCGCGCGCTGCGCCGGAACACCTACCAAGGGAGGCTTGACGCCGAGCGCGCCGGCACCGGCCTGCTGAAATACCATGATCGTCGCGTTGATGTCCGTCTCGATCGTGAACGGCGTGCAGATATTCAAATACGAGCGCATCGCATGAATGGCCGCGGGCCTGTTCTCGATCCTGACCGACTGGAGCTCGACCCTGTACTCGCTTCGTCGCCTCAACACCAACGTCTGCACGGTCGTCTTGTCGACTTCGAGCAGCAAGCGTGAATTGACGTTGATGAAGGTGTCGGCGGCGAGCCCGAAGGCAAGGCCTGCGAGCGTGATCGGGTTAGCGCTCACGCCAGACACGCGCATGATGGCCTGGCTCGCGACGGTGAGATCACCGAGCTCTTTCAGCACCGCGGTGTTGGTTCGACGCCTATCGTCAAGCCAGGCGAGATAAGAGTCGCACCGCCGGTCGACATCGTTGAGTCCTGCCTGCACGAGCAGGTTCCAGTCGTTGGGACTCAGTTGCACGTTTACGCATTGTCCCTCTCTGGTCGAAGTGAGCGACAAGGTCTGCCGGCAAAGCTCCGTCAGATAGATGTCCTGATAATGTGTCGTTGCAACGATGTCTTCGGAGTAAAGCTCCGTGCCGATCCCGTATCGGAAGTACCGCGTCTCGGTCGTATCGCAGCCGCTCAGCAGCAGCCCCAGACACGCGAACGCAACGATTCCCCAAACGCTACGCATCGACGCAATCTCGCAAAATAAATGAAACTCGTGGCGAGCCTCGATCAAATTGCTCAAGACGATTCACACGCCCGCAACCATCGAAGCATCGCTTGGATGGTTGCTGGCGGCTCGTTGCGTGATCGATCTTGCGCACGGCTTGTCTCTCACTGTTCGGGCGTTGGCGGCTCAACGGTCGAAGTCGCCTGCTCTTCATGTGCTTCCGCCGTCACGTTCAGATTGGCGGTGACGATTGCGAAAGCGCGTTGCACGTCGTCGACCACATCGCGCCGCCGCGTATTGATGTTGCGGACGAGAACCCTCCAACCGCCTTCGCCGCTGCCACCGGCGGTTTCCCGCCAGAAGCGCAGAATGAAAACCTGATCCGAGAGCGGCTGTTGTGAGCTCATGGGCCGAGCGTCGCATGGTGTGAACTCGGGAGAATTGCGCGATGGTTCCGGGATGGTCGCCGTCTGGTCACAGTGGCTTGCGGCGAGAATTCCGCAGCGATCGCGCCGCGATCACGGTAGAATCACGATGCGACCGGGCGAGGCAAAGCCCTGCCCGGCCATGGCCAAGCCAAGCCCCGATCAAGCTTGCGATATCAGTCGGATTCGGGGACTGCGGCGCCTGGAGCTTTTCCCGTTCCGATTGAATCGGACCGGGGCTCTCGATTCTTGTTTCACGCGTTTTCTTGGCGCGAACCAGTATCCACTTCGCTCGAAAACGCTCTAAAGCGCGATGCGATTAGGATGAATCGTCATCGCGCTTTAGGTTGTTGTTTGAGCATGATCTTTTCGGAAAACTGCTCACACTTTTCCGGATCATGCTCTAGTTTACTGCCCGCCGCCTCTCGTCGCGGCTCATCAGCTGCATGCGTAAATGCTGAGCGTCATCGGCGTTGTGCAGATTCCTGATCTCGTCAATGATTGCACGCGTCGCTGGAAGCGGAGAAATTCCCAGCTCCTGCTGGATCATGGCGATCCAATGATCGTAGTACCTGATGGCGTCGATACGTCTCTCATCGAGTGCAAGCAAAGTCAGGAGATGACGAACCAGTTCCTCGCGATAGGGATCGAAGCGCAGCGCGTGACGGGCGAGCAGGATCGCATCATGATAGTGGCCACAAAGCCCAAGGCGACGAACGATGGTCATTGCCGACCGCACAAAAAGGGAATGCAGTCGCTCTCGCTCCTCCAATATCCAGTCGGCCTCTTCGCCATCCAGGAATGGCCCCTCGTAGCGGTACAGGACGGCGAGAACCTCCTTCATCGTGGAAGGATCCACGTGCGCCTCAACACCGGTGGGAGCGGCCTGTGCCGCTTCAAGCAGGGCCCAGGTGTCGACGTCCAGCCAAGACGCCCTCTCGAGAATAGTCTCCGAGCCGATGGTCCTGAGGCCATAGCCCTCTCGGTACTCCGGAGCTGACGCGAGCAGCTTTCGCAAGCGCCAGATCGCAGAGTTCACGGCTCGGCGTCCCCTGTCCGTATCGAGCTCCGGCCAAAACAGGTCGATAAGTCGCTCGCGACGATGCGGGCGGTCCGGAAAGGTGAAAAGGAAACCGGCCAATCTCCGTCCTGCTGGACCGAGATCCGACCAAACCTGCTCGTTACCGCGCGCAACCCGGCTGGCCCCCAGCAAACTAACGGTCAACACCGCCGCCCCTCCACGCAAAACACAACAAAAATTGCCTGTGGCGTTCAGTCATCGCAGCTCGAAATTGCGAGCTCAGTCTAAAATTGTCGGTTGCTCAAAGACTCGCATCAAATCCCCGAGCTCGCGGCCGCGGGGGAAATGCCGCCGACCGAGATGCAATTATGGCAACAGAGCCTGTGGTTGTTCAACATCAATTTACACCCAGAGCGGATAACCGCAATGCGTGTGGCTTTTCAACGACACAACACTACGCCGATACCCGGCCTCCCCTGCAAAAGCGAAAGCCCTATCCGCGCCAGCGGAGAGGGCTTTGATGCGCAGCCGACGCCCCTCACCCTCCGGCTGGTTCACCAGACACTCCGAACCGAGATTCATGATCAGCGTGTTGCTGAAATTGACGGTGCGGCCCTGGCCATCGGCAGCAGCCGTCGTCGAGCACCTGCAAACAGCACGTTGCAGACATTAATCCGCGCGCAGCCGTGCGAACAATTCCGACGGCATCATGCCGAACATGTCGCGGAAGGCCGTGCTGAAATGCGCGGAGCTGGAAAAGCCCGCGTCATGCGCGGCCTCGGTCAGCGATTGGCCTTGTGCGACCGCCCGTGCGGCAGCGCCGATCCGGGACCAGATCCGGTAGCGGCGGAGCGGCACACCCGTGACGTCCTTGAACAGATGCAGGAAGCGCGAGGACGAAAGCCCGGCCTTGCGGCTAAGTTCAGCAAGCGTGTGCGAACCGCCGGGCTCCTCGCGCATCCGCTTGATGGCGGCGGCAATTCTTGCATCCGGCTGCGGATTTGATCCAATCCCAAGCATATCGCGGGCTGCTCGCTGCGCGTGCTCTGATGCGAGGCGTCGCTCCGCGATGTCGCAGAACAGCGCGACGACCGACCTCTCGTCGATCAGGTCGAACGCGGCGTTCGATCCCACCTCCTTCATTCGTGAGCGAAGCGCCTCGATATCGCGCCCGAGGGGATCGACAATCAGAAAGGCCGTCCGTCCGGCATCGATGCGGAGATGGTGCAGACTGTTGGGCATGATCAGCACGCTGCGGGTCTGGCGATAAGACGGTGAGCGCGCCCTCGGATCGTTAGCTACGCCTATCGCCCCGTCGAGCGCGACGGCCAGCACGCCGGTGGCATTGCGGTGGGGCGTCAGCCCGAAGGCTGGACCGAGATAGAGCACCCGCGCGTCCCAATCGAGCATCCGCGCCCTCTTCGGTCCGTCGCTGGGCGGCGTGCTGATAGCCAGTTCCTGAAAGCCGGGAGGCGAGGTCATGGCTCATCATAGCGCACCGGCACAGCGCTGCCGATGACCCGGGAGATCATATCGATGGACAGAGTTCTGGTAGATGACGCTGCACAAATCGCCGCAATCCGCGCCGCCGTCACGCGCTACGCGACCGCCTGGCAGGCCGGTGACCGCGCCGCCATCGCCGCCTGCTACCACGATGAATTCATGCTGCACTATGCAGGCCATAACCCGCTCGCCGGCACTCACCACGGCAAGGCGGCCGCGCTTGCCACTCTGGCCGAGGTCGCACGCCGCTCCAACCGAAAACTTCTCGGCATCGATGACGTGATGGCCGGGCCGCGGCGCGGCGCCATTCTCGCACGGGAATCATTCAGCCGGGACGGTCGCACGGCTGAATTGGAACGATTGCTGGTCTATGCCGTGCGTGAAGGCCTGCTGAGCGAATGCTGGGTCTACGACCGCGATCAGGCAGTGGTGGACGCGTTCTTAGCGGATTGAAAACGCCCTCCGCGAGTTTGGCGCGGAGGGCGTGTATTTCATCAGTTCAGCTTCCGTTTAGGCACCGGTGCCTCGAACTGGGTGATCTCCGCGGTCTGCGGCGCCTTGCCGTTGAAGGTCAGCACATTGCCTTCGGACGAGATCGCGACATTGTCGCCGTCCCTGACATCGCCGGCCAGGATCATCTCGGCGAGCGGATCCTGGAGGTAGCGCTGGATCACCCGCTTCAAAGGCCTTGCGCCGTAGGCGGGATCCCAGCCCTTGGCGGCGAGCCAGTCGCGGCCGGCGGCATCGAGGCTCAGCACGATCTTGCGATCGGTCAGGAGCTTCTGCAGGCGTGCGAACTGGATCTCGACGATGCGGCCCATCTCGCTGCGCTGCAGCCGGTGGAACAGGATGATCTCGTCGACGCGGTTGAGGAATTCGGGCCGGAAGTGCGCCCGCACCATTCCCATCACCTGCTCACGCACTGCCGCGGTGTCCTCGCCCTCCGGCTGGTTCACCAGATATTCCGAACCGAGGTTCGAGGTCATGATGATCAGCGTGTTGCGGAAGTCGACGGTGCGGCCCTGGCCGTCGGTCAGGCGGCCGTCGTCGAGCACCTGCAACAGCACGTTGAAGACGTCAGGATGCGCCTTCTCGATCTCGTCGAACAGCACGACCTGATAGGGCCGGCGCCGCACCGCTTCGGTGAGCGCGCCGCCCTCGTCATAGCCGACATAGCCGGGAGGCGCGCCGATCAGCCGCGAGACCGAGTGCTTCTCCATGTATTCGGACATGTCGAGGCGGACCATCGCGGTCTCGTCGTTGAACAGGTACTCCGCGAGAGCCTTGGTCAGCTCGGTCTTGCCGACGCCGGTCGGCCCTAAGAACATGAACGAGCCGGTGGGGCGGTTCGGGTCCTGCAGGCCCGCGCGCGAGCGGCGCACGGCGGTCGCGACAGCACGCACGGCTTCGGCCTGGCCGACGACGCGCTTGCCGAGCTGCTCCTCCATCTTCAGGAGCTTCTCCTTCTCGCCTTCCAGCATCTTGTCGACGGGCACGCCGGTCCAGCGCGAGACCACCTGCGCGATGTGGTTGGCGGTAACAGCCTCCTCCATCATCTCGCCGGCATTCTCCTTGGCTTCGATCTCGGCAAGCTGCTTCTCGAGCTGCGGGATCCGCCCATAGGCCAGCTCGCCGGCCTTCTGGAATTCGCCGCGCCGCTGCGCGTTGGCGAGCTCGACACGCAAGCCGTCGAGCTCGGCCTTCAGCTTCTGGGCGTCGGAGAGCTTGTTCTTCTCCGCGCTCCAGCGCGCCGTCAGCGCCGCCGACTTCTCCTCGAGCTCGGCGAGGTCCTTCTCCAGGGTCTGGAGCCGGGACTTGGAGCCGGGATCGCTCTCCTTCTTCAGCGCCTCCTGCTCGATCTTGAGGCGGATGATCTCGCGGTCGAGCGAATCCAGCTCTTCCGGCTTGGAATCGACCTGCATCTTCAGCCGCGCCGCGGCCTCGTCCATGAGGTCGATCGCCTTGTCAGGCAGGAAGCGGTCGGTGATGTAGCGGTTGGACAGCGTCGTCGCCGCAACAAGCGCGGAATCGGTGATCCGCACGCCGTGATGCTGCTCATACTTGTCCTTCAGCCCGCGCAGGATCGAGATGGTGTCCTCGACCGAGGGCTCGCTGACGAAGATCGGCTGGAACCGCCGGGCCAGCGCGGCGTCCTTCTCGACGTGCTTCTGGTACTCGTCAAGCGTGGTCGCGCCGATGCAGTGCAGCTCGCCGCGCGCGAGCGCCGGCTTGAGCAGGTTGGAGGCGTCCATCGCGCCATCGCCCTTGCCGGCGCCGATCAGCGTGTGCATCTCGTCGATGAACAGGATGAAGGTGCCCTCGCTGCCGGTCACTTCCTGCAGCACGGCCTTCAGCCGCTCCTCGAACTCGCCGCGGTATTTTGCGCCGGCGATCAGTGCGCCCAAGTCGAGCGACAGCAGCTTCTTGTCCTTCAGGCTCTCCGGCACGTCGCCGTTGACGATGCGCAGCGCGAGGCCTTCGGCGATGGCGGTCTTGCCGACCCCGGGCTCGCCGATCAGGACGGGATTGTTCTTGGTCCTGCGCGAGAGCACTTGAATCGTACGGCGGATCTCCTCGTCGCGGCCGATGACCGGGTCTAGCTTGCCGTCGCGCGCGGCCTGGGTCAGGTCGCGGGCATATTTCTTCAGCGCGTCATAAGCGTTCTCGGCGGTCGCAGAGTCGGCCGTGCGACCCTTGCGCAGCGCCTCGATCGCGGCGTTGAGGTTTTGCGGCGTGACGCCGCCCTTATTGAGGATGGTGCCGGCCTCGCTGGTCTTCTCCAGCGTCAGGCCGAGCAGCAGCCGCTCGACGGTGACGAAGCTGTCGCCGGCCTTCTCGCCGGCCTTTTCGGCCGCATCGAAAGTGCGGGCCAGCTCGGGCGCGAGATAGATCTGCCCGGCACCGCCGCCGGAGACCTTCGGCACCTTGTTGAGGGCGTCCTCGGTCGCCTTCAGGATTGCACGGGAATTGCCGCCAGCGCGGTCGATCAGACCGGCGGCGAGCCCTTCATTGTCGTCCAAGAGGACCTTCAGCACATGCAGGGTTGAGAACTGCTGGTGCCCCTCGCGCATCGCGAGCGACTGCGCGGACTGGATGAAGCCCCTGGAGCGTTCGGTATACTTCTCGATATTCATCTTTTCTGTCCCTCGGCCTGCCCTCGGGGCCCTCTAAGGCACCCCAAACGGCATCTTCATTGGGTTTCCAATTACCGCATTGACGTTTCTCAACCGGTAACGGTCGTCTTTTGCCGGCGTTGCCGCCGGCCTGGGCCAGATGTGGGAAGCAGGCTGCGGATCCGAAAGAGGCAACTTCACGATTTCGTGCGCGCGGGAGTGGGCTTGGCGCTGGCAGGCCGAATCCCTTAAGTAGCGGCATGACCCCTACCGAAAAGTCAGCCAACCATACCGCCGAGATCACCGGCCTCTACCGCTATCCCATCAAGGGCCTGACGCCGGAACGCCTCTCGCACGTTCCTTTGCGGGTCGGCCAGACCCTGCCGGCCGACCGCCGCTACGCCATCGAGAACGGCCCGAGCGGGTTCAACCCCGAGGCGCCCGAATGGAAGCCGAAAATCCAGTTTCTGATGCTGGCGCGCAATGAGCGGCTGGCCGAGCTCGACAGCCGGTTCGACGACGAAACCAACGTGCTGACCATCCGCAAGAACGGACAGATCGTCGCCAGCGGCGATCTCGAGACCGCCGCCGGGCGCGCCGCCATCGAGGCCTATTTCATGGAGAACTTTCAGCCCGAGTTGAAGGGCCCGCCCAAAATTCTCTCCGGCCGCGACCACAGCTTCTCCGACGTCGCCCGCAAGGTCGTCTCCATCATCAATCTCGACAGCGTCCGCGCCATCGAGACCATGCTCGGCGGCGTCGCCGTGCACCCGCTGCGCTTCCGCGCCAATCTCTACGTGAAAGGCTGGCCGGCCTGGTCGGAGCTCGACCTCGTCGGCCAGACGCTCGCGATCGGACAGGCCCGGCTGAAGGTGATCAAGCGCATCGTCCGTTGCCCGGCCACCAATGTCGACCCCGAGACCGCCAAGCGCGATCTCGAAATTCCGCCCACGCTCTCGCGCCGTCTCGGCCATATGGACTGCGGCATCTATGCCGAGGTGATCGCCGACGGTGACGTCGGCGTCGGCGATGTGGTGGCGGTGGAAGAGCCGAAGCTCATCTAAGCTGCCGTAGGGTGGGCAAAGGCGCTCTTGCGCCGTGCCCACCATCTCGCCGGGCGAAGGGAAGTGGTGGGCACGCTTCGCTTTGCCCACCCTACGAGATCGTCGCTACAGCTCACCGTCAGTTCGGCATCACATACGCATAGATCTTGCCGCGCGAGACCGGGGCTTCGCGGACGCGGTTGCCGTTGTTGCCGGAGATCATGATCGGATTACCCTGCGCGTCGATGCCGGTGATGATGCCGACATGACCGCCGCGGCGGCCGCGCGACATCACGGCGATGGCACCGACCTGCGGACCGGACACACGCGTGCCGTAACGCGCGAACGAGCTCGCCATGTCGGAGCCGGTGCCTCGATGGCCGGTATGCTCCAGCACCATGTTCATGAACCGCGCGCACCACAGGCGGCCGCGCCCGGTCGGATTGCCGCCGATATAGCGGCGCGCCTCGGAGACGAGACCCGATCCTCCGCTGAAGCCTCCGTTCATGCCGGCACCGCTGGCATTGGCATTCGGATCATAGCTCGCCTGGGTGTCGGCGAAGCCGCTTGCCTGCAATTGCGCCGCGCTGCGCTCGAAGCGCGAACTGCGGGCATGATGGCCATAGTGACGGTGATGATGATGTCTGGCGTGATGCACGTAACCGTGCCGCTCTGCGCTATGACGATGATACGGCCGTGCCGAGGCCGGAGAAACGAACACGGCGAACGCCGCGAAGAACAGCGCCAGCGCGACAACACAACGCGACAGGCGAGACGCAAACAACTCGAACATTCTTCATCCTTCTTGACACCCCCACTTCCCGCCGGCCCGTGCAATGGCCGACATCCGTTTGGCCGTTAAGCCGCCCGATGTGGCGAGAAAAAGACGCAACGCCCGCGAATGGCTGCAATGATTTTGTGTTCGTGCTCGGCGCTGCTGCCGCATTGCCGACAACAGAATTAACTGCGATCCTCGAACACGGCTTGAAACAGAGGGAAACGGTTAATGCCCCACGCCACGACCAGGGACGGCATCCGCATCTATTTCGAGGAGGCGGGCCAGGGAACGCCGATAATTTTTCTGCACGAATTCGCGGCCGACTACACCAATTGGGAGCCGCAGATGCGCTACTTCTCGCGCGGCCATCGTTGCATCACATATTCGGCGCGCGGCTACACGCCATCGGACGTGCCTGACGGCGAGGTCTACACCTACACGCACTTCTACACCGATGCGCTTTCCGTGCTCGATCATCTCGGCATCGAGCGCGCGCATCTCGTCGGTCTTTCGATGGGCGCCTATTCCTCGTTGCAGATCGGGTTGAACGCGCCGCAGCGCGCACTGTCGATGACGCTCGCCGGCGTCGGCTCCGGCTCGGAGCTCGAGAACCTGGAGGCCTGGCGCACGCAGTGCCGCGCCAATGCCGAGCAGTTCGAGACGCTGGGCTCCGCCGAGGTCGCAAAAGTCACGCGCGAGGCGCCGAGCCGGATTCCGTTCCTGGTGAAGGATCCACGCGGGCATGCCGATTTCTACGCCGCACTGGCGCGGCACGATGCCAAGGGATCGGCGCGCACCATGCGCGGATTCCAGGGCGGCCGTCCCTCGATCTACACGATGACGGACGCGATCAGAGGCGTGGCAACACCCGCGCTGATCATCTGCGGCGACGAGGACGAGCCGTGCGTGGGCGCCAGCCTGTTCCTGAAGAAGCACCTGCCCGCGGCGGGGCTCGCGATGTTTCCGAAGTCCGGCCACGTGCTGAACCTGGAGGAGCCCGCGCTGTTCAATGAGAATGTCGAGCGGTTCGTGACGCTGGTGGAAGCAGGACGTTGGCCGGTGCGGGACCCGCGGTCGCTGGCTCCCCACTAGCTGTCATTCCGCGATGCGCCGAAGGCGCAGGCCCGGAATCCATCGGCTGCAGGCGCTGTTGGACGATGGATTCCGGGCTCGATGCTTCGCATCGCCCCGGAATGACGGAGAGAGGGCTATTTCCCCCCGCCGCGGCTGAGCAAGAACACCGCCTGCTCGCCGAACATGTTCCACACCCACCAGGGCAGGTTCAGCGGCACCGGGCGGCCGTAGAGATCGAGCGCGACCGAGCGCTCCATCTTGACGTTGATCTCGTCGCAGAGCTGCACGAAATCCTTGATGGTGCAGAAATGGATGTTGGCGGTGTCGTACCAGGTTGCCGGCAGATTCTCCGTGCGCGGCATGTGGCCGCCGATCAGGAGCTGGAGCCGCATCTTCCAGAACCCGAAATTCGGGAACGAGACGATGGCGCGGCGGCCGATGCGCAGCAGGTTCTCCAGCACGACCTTCGGCTGCCGCGTCGCTTGCAGCGTCTGCGACAGGATCACGTAGTCGAAGGCATCGTCGGGATAGTTGACGAGATCGGTGTCGGCATCCCCCTGCACCACCGCAAGCCCCTTGGCGACGCAGCGGTTGACGCCCTCGCGCGACAATTCGATGCCGCGGCCGTCGATGCCGCGGGTCTCCAGCAGCTGCAGCAGATCGCCGTCGCCGCAGCCGACGTCGAGCACCTTCGAGCCCGGCTTGACCATCTCGGCGACCAGCAGATGATCGGCGCGATAATCACCGGACGGCCTGGCCGCAACGCCGTCCAGCGGCAACACTTCCTGCACGGACATCGCTATCGGTCCTCGAGGTTGAGCCCGCGGGCCTTGCCTGCCGATTGCAGGAAGGCCCGGGAGATGTCGAAGAATTCGGGCACGTCGAGCAGGAATGCGTCGTGGCCGCGATCGGTCTCGATCTCGGCGAACGACACCCGGGCGCTCGAGGCATTCAGCGCGTGCACCAGTGCGCGCGATTCCGAGGTCGGAAACAGCCAGTCGCTGGTGAAGGAGACCACGCAGAAGCGGGTTTTGATGTCGGCGAAG
This sequence comes from Bradyrhizobium sp. CCBAU 45321, assembly GCF_028128975.1. Classification (NCBI taxonomy): domain Bacteria; kingdom Pseudomonadati; phylum Pseudomonadota; class Alphaproteobacteria; order Hyphomicrobiales; family Nitrobacteraceae; genus Bradyrhizobium; species Bradyrhizobium sp. CCBAU 45321. Next base: position 318,221 of record NZ_LFKZ01000130.1, read on the forward strand.
GCCTTGGCCAGCACGCCGCCGTGATCGGCGGCGATGTCGAAATAGTCCATCGCCCGCGTCAGATACAGATAGGAATTGGCGTCGAAGCGCTCGACAAAGGACGAGCCCTGGTAACGCAGGTAGCTTTCGACCTGGAAATCGGCGTCGAACGAGAAGGTCGGCAGCTCGCGGTCCTGCATGCGCCGGCCGAATTTGCGGTGCAGCGCCGCATCCGAGAGATAGGTGATATGCGCCGCCATCCGCGCCACCGCGAGCCCGCGATGCGGATGGATGCCGCGATCGGCATAGCCGCCACCGTGCCAGTCGGGGTCGGCCATCACGGCTTGTCGGCCGAGCTCGTGGAAGGCGATGTTCTGCGCCGAGTGCCGCGTCGCGCAGGCAATCGCCAGCGCGGAGTACACGCGCTCCGGATAGGCGGCGGTCCATTGCAGCACCTGCATGCCGCCCATCGAGCCGCCGACGACGGCAAACAGCGTGTCGATGCCGAGCCGGTCGATCAGCATCGCCTGCGCGCGCACCATGTCTGGAATGGTGATGACGGGGAAGTCCAGGCCCCAGACCTTGCCGGTGGCGGGATTGATCGAGGCCGGCCCGGTCGAGCCCATGCAGCCGCCGATCACGTTGGAGCAGATGATGAAGTAGTGCTTGGGATCGATGGGTCGGCCGGGGCCGACCAGCGTCTCCCACCAGCCCGGCTTGCCGGTGACCGGATGCACGTTGGCGACATGCTGGTCGCCGGTCAACGCATGACAGATCAGCACGGCGTTGGAGCGATCGGCATTGAGCTCGCCATAGGTCTGGTAGGCGATTTGGAACGGGGTGAGATCGACGCCGCAATCGAGCCGCAGCGGCTGCTCGGTGCCGAAATGCGCAACCAGCGAGCTTGGATGATCGACCTCGTGCGACCGCTCGTCGGCGCTGATCGCAGGACTCGGTATCGACTTGACGCTACCCATCTCGGACATCGACCTCGTTTGCGACTGGCTGCTCGACCGCGCCGCTGACATCAGGCCATGAAAAACCCGGCCTGAACGAAAGGTTCGGCCGGGATCGGAAGCGTCCCCGGCCTGTTTAGCGAGTTTTTTAACGTGGCTGCAAGCCGGCCGGCTCAAATGACCACGGAACGGGCAAAAGCTACCGTCTTGGGTGGTTTTCGTCAAGTCGCGGCCCGGATCGGCCCAATTCGCCTCTGCCGCGACGCCCGCAAAGCACGTCATTTCTCTTTGCTTTCGCCGCCACGACTGCCTAATCAGGACATCCCCACCGGAACGATCGACGACCAGACATGTCCCAACGTCCGCCCGCGCCACCATCGTTGCAGGAATTACGCAAGGAGATCGACGCGATCGATGAGGGCATGCATCGCCTCCTCATGCAGCGCGGCGAGATCATCGATCGCTTGATCCAGGTGAAGCAGACCCAGGAGGTCGGCTCGGCGTTCCGGCCCGCGCGCGAAGCTTCGATGATGCGCGAGATCGTGCAGCGTCATCGCGGCATCCTGCCGCTCGACACGGTCGAGAGCATCTGGCGCGTCATCATCTCGACCTTCACCTATGTGCAAGCGCCGTTCTCGGTGCATGCCGACGTCTCGGTGAGCGAGCCGGCAATGCGGGATTCCGCGCGCTTCCATTTCGGCTTCACCGTGCCCTATGTCGCGCATTTCAGCGCGCAGGCTGCGGTTGAGGCGGTGGCGAAATCCAAGGGTGACCTCGCGCTGGTCTCGGCGACCTCGAGCCGCACGCCGTGGTGGCTGGAGCTTGAAGCGGAGGGCGCACCGAAGATCATCGCACGGATGCCCTTCATCGAGCGCGCCGACCATCCGGCCGCCTTGCCGGTGTTCGCGATCTCGCGCGTCGCCGACAGCGCCCTGGTGACGGAGGTCGAGACCTTCAGCGTGCGCGTCTCGGGATGGAACGCCGAGATCGCCCGCGCGCTGTCGCCGCTCGCCGAGATCGTGGCGGTGCCCGATACCGCCTTCGACGGCGCGGCGCTCTTGGTCTCGGTCACCGGCGCGACCAGCATCGACAAAATCAGGGCGGCCCTGATCGAGGCGGGGGCCTCGGTGCGCTCTGTGGCCCTCGTCGGCAGCCACGCAACGCGCTATACGGTGCCCCCGACCGGGCCGAAATCGTAAATCGCGAGCAGCCCAGCCTATCCGGAGTCCAAGATGTCCCGCCCCGTGCCGAATCCCGGCATTCTCGATATTGCGCCCTACACGCCCGGCAAGAGCCCGGTGCCGGAGCCGGGCCGCAAGGTGTTCAAGCTCTCCGCCAACGAGACGCCGTTCGGGCCCTCGCCCAAGGCGATTGAAGCCTTCAAGCGCGTGGCGGATCATCTGGAGGACTATCCGGAAGGCACCTCGCGCGTGCTGCGCGAGGCGATCGGCCGCTCGTTCGGGCTCGATCCCAACCGCATCATCTGCGGCGCCGGCTCGGACGAGATCCTCAACCTGCTCGCGCACACCTATCTCAGCCAGGGCGACGAGGCGATCTCGACCACGCACGGCTTCCTGGTCTACCCGATCGCGACGATGGCGGTCGGCGCCAGGAACGTCATCGCCCAGGAGACCAACCTCACTGCTGACGTCGACGCCATCCTGAAGGCCGTGACGCCGAAGACGAAGCTGGTCTGGCTCGCCAACCCCAACAATCCGACCGGCACCTATCTGCCGTTCGACGAGGTCAAGCGGCTGCGCGCCGGCCTGCCCTCGCACGTGCTGCTGGTGCTGGACGCCGCCTATTGCGACTATGTCTCGCGCAACGACTATGAGATGGGGATCGAGCTCGTCGCCACCACCGAGAACACGGTGGTGACGCACACCTTCTCCAAGATCCACGGCCTTGCCGCGCTGCGCATCGGCTGGATGTTCGGGCCCGAGCACGTCATCGACGCGGTCAACCGCATCCGCGGCCCCTTCAACGTGTCGACGCCGGCGATGTATGCCGCGGTCGCCGCGATCGAGGATACCGCGCATCAGGCGATGTCGAAGCAGTTCACCGAGACCTGGCGCAACTGGCTCACCGAGGAGATCGGCAAGCTCGGGCTGAAGGTGACGCCGAGCTTCGCCAATTTCGTGCTGATCCATTTCCCGACCGACAAGGGCAGGACCGCCGATGACGCCGACGCCTTCCTGACCAAGCGGGGGCTCGTGCTGCGCGGCTTGAAGAATTACGGCCTGCCTCATGCGCTGCGCATGACCATCGGCACCGAGGAGGCCAACCGCCTCGTGGTCGAGGGCTTGCGCGACTTCATGGCGGGCAAATGAGCGCGCAGGCGCACTTCCAGCGCGTCGCGCTGATCGGCTTCGGCCTGATCGGCGGCTCGATTGCCCGCGCTGCGAAGCTCCAGGGGCTGGCCGGTGAAATCGTCACCACCGCACGCTCGGAGAAGACGCGCGCACGTGTCACCGAGCTCAGCATCGTCGATCAGGTCGTGGCGACCAATGCGGAGGCGGTGAAGGACGCCGATCTCGTCATCCTCTGCATTCCCGTCGGCGCCTGCGGAGCCGTGGCGCAGGAGATCGCGCCGCATCTCAAGCCGGGTGCGATCGTCTCCGACGTCGGCTCGGTCAAGGGCGCGGTGGTCAGGGACATGGCGCCGCATCTGCCGAGCGGCATTCATTTCGTGCCGGCGCATCCGGTGGCGGGCACCGAGCATTCCGGCCCGGATTCCGGCTTTGCCGAGCTCTTCATCAACCGCTGGTGCATCCTGACCCCGCCTGATGGCACCGACGTAGCGGCCACCGAGCACCTGCGCGCGTTCTGGGCGGCGATGGGCGCCAAGGTCGAGGTGATGACGCCGGATCATCACGACCTCGTGCTCGCCATCACCAGCCACCTGCCGCATCTGATCGCCTACACCATCGTCGGCACCGCCGACGAATTGGCGCAGGTGACGGAATCCGAGGTGATCAAATTCTCCGCCGGCGGTTTTCGCGATTTCACGCGCATCGCGGCGTCCGATCCGACGATGTGGCGCGACGTCTTCCTCGCCAACAAGGAGGCCGTGCTGGAGATGCTCGGCACCTTCACCGAGGATCTGGCAAAACTCACCCGCGCGATCCGCCGCGGCGACGGGGAGGCGCTGTTCGACCACTTCACCCGCACCCGCGCCATCCGCCGCGGCATCGTCGAGATCGGCCAGGATTCCGCCGCGCCCGATTTCGGCCGGCCGCATGCGGCGCTGAAGAAGCCGTGAGCCTGTAGCCCGGACAATGCTGCGTAGCCCGGATGGAGCGCAAGCGTAATCCGGGACAGTGCCAGCTGTGATCAAGACCCCCGGATTGCGCTGCGCTCCATCCGGGCTACGGGAGCCAACTAGTACAGCGGCGGGATCTGGCCGACCTTGACCGGGCCGAGCAGCACGGCACCGTCGACGAATTTCAGCGGGAAGCTCCGCGCTTTCTTGCCTTCCAGCGTGCTCTCGGTACCGATCGAATTGATGCCGGCGGCAACGCCGGCATTGGCGTTCTGCTTGATGACCTTGCCGAGGCCGGGCACGGCCCGGTCGAGCGCGCCGAACAGATTGTTGAGGTCCTGCGACTTCACGCCGGGCGCGAGGCGATCGAGCGTTGCCTGCGGCACGCCCTCCTCCAGCATCTTCTCGATGCCGAGCGCCGGGATCACGCGCTCGAGGCCGGTCACCGTCATCTGCAACTCGCCGTCGAGCCGGCCGTTGGGCGACAGGCCGAGCGTGCCGGCCGCGACCGCGATCATCTCGCCCTGCTGAATGCGCGACTGCACGATCTCGATGTAACCGCCGGCGGCCTGGATCTCGCGGAAGCGCTGCGGCCATGGCTTTGGCGTGAGGTCGGAGAGACCAGTGATCTTGGCGCGGGTGTCCGCCTCGAATGGCTCGGCGAGCAGCGGATGCACGCCCTGGATGCTGCCCTGCGCGACATGCAGCACGGTCTCGATCACTGGACGATCCGGCGATGATCCGTCGGCAAGGCGCCCGTGCAGCTCCACCTGCTTGGCACGCGCCAGCGGCACCTGCACGCTGCCGTCGAGACGGTTGAGGGTGGGATCGTCGAATACGATCGAAGCGCGGTCCGGCACCGCCGGCAGACCCGCCACACTGGCGCGGCCCTTGCTCCAATTCACGGTGAAGGTGTTTTGCGTAATGCCGTCGATCAGCGTGGCGGGCGCTGCGAATTCGGCGATGATGCGCTTGGGGTCGTAGACCTGGGCCACGACCAGGATGTTGTCGAGCTTGGCCGTGAACGGCGTCTTGCTCGCGTTCTGCGAGACCAGGGCGACGCTGGCGCCGGAGCACTGGACCTCGAAGCGGAACGGGAAGCCGGCGATCGAGCGCTTGGCACAATCATAGATGCGGCCGGCCTTGGCCTCCTGCGCCCGCCAGGCGTCGGCGACGATTTCGGCCTGCCAAGCCGCATAGAACCAGAAGCAGGTCCAGCCGACGGCGAGGACCAGGACGAGAACGGGGGCGATGAAAAGGCCCCAGCGGGAGCGGCGGCCAGTGGCAACGGTCATATTGGACATGCGGCGACCCTTTGACGCCAGATTCAGGCAAATGTAAGCGGGGCCGGCCTGCGACGAAAGGCGCAGAAATCGCTTCGCTTGGGCGCAGGGTTCTGGTAGCCGTCCCCGAAATGTCCGAAATCACCCTCCCCTCCGTCACCACAGCCAAGGACGACCTCTGGGTGTTCGGCTACGGCTCGCTGATGTGGCGGCCGGGCTTCGACTTCGAGGAGCGCGTCCCGGCGCGGCTGGTCGGCGAGCACCGCGCGCTCTGCGTCTATTCCTTCGTGCATCGCGGCACGCCGGAGAAGCCGGGCCTGGTGCTCGGACTCGACCGCGGCGGCGCCTGCCGCGGCATCGCCTTCCGGGTCGCCGAGAAGAACCGTGCCGAAGTGGTCGCATATTTGCGCGCACGCGAGCAGGTCACCTCGGTCTATCGCGAGGTGATGCGCTCGGTGTGGCTGGAGAACGACGCGCGCCAGCGCGTCGCCGCGCTCGCCTACGTCGTCGACCGCGGCCATGTGCAATATGCCGGCCGCCTCTCGCTTGCCGAACAGCACCGCCACGTGGTGCAGGGCCACGGCCAGTCCGGCGCCAACCGCGACTACGTCACCGCGACGGTGAAGGCGATCGAGGCCGAAGGCTTTCGCGACAGGCAGCTGCATCAGCTTGCCTTGATGCTGCATGGTGATGCGCATTCGCTGCACGCGGCGGCTCGGGACCAGGATCGGGAAAGCCGCTAAAACATGATCCGGAAAAGTGCGAAGCGGTTTTCCGGAAAGATCATGCGTAAACAACAACCCAAAGCGCGATGATGATTCATCCCAATCTCATCGCGCTTTAGCCGGTCGGCGCGTAGCTCGGCGCCGAGCCGATCAACTGCTCCTGCTCTTTTCGCCCCGCTTCGACGAGGCGGGCGGTCGCGTCCTCGATCGCCGTTTGCACGCGCGCGAGAAATTCGTCCTTCGGCAGTCCCGGTGGCAGCGGTTCGAGAAACTCCACCACCAGCGTGCCCGGATAGCGCATGAAGGTGCGGCGCGGCCAGAACAGGCCGGAATTGAGCGCCACCGGCAGGCACAGCACGCCGCAGGAGGAATAGATCTGCGCGAAGCCGGTCTTGTAGTCGGGCGGCGCGCCGGGCGCGCGGCGCGTGCCTTCTGGAAAGATCACGAGTTGCTTTCCACTGCGCACCGCCTCGCGCGCGCGCCGCGTCATGTCGAGCAGCGCCTTCACGCCGGCATTGCGGTCGATCGCGATCATCCCGGTCTTGACCAGGAACTGGCCGAACACCGGGATCTGCATCAGCTGGCGCTTGAGGATGAAGATTGGCCGGTTGAAGAAGCCCGGCAGCACGAAGGTCTCCCAGAACGACTGATGCTTGGCCACGATCAGCAGCGGTCCTGTCGGGATCTTCTCCACCCCGCGGAATTCCACCTTGATGTTGCAGACCACGCGCATCAGGACCAGCGTGGCCTTGGCCCACCATTGCGCCACCGTCAGCATGGCGCGCGGCGGCAATGCAAAGGTCGGCAGCGCAACGATCGCCAGACAGACCAGCACGGCGTAGAACAGCACGTTGAATACGAGCGATCGCAGGAAAATCAGGAACATCGATGGTCCGATCAATTGGCCTGCGCGGTGGCGGGCCGCTTCGGTTGCTGACCTGCAGGCTGCTCCGACATCTCGGGCCAAAGGTCAATCCCGAAATCCTCCAGCCGCACCCTGAGCTCGGCCGCAACGTACTTGACGTATTCGGACAGGAGCAGCCGCAGCGTCGAGCCTGAGATCCACCACGGCTCCTCGCGCCATTTTTCGCCGACCACCGCGAACGGGATCAACGTCGTCCGCGGCATCGCATGCGAGAATTCCACCAGCGCGCGCGGCATGTGATAGTTCGAGGTGACCACGATCAGAGACGTAAACCGGCGTCCCTCGGCCCAGCGCCGCGCCTCCGCTGCGTTGCCTCGGGTCGTGAGCGCGGTGCGGTCGAGGTCGACGCAGCAGGTCATGAAGGACTGATTCTCCGGCAAGGTGCGGGAGATGTCGTTCGCCGTCGAGGTCGGATGCACGCCGGAAATCAGGAGCCGCCTGCCGTAGCCGGCAGCCAGCAGCTCCATCGCGTCCGATACCCGCGAGGAGCCGCCGGTCAGCACCACGATGCCGTCCGCCTTGCGATCGGGTACCTTCTCAGCCCCGCGCAATTGCGCCAGGAACGCAATGAAGCCCGCCGCTGCGCCAACGAAGGCGAGCGCGATCGTCGACACGATTGCCGCGCGCAGCCAGCCGCGCGGCAGTTTCGGCGATCGATCGTCGGTCGGCGAGCTCATGCGATGTCGGTGATCCCTTCCCTGAGCGATTTTAGGATGTTTTGAGGCGAAGTGGAGTCCGGTTTCTCAACCCTAGTCGACGTCGTTCAGCGTCGCGAACAGCGTTTGGCGCGAGGCGACTGCGGTAATGGCGCCGATCAGGACGGCCTGAACCGCGAGCACGATGTAGCCGGAGGGGCGCAGCGAGAAGGTGCCGAGCAGCGCGGCGAACTGGTCGCCGACGGGGGTGCCGGAAAACCAGCCTGCGATGGACTCGGAGAAGCCGAACATCAGCATGGCGGCGCCGCCGCCGATCACGCCGCCCTCCAGGCCCAGCCTGAGGAAATGACGCAGGAAGTGATTGGCGATGTAGCGGTCGCCGGCGCCGACGAAATGCAGGACTTCGACGATCGGACGGTTCGCCGCCATTGCGCCGCGCGTCGCGAACGACACCGAGATGATGGTTGCGACGATGACGAGCGCGAGGATGCCGAGGCCGGCCAGCACGGTGGCGTTCGTCATCAGGCGCATGCGCTCGATCCAGGCGCGGTGATCGTCGACGCTGGCGCTAGGGGCGACCTGCGCCACGCGCGCGCGCAAGGCGCCGAGATCGAGCGGCGTGCCCGGCTGCACGCGCGCGATGATCATGCGCGGCACCGGCAGATCGTCCATCGACAGGCCGGTGCCGAGCCAGGGCTCGAGCAGCTTGCCGCTCTCGTCCCTGGTGAACGGCTTGACCTCGACGATGCCGGCTTGCGTGCGCATCGCTTCCGCCACGGCTGCGGTGTCGCGCTCGAGATCGCGGCCGGCCTGCGGGCGAACCTGGATGGTGATTTCGCTCGCGACGTCCGACTGCCATTCGGCCGCGGAGGCACTCACCAGCAGCACCGTGCCCGTGGCCATCGAGGCGAGGAAGGTCATGATGGCGACCACCGCAAGGAGCGCTCTGCCGTGGATCGAGGCGCGCGGCACGATCGGCGACATGTTGCGCGCCTTGGCCGGAAGCTGCGGACGCTCCTGCCCGAGGTCGACCAGCACGCCGCGCTCGTCCAGCCTACTCATAGACGTGCAGCCGTCCCTGGTGCAGCACCAGCCGCCGTGCTTCGTACTGGTCCATCAGCCCGATGTCGTGGGTGGCGATGATGACGGCGGTGCCTGATTTGTTGAGCTCGATGAAGAGTCGCAGCAGGCGGCGGCCGAGCGTCGGATCGACGCTGCCGGTCGGCTCGTCCGCGAGCAGCAGCTGCGGCCGCGAGATCACGGCGCGCGCGATCGCGGCACGCTGCTTCTCGCCGCCCGACAGAATCGGCGGCAGCGCGTCCATGCGATCGCCGAGGCCGACCCAGCGCAGCAGGTCGATCACCTCCTTGCGGTAGCTCGATTCGCTGCGGCCCATAACGCGGAACGGCAGCGCGACGTTCTCATAGGTCGTCATGTGATCGAGCAGGCGGAAATCCTGGAGCACGATGCCGATGCGCTTGCGCAGGTCTGCGATCTCGTCCTTGCCGAGCTGCGAGATGTCGTGGCCGAACAGGTTGACGAGGCCCCGCGTCGGTCGATGCGACAGGAACAACAGGCGCAGCAGGGACGTCTTGCCGGCGCCTGACGGTCCGGTGAGAAACTGGAAGGAATGCGCGGGAATCTGGAAAGTGAGGTCGCGCAAAATCTCCGGCCCCAGACCGTAACGCAATCCGACATTTTCGAACCGAACCAAGCTCAGCTCCGTTCGAGAGGAGGCGCGGGCCGCCTTGCGGCGCTCCGCCATACGCGATCAACGGGTTTTGCCGCCGTTATGGTTTCCGGTTCGTTAACGGTCGCCCAGTAGCATAAGGGGCGCCCGGTCTCCGCGACCGTGGCATCGTCAAGACCCGTCCAAGACCTCCGTTCAAGACCTTCGTTCATGCATCAAGGCTCGTCCATGCATATCGTCTGCCCCCATTGTATGACATCCTACGCCATCAAGCTCGCGAGCCTTGGGGCGAACGGGCGGGCGGTCCGCTGCTCCCGCTGCAAGGAGACCTGGATCGCCCACGCCGAGGATGCCATCGAGGAGGCGTCCGTTCCGGCCATGGCCGCGGCCAGCCGAGCCGACGACCAGTCCGACCTCGCCGAACAATGGAACTCCTATGCCAAGGACGACGGCGCCACTGATGCGCCCGTCGTCGATAGCCCATCGATCGCCAGCGACTGGCCGGACGAGCAGGCCCGCGAGACCGAGGACGAATGGTCGGCAGCGGCCCGGCAGGCCGAAGAGGAGGCCGTCGGCGCGCAGCACCAGTCCTGGTTCCGCAGCCTATTCCCTCGCCGCGGCGCGCGGGTGAGCCGCCCGGTCGCCACCACAGCTCCGCGCAAACCCTATCTTGGCCTGCCCACCGCCTGCGCCGCGATGGGCGCGCTGGTGCTGGCACTGGTGCTCTGGCGCGGCGACGTGGTGCGGCTGCTGCCGCAGACGGCAGCGTTCTACAAGATGGTCGGACTCGAGGTGAACTTGCGGGGTCTCGCCTTCAAGGACGTCAAGCTCTCCAGCGAGACTGTGGACGGTAAGCAGGTGTTGGTGATCGAGGGTGTGATCGTCGGCGAGGGCAAGAAGCCGCTCGACATTCCGCGGCTGCGCTTTGCCGTGCGCGACGCCCAAGGCGCGGAGATCTATGCCTGGAACACGGTGCTGGAGCAGACCGTGCTGCGGCCAGGTGAGCGCGCCTTCTTCCGCTCGCGCCTGGCCTCGCCGCCGCCGGAGGGCCGCAACATCGACGTTCGTTTCTTCAACCGGCGCGACATTGCCGGCGGCAGCGTATAATCGCCCCCCAGGGGAGGTTGATACCAAGGTTCGTCTCATGCCGAAGATCTTGATCGCCGACGACGAGGATTCGATGCGCACGCTGGTGGCGCGCGCCATCGCCATGGACGGCCACGAGACCGTCACCGCCCAGGACGGTGCCGAGGCGCTGGAGATCCTGACCCGCGAGGATGGCGCCTTCGATCTGTTGCTCACCGACATCCAGATGCCGGTGATGGACGGCATCGCCCTGGCGCTCTCCGCCGCGCGCGATTTCCCCGACCTGACGATCTTGCTGATGACCGGCTTTGCCGACCAGCGCGAGCGCGCCTCGAACCTGAACGCGCTGGTGCATGACGTCGTGACCAAGCCGTTCTCGGTCGCGGATATCCGCACGGCGGTCGCCGATGCGCTGGCGGCGAAGAAGACCTAGCGTCGGCGACTGCCCCACATTCCGCTGTCATGCCCCGGTTTGATCGGGGCATCCAGGACGCCGCGGCTTCTCGATTGAATCACAACTGGCTCGGAGTACTGGATCGCCCGGCCAAGCCGGGCGATGACACCGAGTGTGCCGCTAAAACTCCTTCAGCAGCCGCTCGAGATAATCGAGCTCGATCTGGGGCCGCGAAGGATCGCCGAGACGGCGGCGGAGCTCTTCGAGAATGCGGCGGACACGCTGCGTGTCGATCTCGCCGGGGATCTTGACCGTATAATCGTCGCCATATTCGCGCCCATGAAGCGGACGGCCGAGCGGATCGGTCTGGTTGCCGCCGCTCTGCTGCCGGCCGGCACGCTGGCCGGGGCCGTCGCCCTGGCCGTCGCCATCGCCCTGCTGCATCGCCTCGGCCATCTTCTGCGCACCCTTGCGCATGGCGTCGAGTGCCTTGCCCTGCGAGTCCACGGCGCCGTCGGCATTGCCCTCGCCGAGCTTTGATCCGGCATCGCCCATGGCACCGTCGGCTGCGTCCAGACTGCCGTCATCGCCCTGGTCGCCGTCCTGATCGCCGTTCTGGCCGGGCTGGCCCTGCTCGCCTTGCTGACCCTTCTGGCCCTTCTGTGCCTGCTGGCCCTGCTGACCCTTCTGCCCCTTCTGGGTGAGGCCGCGCTTGGCAAGCTCGTCCTGCAGCTTCTTCAGGCGGTCGCGCAATCCCTGCTGATCCTGCTGCAGCTCCGACATGGACTGATCGCCCTGCTGCTGCTTGCCGCGCGAGCGATCGCGCCGGGAATCCTGGCCCTGCTTGAACGTCTTGTCGCGCAATTGCTGCTGCTTGCGGATCATGTCGCCGAGCTCATTGAGCGCCTGCTCCATGTCGCTCTCGCCGGACTGCCCCGGCTGCGCCATCTGCAGGCCTTCCAGCATCTGCTGGAGCTGGTCGAGCAACTGCTTGGCCGCATCCTTGTCGCCGGAGCGCGACAGGCGCTCCATCCGGTCGATCATATTCTGCAGATCCTGCTGACGCAGGACCTTGGTGTTCGGATCGAGCGGCCGCGCCAGCTGCTGCGGGTCATTGTTGTTGCGGAACTGCTCGGCGAGCTGGCGCATGAAATCGTTCAGCGCCTGACGCAGATCCTGCGTGAGCTTCTTGATCTCTTCGTCGCTCGCGCCGCGCTCCAGCGCCTGCTTCAGCGCTTCCTGGGCCGCGCGCAACGCCTTCTCGACGTCGGAGATCTTGCCGTCCTCGATCGTCACCGCAAGCGCCCACAGGCTCGCCACGACCTCGCGCAGGGCATCGTCGGTGCGCGCCGCTTCGAGCTGCCGGGCCACGCTGTGCAGGCCGAGATATTGTCCCGGCTCCGGCGTGAACATCTCGGGCGCGATCATCAGCCCATCGAGCGCGGCATAGACGTCCGAATTCTTGTTGGCGTCAAGCGCGAGGATGCGGCGCTGCTCGATCAATGCACGGGCCAGCGGCTTGGTGAAGAGCCGCTCGGGCAGGCGCATGTTGAACGGCTCGCTGGCGGCCTCGTTGCCGGCCTCGTCCTTGGCCGTGAGCGTCAGCGTGACCTCGGCGCCGGCATAGGGATCCTCGCTGAGATCCTTCACGGATTGCCCGACGCCGTTGCGGGTGCGCGCATTCGGCAGCGCGAGCGGGAATTTCGGCGGCTGGAACAGCGGCCGCGGCGCCGTCCTGCTGTCGCCATCGCCGGCGGCGGCCTTCGGACCATCCTTGAGGCCATCCTTGGCACCATATTTTGCGTCGGTCGGCCGCGGGGCGAATTTCGCCTCGGCGCCGGTGACGCCGTAATCGTCCTCGATCTTGTAGGAGAGCTGGAGCGCGCCGCGCGCCTGGCGCTCCGGATCCTTGGCGAGCGCGATCGTCGGCGGACGATCCGGCGTGGCGGCGAAGGCCCATTGTGGCTGGCCGGAAGGCGCCCGGACATGCGCGGTGCCGTCACCGGAAATCGCGAAATGCTTTTCGTTGGTCCCCTTGGGACTGGCTTCAGCCGGAGCGACCTCCTTGAGGCCGCCGGAGACGGCGACATCCAGGTTGCCGCCGGAGGAGCGCACGATCAGGGTCGAGCCGGCGGGAACGGCGAGCGGGCCGCTGGCGGGCAGCGCCGCCGCTTCCTTGTTGGCGGCCGACAGGATCACCGGCGGCCTGCCCGTGTAGAGCGGCGGCGTGACCCAAGCATCGACGCGAACATTGGCCGGCGCCAGCACCCCGTTCCAGTCGAAGGCGGCGCCAAGGCGCATCGCACGCTCGTCACCCGCGGCAAAGAAGGTCGCAACCAGCATCACCATCACGAGGGCACGCAGCGCCCAGGGGTCGTGAAGCGCGAGCCGGGGCTGCGGCACACCGGCGCGGATGCGCTTGATGGAGGCGAGCGTCCGCTCGCGCTGCGCCTGCCACAGCGCCTGCGCGACTGGGTCCTGTGAGGTCAGCGTGTCCGTGAGCGTCGTGGCCGGGCGGTGCCGGATGCCGGAGCCACGGTCGAGCCGGGCGAGCGCTTCCTCGCGGCTCGGCCAGCGGAAGCGAATCAGCGGGAACAGGGCGGCCGCCGCGATCACGGCGAAGAGGGCGAGGCCGACGGCCCTGGCCGTGAACGGCAGCGCCAGCCAAAGGCCAGCCCAGGACACCACCAGGAACAGGCCGACGACGGTCAGAAGGCGCGCCGCATTGGGCCAGGCACGCTCCCACGCGATGGCATAAGTCGCCCGATCAAGGGCCTGCGCCAGCTTCAGCCGCGACAGCGCATCGCCGTTGCGGATCGGGTCTGACGGCTCGGGGGTGATGCCGTTCAATCAACTCTCCAGGTTGCCCGGTAGAGCAGAGCCTATCACAACGGCAGCACTGAGGCATCCGTTCCCGTACGGGAGCGCCTCCTTTTCCCGCATAACACGAGGACGTGACTGGCCGGGTGCAACCCCGTAATTTCCGCGCGCCAATCTCGAGGGAAACGAAGGAAACGCCATGGACAAGAAGATGCACGACAAGGGCCTGGAAGTCCGCAAAGCGGTGCTGGGCGAGGCCTATGTCAACAACGCCCTGAAGAACGTCGACGATTTCAACCGCCCGTTCCAGGAGATGCTCAACGAATATTGCTGGGGCACGGTGTGGGGCCGCGAGGAGCTGCCGCGCAAGACCCGCAGCATGCTCAACATCGCCATGATCGCGATCCTCAACCGTCAGCACGAGTTTCGCGCGCATCTGAAGGGCGCGCTGACCAATGGCGTCACCCGGGAGGAGATCCGCGAGATCCTGATGCAGGTCGCGATCTATGGCGGCATGCCCGCCGCGGTCGACAGCTTCCGCATCGCGCGCGAGGTGTTCGCAGAGATCGACGGGAAGGCGTGAGGAGCGGCACCAATCTCCGCCGTCGTCCCGGGGCGCGCGAAGCGCGAGCCCGGGACCCATAGCCACAGGACGATGTGGTTATGGGAACTCTGAATTACCGTTCTGGCGCGAACAACTTCTCCCTGTGGTTATGGGTCCCGGGCTCATCGCTTCGCGATGCCCCGGGACGACGAGCGGAGAATGTGACTCCGCTCTCACGCACAACAAGAAACAAAGGAAACACCATGGACATCGGATTCATCGGGCTCGGAAACATGGGCTTCCCGATGGCGCGGCGGCTGATCGAGGCGGGGCACAGGCTCGTCGTGTTCGACACGCGCGAGGAGGTCGTGGACAAGCTGGTAGCGCTCGGCGCGAGGGCTGCGACCTCGCCGAAGCACGTCGCCGATCAGGTCGAGACCGTCATGGCGAGCCTGCCCTCCCTGCAGGCTTCGCTCGACGTTGCCACCGGCGCGAACGGCGTCATCGAGGGCAAGCGCGCCAAACGCTTCGTCGATCTGTCCACCGTCGGCTCGGCGATGGCCGCAAAGATTCACGGGCTCCTGGCCGAGCGCGGCATCGTACAGATCGACTGTCCCGTCTCCGGCGGCGTCGGCGGTGCCGAGAAGGGCACGCTGGCGGTGATGGTGTCGGGACCGAAAGCCGAGTTCGAGCTGCTCAAGCCGGCGCTCGACGTGATCGGAAAGGTTTTCTTCATCGGCGAGAAGCCGGGCGCGGCCCAGACCATGAAGCTCGCCAACAATTTCCTGTCGGCCACCGCGATCGTGGCGACGTCGGAAGCCGTGGTGATGGGCGTCAAGGCCGGGCTCGATCCCGCCGTGATGATCGACGTCATCAATGCCGGCTCCGGCATGAACACGGCGAGCCGCGACAAGTTTCCGCGCGCGGTGCTGCCGCGCACGTTCGATTTCGGCTTCGCCACGGGATTGATGGTGAAGGACGTCCGGCTGGCGCTTGAGGAGATGAAGCAGCTCGGCCTGTCGATGGAGGTCGCCGAGGCGGTCGGACGGTTGTGGGAAACGGTGATCAGCGCCGAAGGCGCCGAGTCCGATTTCACCGCGGCGATCAAGCCGATCGAGAGGAAAGCGGGCGTCGTGGTGGGGGGAGCGAAGGGCGGGGTGACGGGGAAGTAGCGCCAGCGCTCCGCTCGTCGTCCCGGGGCGCGCGAAGCGCGAGCCCGGGACCCATAACCACAGGACAACGTGTGGCGAAGACTCGGAGTTACTAGCTTGGCGTCACAATGACTGCCTGGGAGTATGGGTCCCCGCCTACGCGGGGACGACACCGCGGCTGTTGAGCCGATGTCGTCAACTCACAGCCACGGCGCCGGCGTGTCCATCGCAATGAGCTGCTCCACCTCCACGCGCGGGCGCACCACGGCGTACTGGTCGCCCTTCACCAGCACCTCGGGCACCAGCGGCCGGGTGTTGTAGGTGCCGGCCTGCACGGCGCCATAGGCACCGGCGGTCATGATGGCGAGGAGATCGCCGGGCGCGGGCGTCGGCAGCGTGCGGTCGAGGGCGAGATAATCGCCGGTCTCGCAGACCGGGCCAACGACATCGGCCTTGATGGTGGCGGCGCCCTTGGCCGGCTGCTTCACCGCCAGGATGTCGTGATGCGCCTCGTACAGCGTCGGGCGGATCAGGTCGTTCATGGCGGCATCGATGATGACGAAATTCTTGCCGTCGCCGTGCTTCACATAGATCACCTTAGCGACGAGAATGCCGGCATTGCCGACGATCATGCGGCCCGGCTCGAACATCAGCGTGCAGCCGAGATTGTGGCTGACGCGCCTGACCATGGCGGCATAGGCGGCGGGCGCAGGCGGCGCCTCGCGATCCATGTAATAGGGAATGCCGAGACCGCCGCCGAAATCGACGTGGCTGATGTCGTGGCCGTCCGCCCGAAGCGTCTGCACGAATTCGGAGAGGATGCGGAACGCGGTCTCCATGCCGGACAGGTCGGTGATCTGGCTGCCGATATGCACGTCGGTGCCGGTCACCTTGATCCCGGGCAGCTTCGCCGCGTGCGCATAGACCTCGCGGGCATGCACGATCGGGATGCCGAACTTGTTCTCGGACTTGCCGGTGGAGATCTTTGCGTGCGTGCCGGCATCGACGTCGGGATTGACGCGGAGCGAGATGCGCGCGGTCTTGCCCATCTCGGTCGCGAGGCGCGACAGCAATTCGAGTTCCGGCTCGGATTCGACGTTGAGGCAGAGGATGTCGGCGGCGAGCGCCGCGCGCAGCTCCGCTTCGGTCTTGCCGACACCGGAGAAGACGATCTTGCTGGCGGGAATGCCGGCGGCCAAGGCGCGCTTCAGCTCGCCGCCCGAAACCACGTCGGCACCGGCGCCGAGCTTGGCCAGCGTTCGCAGCACCGACTGGTTGGAGTTCGCCTTCATGGCGTAGCAGACCAGCACCTTCTCGCCGGCAAAGGCCTCGGTGAAGACGCGGTAGTGCCGCTCCAGCGTTGCGGTCGAATAGCAATAGAACGGTGTGCCGACGTTGGCGGCCAGCTCGGACAGGTTCACCGCCTCGGCGTGCAGCACGCCGTTGCGATAGTCGAAATGGTTCATGGCGCAGGCTCGGTTGTGCCGGCTTATTTCCTGCCGGGAGGTTCGTCCAGGAGCGGGTCGAGAATAAACGATTTCTTCCGGCCCTTGGCCGCCGCGGGCGCGGCATCCGCGCTGGCGGTGGGCTCGAACAGGCTCGGCGCCTTCTGGGCCGCGGTCTCGGGCTCGACGGGCGCAGCGCCGGTGGCTGCGGGCGCGTTGGAGGCGGTCGGCGGCAGATCCAGCGGGCCCTTGCGGCCGCAACCTGCAAGCGCGAGCGCCGTCAGGCTCAAGACAATGATGGCCCACCCCGAGCCGGCCGGGCGAAACTTTGACGTCACGACGAAATCCCCACTACGCGCGGCGCACCATACAGAGATTGGCGCGTTCTGGCGAGGGCCGGATGACCATGAAACATAAGCGAAATTTTGCCCTCAGCCCAATTTTCGCTCTTTTTCCAGCCGCTTCGCCCAGGCCTTGGCCTGGGAGGTCACATTCTTCGGCGCGGTGCCGCCAAAGCTAGTGCGGCTCTTCACCGATGATTCGACCGAGAGCACGCCGAGCACGTCCTTGGTGATCTTGGGCTCGATCGCCTGCATTTCCTTCAGCGGCAGCTCGTGCAGCGCGACGCCCCCCTCGGCGGCCTTGGCGACGATGCGGCCCGTGACGTGGTGCGCCTCGCGGAACGGCATCTTCAGCGTCCGCACCAGCCAGTCGGCGAGATCGGTCGCCGTGGCGTAACCCTCGCCCGCGGCCGCCTTCATCTTGGCTTCGTCCGGAACGAGATCACGGACCATGCCGGTCATGGCGCGGATTGCCAGCGACAGCGCGGCAAAACCCTCCATGGCGCCCTGCTTGTCCTCCTGCATGTCCTTTTGATAGGCGAGCGGCAGGCCCTTCATGACGATCAGGAGCCCGTTGAGCGCGCCGATGACGCGGCCGGTCTTGGCGCGCACCAGCTCGGCGGCATCCGGGTTGCGCTTCTGCGGCATGATCGAGGATCCCGTAGTGAACTTGTCGCTGAGCCGGATCATGCCGACCAACGGCGAGGTCCAGATCACGATCTCCTCGGCAAAGCGCGACATGTGCACGGCGCAGATCGAGGCGGCCGACAGGGTCTCCAGCACGAAATCGCGGTCGGAGACGGCATCGAGCGAGTTCGCCATCGGGCGGTCGAAGCCGAGCGCCTTAGCGGTGGCATGGCGGTCGATCGGGAACGAGGTGCCGGCGAGCGCAGCCGCGCCCAACGGCGATTCGTTCAGCCGGTTGCGGGCGTCCTGGAAGCGGCCGCGGTCCCGCGCCGCCATCTCGACATAAGCCAGCAGGTGATGGCCGAACGTGACGGGCTGCGCCGTTTGCAGATGCGTGAAGCCGGGCATCACGGTTGCGGCGTGCTCCAGCGCGCGGTCCACCAGGGCCTGCTGGAACGCGGCGAGCGCGGCATCGGTCTCGTCGATGACGTCGCGGACGAATAGACGGAAGTCGGTGGCGACCTGGTCGTTGCGCGAACGCGCGGTGTGCAGCCTGCCGGCGGCCGGGCCGATCAGCTCCGACAGGCGGCTCTCGACATTCATATGGATGTCCTCGAGCGCGCGCTTGAATTCGAAGCCGCCCTTGCCGATCTCTGACAGGATTGTGTCTAGACCCTTGCCGATATTTTTCGCATCAGAAGCCGTGATGATGCCCTGATTGGCCAACATCGCGGCGTGGGCCTTGGACGCGGCAATGTCCTGGGCGAAGAGGTGACGATCGACGTCGATGGAGACGTTGATCTCTTCCATGATCTCGTCGGGGCGTTCCGAGAACCGGCCGCCCCACATCTTGTTGCTCATGATCCCCTGTGCTCACGCCTGATTTGCCGAACGTTTGCTGGCCGCGGCCAGCCGTATTAAGAGGCCCCTGATAGCCATATCTGCGACCGGATGACAAACGATATGCTCGAACCGAAGCCCTCCACGCGCCGCATCCCCCTCGTCATCGCCACCGTGGCGATTGGCGGGCTGGCCGGCTTCGCCGCGCTGTACGGGCTGGGCCTGAGCCGGGCGCCATCTGGCGATCCGACCTGCAAGGCGGCGGTCGCGACGGCGCAGAAAATTGCCCCGCTCGCCCATGGCGAGGTGGCGGCGCTGACCATGGCAAGCACCCCCTTGAGATTGCCCGACCTCGCTTTCGAGGATTCCGAGGGCAAGCCGAAGAAGCTGTCCGACTTCCGCGGCAAGACCCTGCTGGTGAACCTCTGGGCGACCTGGTGCGTGCCCTGTCGAAAGGAGATGCCGGCGCTGGACGAGCTCCAGGGCAAGCTGTCGGGCCCGAATTTCGAGGTGGTGGCGATCAACATCGACACCCGCGACCTGGAGAAGCCGAAAACCTTCCTGAAAGACGCCAATCTTGTCAGGCTCGGCTATTTCAGCGACCACAAAGCCAAGGTTTTTCAGGATCTTAAAGCCGTGGGACGGGCGCTGGGGATGCCCACCTCGGTGCTGGTGGACCCGCAAGGCTGCGAGATCGCGACGATCGCGGGGCCAGCGGAATGGGCGAGCGAGGACGCACTCAAGCTGATCCGGGCGGCAACAGGGAAGGCTGTCGCGTCGCTTTAGATAGTCATTTTACGCATGATCTGATCGGAAAACCGGTTCCCACTCTTCCGGATCATGCGCTAGGCCGTGACGTTGAGATTGCCGCCGACGCCAGGGCCGACATTGGCGAGCGAGGGCTGGCCGGCGCCGAGCAGCGTCAGGACGGTGGATTTCTCCATATCCGCGTTCTGCTTGGTCAGCGTCGCCGCAATATTCGACTGCAGCGCGCCTTGCTGTGCGGCCAGCATGGTGCTGACCATTGCCATCATGTCCATTACGCGAACCCTCGTACCGGCCGTAACCTAGGCGCGAGGTGTTAACGCGAGATGAACTGTGATGGAGCAGTACGGGCAATCGTGTCCCGGACAAGGGGAGCACGCAAGTGACGCACCGCAGAGCCGGGACCCAGCATTCAGCGCACGGCTCCTGGGCCCCGGCTCTGCAGCGCTCCGCGCTGCGTCCGGGGCACGAGACCACCTTAACGCGTCGGCACCGGCTTGGCGCCGCGGTAATCGTAGAAGCCACGCTGGGTCTTGCGGCCGAGCCAGCCGGCCTCGACGTATTTCACCAGCAGCGGGCACGGGCGGTACTTGGAGTCGGCCAGCCCCTCGTGCAGCACCTGCATGATGGAGAGGCAGGTGTCGAGACCGATGAAATCGGCGAGCTCGAGCGGACCCATGGGATGGTGGGCGCCCAGTTTCATCGCCGCGTCGATCGCCTCGACGTTGCCGACGCCTTCATACAGCGTGTAGATCGCCTCGTTGATCATCGGCAGTAGGATGCGGTTGACGATGAAGGCCGGAAAATCCTCGGAGACCGCGACTTGCTTGCCGAGCCTGCCGACGAATTCCTTGGCGGTCTCGAAGGTGGCGTCGTCGGTGGCGATGCCGCGGATCAGTTCGACCAGTTCCATCAACGGCACCGGATTCATGAAGTGAATGCCGATGAAGCGCTCCGGGCGGTCGGTGGCGGCGGCGAGGCGCGTGATCGAGATCGAGGACGTATCGGAGGCGACGATCGCCTCCGGCTTCAACACGGCGCAGAGCTCGTGGAAGATCTTGCGCTTGACCTCTTCCTTCTCGACCGCGGTCTCGATGACGAGGTCGCAATCGGCGAGATCGTCCAGCTTCTCGGCTAGCTTGATACGCGCAATCGCCTTGGCCCTGTCGTCCTCGGTGACGGCCTTCTTGGAGACCTGACGCGCCAGATTGCCGTTAATGGTGGCCATGCCCGACTTGAGGCGGTCGGCTGAAACGTCGTTGAGCACCACGTCGAAGCCAGCGAGCGCCGCGACATGCGCGATGCCATTGCCCATCTGACCCGCGCCGATCACGCCGACCTTCTTGATCACTGCCGCCATATTGTCATCCACCGGAACGGCGCGCGGGGGGCGCGCCCTGCCTTTTCCCCTCGAGCCGGGAGGTCCGATTTAATCAGAACCTTGGCTCGAAACCTAGATTGGATCGCCTCCAAGGCGCGCCCCACGCCAAAGAAAACGCCTCAGAAACGCAACACCGGCCGGAGTTTATACCTCCGGCCGGTGTTTTCGATGCCTTTTACTTGCCGAGCTTGCCGAGTTCGGCGGTCAGCTCAGGAACCGCCTGGTAGAGATCGGCGACCAGGCCGTAGTCGGCGACCTGGAAGATCGGCGCGTCCTCGTCCTTGTTGATCGCGACGATCACCTTGGAGTCCTTCATGCCGGCCAGATGCTGGATCGCGCCGGAAATGCCGACCGCGACATAGAGCTCGGGAGCCACGACCTTGCCGGTCTGGCCGACCTGCCAGTCGTTCGGCGCATAGCCAGCATCGACCGCGGCGCGCGAGGCACCGACACCGGCCCCAAGCTTGTCCGCGAGCGGCTCGATGTACTTGGCGAAGTTCTCGCGGCTCTGCATGGCGCGGCCACCGGAGACAATGATCTTGGCCGAGGTCAGCTCGGGGCGATCGCTCTTGGCGACTTCCTCACCGACGAAAGTCGACAGGCCCGGATCGGCCGCCGCCGCCACGGTCTCGACCGGGGCGCTGCCGCCCTCGCCTGCTGCGGCGAAGGTGGAGGTGCGGACCGTGATGACCTTCTTGGCGTCCTTCGCCTTCACCGTCTGGATGGCGTTGCCGGCGTAGATCGGGCGCTCATAGGTATCGGGCGCGACCACCTTGGTGATCTCCGAGACCTGCATGACGTCGAGCAGAGCGGCGATGCGGGGCATCACGTTCTTGAAGCGCGAGGTCGCCGGCGCGACGATGGCGTCATAGCCGGACGCCAGCGACACCACCAGCGCAGCCAGCGGCTCGGCGAGATCGTGCGCGTAGAGGTCGCCATCGGCGAGCAGCACCTTCTTCACGCCATTGAGCTTGGCAGCGGCATCGGCCGCGGCCTTGGCGTTCTGGCCGGCGACCAGAACCTCGACATCGGCGCCGAGGGCGCTAGCAGCGGTCAGCGCCTTGTTGGTGGCGTCCTTGAGCGAGGCATTGTCGTGTTCGGCAATCAGAAGCGTCGTCATCAGAGCACCCCGGCTTCGTTCTTGAGTTTGGACACCAGCTCGGCGACGTCCTTGACCTTGACGCCGGCCTTGCGGCCCGCGGGCTCAGCCGTCTTTAGAACCTCGAGGCGCGCGGCGATGTCGACGCCGGTATCGGCGACGGTCTTCTCCGCGATCGGCTTCTTCTTCGCCTTCATGATGTTGGGCAGCGAGGCGTAGCGCGGCTCGTTGAGGCGGAGATCGGTGGTGACGATCGCCGGCCCCTTCAGCTTCACGGTCTGCAGGCCGCCATCGACTTCGCGGGTGACCTTGAAGTCCGAGCCTTCGACCTCGAGCTTGGAGGCAAAGGTTGCCTGCGACCAGCCGAGCAGCGCGGCCAGCATCTGGCCGGTCTGGTTGGAGTCGTCGTCGATCGCCTGCTTGCCGAGAATGATCAGGCCGGGCTGCTCTTCTTCCGCAACCTTCTTCAGGATCTTGGCGACAGCCAGCGGCTCGACCGTGCCCTCCGCCTTGACCAGGATGCCGCGATCGGCGCCCATGGCAAGACCGGTACGGATCGTCTCGGACGCCTGCGCAGGTCCAATCGAGACCACCACGACCTCGGTGGCCTTGCCGGCTTCCTTCAGGCGCAGCGCTTCCTCGACAGCGATTTCGTCGAAGGGGTTCATGGACATCTTGACGTTGGCGAGTTCAACGCCCGATCCATCGCCCTTGACGCGGACCTTGACGTTGTAATCGACCACCCGCTTTACCGGCACTAAGACCTTCATCGATCCTCTTTCACTCAATTTGGGAGGGGGTTATCAACTGGCGCGGAACCTAAAGGCCTGATCTGCCCCGGTCAACGCGCGAACGGGTCTAATTTTGGCCTTCTGAAATGCGGGAGCGCGATGGGTCAGCGGTTCTGGCCGGGAACCCAGAGCACGTCGCCCGCGCCATTGCCGTTCACGACCCGGCTGGCCACGAAGAGAAAGTCGGACAGGCGATTCATATATTGGATGCCAGCCGCGCTGACCGGCTCGCCCGGCTGGGCCGCCAGTTCCACGATCACGCGTTCCGCCCTGCGGCATATCGTGCGCGCCACATGCAGATGGGCCGCGGCCGGCGTGCCGCCGGGAAGCACGAAGGAGGTCAGCGGCGCGAGCTTTTCGTTCAGCATGTCGATGTCGCGCTCGAGCCGTTCGACCTGGCTCACCACCACCCGCAGCCGCTCGGCCTTGCCTTCCCGCTCCGGCACCGCGAGATCGGCACCAAGATCGAACAGATCGTTCTGGATGCGGCCGAGCATCGCGTCGAGCTCGTGCATCTCGGCGGTGTAGAGCCTGACCACGCCGATCGCCGCGTTGGTCTCGTCGACGGTGCCATAGGCCTCGATGCGCAGATCGTATTTCGGACGTCGCTCTCCGGTTCCGAGCGCCGTCGTGCCATCGTCACCGGTCTTCGTGTAGATGCGGTTCAGCACCACCATGATCAGCGTCCCATCGCCCAGACCGCGAGCATCGCGATGATGATCGCCACGAACTGAAGCAGCACGCGCCAGCGCATCAGCTTCTGCGAGGTGTTGGGCGAGCCGCCGCGCATCATGTTGATGAGCCCGAGCAGCAGCACCAGCGCCACGGCGCCGGCTGCGGCCGGCAGGATGAAAGTACTCAGGAGAGATGCCATTTGAAGGTAGATAACACCATGTGTGCCGGTCCGCCATCTCCCCAGCTCGTCATTCCAGGGCGATGCGGCGGGACCGAGCGCAGCGAGGCCCGGCACATCGGGCTCGGAATCCATCGGGCCACTTGCGCCGCGGCTAGATGGATTCCGGGCTCGCGCTTGGCGCGCCCCCGGAATGACGGCGGGGCGCTTCGCGAACTGGCTTTTGGGCCAAGAATATCAGATGGTAGCGCGATGATTTTTCGATTTGCGCCCATTGCTTGTTCTCCTGGCCTCTCCCTACGTGCAGAGGGAGA
The DNA here is from genome assembly GCF_028128975.1 of Bradyrhizobium sp. CCBAU 45321. Classification (NCBI taxonomy): domain Bacteria; kingdom Pseudomonadati; phylum Pseudomonadota; class Alphaproteobacteria; order Hyphomicrobiales; family Nitrobacteraceae; genus Bradyrhizobium; species Bradyrhizobium sp. CCBAU 45321. Next base: position 342,148 of record NZ_LFKZ01000130.1, read on the forward strand.
GGGCAGCGGCGTAGGTGCCAAGTGAAAGCCATCCGCTACATCTACTGCGTCGCTGAGGACGCGTTCTACACGTTCCTCGCCGATGACGGCTGGGCGATCGCAAGCCACATCGCGCTGTCGACGCTGATGGCGCTGTTCCCATTCCTGATCGTGCTGACCGCGCTCGCCGGCTTCTTCGGCTCCAAGGAACTCGCCGACCAGGCGGCCAGCCTGATGCTCCAGGTCTGGCCCAAGCAAGTCGCCGATTCGATCTCGGGCGAGGTGCATGACGTGCTGACCACCACCCGTACCGGGCTTCTGACCATCGGCGCGGCGCTGTCGGTCTATTTCGCCTCGAACGGCGTCGAGGCGCTCAGGGTCGCGCTCAACCGCGCCTATGCGGTGGTGGAGATGCGAAGCTGGTACTGGCTCCGGCTGGAATCAATCGCCTATACGATCATTGCGGCCTTCACGGCGCTCGCCATGGCGTTCCTGATCGTGCTCGGCCCGCTCATCATCGAGGCCGCGCGGCGCCACATTCCCCTGTTCGTGGAATCGAACGAGAGCATCCTCACCTGGGTGCGCTACGGCATCTCCATCGGCGCGCTGGTGATCGCACTGCTCATCCTGCACGCCTGGCTGCCGGCGGGACGGCGCAGCTTCCTGCAGATACTGCCCGGCATCGTCTTCACCATCGTGGCGTCACTGATCTCCAGCATCGTGTTCGGCCAATACCTGGCCCGCTTTGCCAACAACTACGTGACCATGTATGCGGGGCTCGCCTCGGTGATCATCGCGCTGGTGTTTCTGTACTTCATCGCCGCGATCTTCGTTTACGGCGGCGAGCTGAACGCCGCGATCATCAAGTCGAGGCTTCCTCACGGCGTGTCGCTTCAAGCAGCGCAGTCGCTAAAGCCCTCGGAGACACAGGCTTAACCAGGAAGGCGTCGGCCCCGGCTTCGCGCGAGGCGGCCTCGTCCTCGCCGCGGCCGGACACGCCGATGATCGGGATCCGAGCCAGCGGCGTTGGCAGCATGCGAATCCGCCTGATGGCCTCGATGCCGTCAATGCCCGGCAGCACCATGTCCATCAGCACCGCGTCGAATGCGCCCTGCTCCAGCCGGTTCACGGCGTCCTCGCCGCGCCCGATGAATTCGGCATGATGGCCGAGCTCGGTCAGGATGGTGTTGAGCACGACGCGGCCGAACGGGTTGTCCTCGACACTGAGCACGCGGAGCGCAGCCACCGCCTCGGGCTCGCTGCCGTCCTTCGCCTTGCGGACCTTGCCCGGTCCCGCCGCGTCCAGCGACACCGTCAATGTGAAGGTGGCGCCGCCACCGCGGCGCGGAGCGACGGTGATATCGCCGCCCATCGCCCGCGCCAATTGCTTGACCGAGGAGAGCCCCAAGCCGGCGCCGCCGAAGCGTGCGGCAATGGTGACATTGGCCTGGGTGAACGGGCGGAATAGCCGCTTGATCTCGGTCATGGTCAGGCCGATGCCGCTGTCGGACACGGCGAAAGCGACGCCGACCCTGCCCTTTGCTTTACCTTTGGCCGGACGCCACGGCTCGACCGCGAGGGCCACACCGCCCTGGTCGGTGAATTTCACGGCGTTGTCGATCAGGTTCTCGAGCGCGGCGCGCAGGCGGACGGAATCACCGACCACGAGCCCTGGGATCTTGTCGGCGATCTCGACCTTGGCCTGGAGACCTTTGGCCGCGGCACGGCCGGCCAGGGAATCGCCGGCGGTACGGGCGAGCGCCTTGAGATCGAACAGGTCCTGCCGCGGCGTGCTGCCGCCCTTTCCCGTTCTGGCAGCATCCACGAACAGCGTGGCGAGGCTCGCCAGATGCTCGGCGCCGGCCTTGATAGTGTCGGCCCAGCGCCGCTCCCGCTCGCCGAGATCGGAGGTCGCGAGCAGGTCGCTGATCGCGAGAATGCCGGTCAGGGGGGTGCGGACCTCATGGGCAAACGCGGCCAGCGCCGCCTGGACGACATCAGGCGCAACCGCCTTGGTGCTGCGCTTGCGCAGCTGGCCTGCCGCCCTGGGCCGCTTCCGAAGCGGCCGCCGCCTGGACGTCCGGGTGGTGCGCACTGGACGCGTCTTCGCCGCCATGAATCCCCTTCGAAGTACCCTCTTCGAACCCCGCGCTGGCCAAGCATGGCACGGAGGAACGCCCGGAGTCACGGCGACGTTTCGCTAACCCCCAGAGAAACTTAACCTAATCCCACCAGCCCGCGGATCGCGGCAGGCGTGAGGCCGGCCGCGCGCAATTCGCGCAGACCGGTCGAGCGGCCCGATTTCGACAGCTTCCGACCCGCCTCATCGCGAATCAACCGGTGATGGCGATAGGCCGGCTCGGGCAGGCCGAGCAGGACCTGGAGCAGGCGGTGCACCGCGGTGGCGTGAAACAGGTCCTGCCCCCGCACGATCTCGCTGGCGCCCTGGAGCGCGTCGTCGACGACCACCGAGAGATGGTAGCTGGTCGGCGTTTCCTTGCGGGCTAGGATGACATCGCCCCAGGCCTCCGGTCGCGTCGGGACGACGCCGCGTTCGCCATCCGGCCCCTCGCCGAGCTCGTTCCAGCTCAGGCCGGCGACGCGGCGGCAGGCGGCCGCCATGTCGAGCCGCAGCGCATAGGGCACGCCCGAGGCGATCAGCTGCGCGCGCTTGTCAGCCGAAAGTGATTTGGCCTCGCCCGGATAAAGCGGCGCGCCGTCGGGATCGCGCGGCCACGGGCCAGCGGCCTCGCGCGCCGCCACCAGCCTTGCGATCTCGGCGCGGCTTTCGAAGGCGGGATAGACAAGACCGAGCACAGAGAGCTTTTCCAGCGCAGCGCGATAATCGGCGAGATGTTCGGATTGACGCCGAACCGGCGTCTCCCAGGCAATCCCGAGCCAGGCGAGATCCTCGTAGATCGCCGTCTCGAACTCCGGCCGGCACCGCGTCGAGTCGATGTCCTCGATTCGCAGCAGCAATCGGCCGCCGGTCTCCCGCGCGCGATCGAAGTTGAGCAGCGCGGAATAGGCGTGGCCGAGATGCAGGAAGCCGTTCGGGCTCGGGGCGAATCGGAAAACGGGTGGTGCCATCACATGAATCTCGTCATGGCCGGGCTTGTCCCGGCCATCCACGTTCTTCGGTACCACAGACCGATGGTGTCAACGTCACGAACAAACACCACGACCACCGCTCATGCTACACAGTGCCTCGCGGTGAGAAAGACGTGGATGGCCGGGACAAGCCCGGCCATGACGCTGGAGAGAACCCGCCCGCCATGACCATCCACCTCGAAACCCAGTCCGATCTCGAAGAGGCCGTCCACGCGCTGATCAAGCGCGATCCGCGGCTCAAGCCCGTGCTCGAGATCGCGGGCATGCCGGCGTTGCGGCGGCGCGAGCCCGGGTTTACGGGGCTCGCGCACATCGTTTGCGGACAGCAGCTCTCCACCGCGAGCGCCGCGGCGATCTGGGGACGGCTGTCGGCCGCATTCGATCCGCTCGACCATGACGCCGTGCGCCGCGCCCGCGCCGACCGGCTGGGGCGGCTCGGCCTCTCCGCCGCCAAGATCAAGACGCTCAAGCATCTCGCCCGCGAGATCGCCGCGCAGCGGCTGAATCTCGACGTGCTCGCCGAGGAGGATGCCGACGCCGCGCATCACACCCTGATCGCGCTGCCCGGCATCGGCCCCTGGACGGCCGACCTCTACCTGTTGTTCTGCCTCGGCCACGGCGATGCCTGGCCGGCCGGCGACCTCGCCGTGCAGGAAGGCATCCGTATCGGCCTCGGCCTCAAGGCGCGGCCGACGGAGAAGCAGATGGCGCCGATCGCCGAGCCCTGGCGTCCGCTGCGCGGTGCGGCGGCGCATCTGTGGTGGAGCTATTACCGCGCGGTGAAGAAGCGCGAGGGCGTGCTCGCGGGAGCGGGCTAACCCCGTAGCCGCGCGCGGTCGGTCCGGGCGCATTCGGCGACGAATTCGATCACGGCGCGCACCGCCGGCAGCTCGACGAGGTCGGGGTGGGCCAGCAGCCAGAGATCCGCCACGCTGGCGAGCTTCTGCGGAGCGACGCGCACGAGATCGGAGTAGGCTTCGGCGACGAAGCACGACAGCGCGGAGATTCCGATGCCGGCGCGGACCGCCGCCAGCATGTCCCCCTGGGACGAGCAGCGCATCGCCACCCTTGCCTGCCGCGTGACGACGTCGCTCCAGCGCGCAAGCTGCGCATTGGACGTCTGGTCGGCGAAGCCGATGACGCTGTGCTCCTTCCAATCGCCGCGCCGTTCCGGCAAGGACCGCCCGGCGGCATAATCGCGCGAGGCATAGAAGCCGGTGCCGAGACGGCCGATCTTGCGGCCGACCAGGTTCTCCTCCCCGGTATCGAAGGGCCGCAGCACCACGTCCGCCTCACGCCGGCGCACGCTCGCCGGAAAGGGATGGGTGATGATCTCGAGCTGGATATGATCGTGCGCGCGCAGGAAGGCTGGCAAGCGCGGCATCAGCCAGTGCGAGGCCAGCGTCGCGCCGATCGACAGCTTGACGATGCCGCGCGCCTTGTGTCCACCCGCCGCCACTGCGGTCTCGGCCCGCAGCGCTGCGGCCGCCATGGCCTCGGCGTGCTCGCGCAAGGTCCGTCCATCCGCGGTCAGCGCCAGGCCGTCGGCGGCGCGCGCCACCAATCTGGTGCCGAGCTGGGCTTCCAGCGCCGCGATCTTGCGGCTGACAGTGGGATGGCTGGTGTGCAGGCGGCGGGCGGCAGCGGTGAAGCTGCCGGTATCGGCGACCGCGACGAAGGTCTTGCAAAGGTCCCAATCCATCGGCAGCCCTGTTCATACCTGAATGATCGTCCGTTCATTATTGAACGGCCGGGCCGCGTCGTCCAACCTTATAATGGGATCAAATCCGCGGCCCGGGCGGCCCATCCGCCCGCGCGACAATCAATACGGAAACGCCTCGTCATCCGCCCGCGGGCGGGGCTGCGTTTCGGGAGGACATGATGGCACTACCCAATCTCTTGAAGGATTCGCTCGAGCTGCCCGTGGTCGGCTCGCCGCTGTTCATCGTCTCCGGCCCGGAACTGGTGATCGCTCAGTGCAAGGCGGGCGTCGTCGGCTCCTTTCCCGCGCTCAATGCCCGCCCGGTCGAGAAGCTCGGCGAATGGCTGAGCCGGATCGAGGACGAGCTCGGCGAGTACCAATCGCGCAATCCCGGCAAGAAGGTCGCGCCCTACGCCGTCAACCAGATCTGCCATGCCTCGAACGACCGGCTGATGAAGGACATGGAGACCTGCGTCAAGCACAAGGCGCCGATCATCATCACCTCGCTGCGGCCGCCGGCGGAGATCGTCGAGGCCGCGCATTCCTATGGCGGGCTGGTGTTCCACGACGTCATCAACGTCAAGCACGCGCGCAAGGCCGCCGAGCAGGGCGTCGACGGCCTGATCCTGGTCTGCGCCGGTGCGGGCGGGCACGCCGGCACGCTGTCGCCCTTTGCGCTGGTGCGCGAGGTCAAGCAATGGTTTGACGGCGCCGTCCTGCTGTCGGGCGCGATCAGCGACGGCTATGGCATCGCCTCGGCGCTGACGCTGGGCGCCGACCTCGCCTATATGGGCACGCGCTTCATCGCGACGCAGGAAGCCAACGCCGATGAGGCCTATAAATCTGCGCTGACGCAGCACGCCGCGCACGACATCGTCTACACCAACCTGTTCACCGGCGTGCACGGGAATTACCTGGGGCCGTCGATCGCTGCCGCCGGCCTCGATCCGGACAACCTCCCCGCCGCCGACAAATCGAAGATGAATTTCGGCTCCGGCGGCAACATGAAGTCCAAGGCGTGGCGCGACATCTGGGGATCGGGCCAGGGCATCGGCCAGATTACTGATGCCCCGCCCGTTGCGGAGCTCGTCGACCGCATGAAGCGTGAATTCGATCAGGCGAGGCAGGATTTCCTAATGCGCGTCTGCGCCTGACGTCTCCAACTGACAAGACAAACGGGAGGATATCATGAAGCTGGCAGCCGCACTGATCGGTCTGTCCCTGCTGGCACTCGCCACGGACAGCGCCCACGCCGAAGGCACGGAGATACGGATCGGACAGACCCTGCCCTATAGCGGCCCGGCCTCCGGCTTCGGTGCGATCGGCCGGACGCAGGAGGCGTTCTTCGAGAAGATCAATGCCGAAGGCGGCATCAACGGCCGCAAGGTCAAGTTCATCACGCTGGACGATGCCTACTCGCCGCCGAAGACGGTTGAGCAGACCCGCAAGCTGGTGGAGCAGGACGAAGTGCTGATGCTGTTCGGCTCGCTCGGCACCGCCACCAATAGCGCCGTGCATCGCTACCTCAACGGCAAGAAGGTGCCGCAGCTGTTCGTGCTTTCCGGCGCGACCAAATGGGCCGATCCGCAGAAATATCCATGGACCATGCCCGGCATGGCCGCCTATGAATCCGAAGGCGTGGTCTATGCCAAGCACGTGCTGCGCACCAAGCCGGGCGCCAAGATCGCCATCCTGTCCCAGAACGACGATTTCGGCCGCGACTATGTCGCCGGCTTCAAGCGCGCGCTCGGGGACAAGGCCGCCGGCATGATCGTTGCGGAGGCGACCTACGAGACCAGCGCGCCGACGATCAGCTCGCAGCTCTCGACCCTGAAGGCATCGGGCGCCGACGTGCTGTTCGGCGTCGTGCTCGGCAAGTTCACCTCGCAGATGATCAAGGGCGTCGCCGAGCTCGGCTGGAAGCCCGAGCTGTTCTTCGTGCCGACCTCGGCCTCGTCGATCTCGTTCCTGGAGCCTGCCGGGCTCGAGAACGCCGTCGGCCTGATCTCGTCGAGCAACCAGAAGGACACGATGGACCCGCAATGGGCCAGCGATCCCGGCGTGAAGGAGTATTTCGCCTTCATGAAGCAGTACATGCCGAATGCGGACCTCTCCAACTCCAACTATGCGGCCGGCTACCATTACGCGACGCTGCTGATGACGGTGCTGAAGGCATGCAAGGACGATTTCAGCCGCGACAACATCATGCGCCAGTCCGCCTCGCTGAAAGAGGTGAAGCTGCCGCTGCTGCTGCCCGGCATATCCGTCAGCACCGCAGCCGACGACTATCTGCCGTTCCAGCAGCTGCAGCTGCGGCGCTTCAACGGCAAGAGCTGGGTCGGCTTCGGCGACGTGCTGGACGATCGCTGACTCCAACGGAATGGGAATGACCATGATCATCAGCGGCGAACGCCGGATCGGCCATGACGAGATCCAGGCGCGCATCAGGCGCGCGGCGAGCGGGCTGCGCGCCCTCGGCCTTGCCGAAGGCGCACCGGTCGCCATGATGCTGCGCAACGACTTCGCCTTGTTCGAGGTGGTCGCGGCCTCGGCCGCACTGGGCAGCCCCGTGGTGCCGATCAACTGGCACCTGAAGGCCGAGGAGGTCCGCTACATCCTGACCGACAGCGGCGCGAAGATCCTGATCTGCCACGCCGACCTGCTGCCGCAAATCCGCGGCGGCACTCCGGAGGATGTCCGCCTGCTCGTGGTCGCGACGCCGCCCGAGCTGGCGGCGACCTTCGCCATTCCCCAGGAGCTGGCCGAGATCCCGGCTGGCCTCACCGACTGGGACCGCTGGCGCGACGGCCACACCGAAATGCAGGAGCCGCCGCGCCGGGCCGCGGCGATGATCTACACCTCTGGCACGACAGGCATGCCGAAGGGCGTGCGGCGTATGCCGATGCAGCCGGAACAGGCCGCCGCCTCCGAGCGGGTCGGCGCGATCGCCTACGGCATCAAGCCGCGCGAGGACCAGGTCGTGCTAATCAACGGGCCGATGTATCACTCGGCGCCGCATTCCTACGGCATGATGGCGTTCCGAAATGGCTGCACCATCGTGCTTCAGCCGCGCTTCGACGCTGAGCAGCTGCTGGCGCTGATCGAGCGCCACCGTGTGTCGCATATCCACATGGTGCCGACCATGTTCGTGCGCCTGTTGCGCCTGCCCGAAGCGGTCAGGCAGCGTTACGACCTGTCGTCGCTGCGCTTCGTCGTGCACGGCGCGGCGCCCTGCCCGCCCGAGGTGAAGCGGGCCATGATCGAGTGGTGGGGACCGGTCATCAACGAATATTTCGGCTCGACTGAGACCGGCATCCCGGTCTGGCACTCGGCCGAAGAGGCGCTGAAGAAGCCCGGCACTGTCGGCCGCGCCATCGAAGGCGGCATCGTCAAGATCTTTCGCGACGACGGCAGCCTCTGCGATGTCAATGAGGTCGGCGAGATCTACATGCGCCAGACCGCGGTGCCCGATTTCGACTATCACGGCAAGGCGCAGGCGCGCGCCGAGGCCGGGCGCGACGGTCTCGTCAGCGTCGGCGACGTCGGCTATCTCGATGAGGACGGCTATCTGTTCCTGTGCGACCGCAAGCGCGACATGGTGATCTCGGGCGGCGTCAACATCTATCCCGCCGAGATCGAGAACGTGTTGATCGCGATGCCCGGCGTGCGCGATTGCGCCGTGTTCGGCATCCCGGACGCGGAATATGGCGAGCGGCTGTGCGCCTGCATCGAACCCGACAGGGCCGAGCAACTCTCGGCCGCCGCGGTGCAGGCTTATCTGCGCGAACGCCTGGCCAACTTCAAGGTGCCGAAGGAGGTCAAGTTCCTGGATGCGCTGCCCCGCGAGGCAACCGGAAAGATCTTCAAGCGCAAGCTGCGCGATCCCTATTGGGCAGACCGGGGGCCGGGCGGCGCTTAAGCCGTTCTCCGGCGGCGTCCGCACGCGTGGAATTCCGGGCCATATTCCGTCCGGGCAGGGCCGCATGCCGGCCTCGCTCGGGTCCGCGGCTTTTGGCGGGCGGCGAAACCGTATAGCGTTCGATCTCTGAGGAAACGCCGCGAAGACGGCCATGAGGTCGCGCATGCTGGACCGGACGCAGGATATTTCCATTGCCGCACAGGCCTGGCTCGACGACTTCGAGCGCACCTTAAGCAGACCTGATCCCGCGACGCTGGGCCCGCTCTTCCTCGCCGACGGCTTCTGGCGCGACGTGCTGGCGCTGAGCTGGAACCTGCAGACAATCGCCGGGCGCGAGACGATTGCGCAAGCGCTGGCCGCGCTGGCGCCCAAGGCAACGCCGACCAATTTCAAGATCGCACCGAACCGGGCGCCGCCGCGCTGGGTGACGCGGGCCGGCACCAACAACATCGAAGCGATCTTCAATTTTGAGACCGCGCTCGGCCGCGGCAGCGGCATCGTCCGGCTCATTCCCGACGGCCCTGACGACAGCCTGAAAGCCTGGACGCTGCTCACCGCGCTCGACGAATTGAAAGGCTTCGAGGAACAACTCGGCACCTCGCGGCCGCGCGGCCAGGCCTATTCGCGCGACTTCCGCGGGCCGAACTGGCTCGACCAGCGCAACGCCTCGCGCGACTATGTCGATCGTGACCCGGCCGTGCTGGTGGTCGGCGGCGGCCAGGCCGGGCTCGCCATTGCTGCGCGGCTAAAGCAGCTGAAGGTCGACACCCTGATCGTCGATCGCGAGATGCGGATCGGCGACAATTGGCGCAAGCGTTATCACGCGCTGACCCTGCACAACCAGGTGCAGGTGAATCACCTGCCCTATATGCCGTTTCCGCCGAACTGGCCGGTCTATATCCCCAAGGACAAGCTCGCCAACTGGTTCGAGGCCTATGTCGATGCGATGGAGCTGAACTTCTGGACCGGCACCGACTTCGAGGGCGGCGCCTATGACGAGGCTAAAGGCCACTGGACCGTCACGCTGCGGCGCGCCGACGGCAGCAAGCGCACCATGCATCCGCGCCATGTGATCATGGCGACCGGCGTCAGCGGCATCGCCAACATTCCCGACATTCCGACCCTCGACAATTTCAAGGGCACGCTGGTGCATTCCAGCCGTTACGAGGACGGGGAGAACTGGACCGGCAAGCGCGCGATCGTCATCGGCACCGGCAACAGCGGTCACGACATCGCGCAGGATCTTCATTCCAGCGGCGCCGAGGTGACGCTGGTGCAGCGTTCGCCGACGCTGGTCACCAATATCGAGCCGTCGGCGCAGCTGGCCTATGCGACCTACAACGAGGGCACGCTCGAGGACAACGATCTGATCGCGGCCTCGATGCCGACGCCGCTCGCGAAGAAGACGCATGTGATGCTGACCGAGCAATCCAAGGAGCTCGACAAGGAGCTGCTCGACGGCCTCTCGCGCGTCGGCTTCAGGCTCGATTTCGGCGAGGCCGGCACCGGCTGGCAGTTCAAATACCTCACCCGTGGCGGCGGCTATTATTTCAACGTCGGCTGCTCCAACCTGATCGTCGAGGGCAAGATCAAGCTCAGGCAGATTTCCGACATCGAAAGCTTCAACGCCGAGGGCGCGCGGATGAAGGACGGCTCAATCATCGCCGCCGACCTGATCGTGCTCTCGACCGGCTACAAGCCGCAGGAGTATCTGGTGCGCAAGCTGTTCGGCGACGGCATCGCCGACCGCGTCGGCCCGATCTGGGGTTTTGGCGACGGCTTCGAGCTGCGCAACATGTATGCGCGCACCAAGCAGCCCGGCCTCTGGTTCATTGCGGGGAGCCTGGCGCAATGCCGGATCAACTCGAAATATCTGGCGCTGCAGATCAAGGCGATCGAGGAAGGGATTTTGGCACGAATATAGCTACAGCCGTCATTCCGGGGCGCGCGCGTCAGCGCGAACCCGGAATCCATGGAAACTCCGGAACCCGCGGCCCGATGGATTCCGGGCTCACGCTCCCCGTGCCCCGGAATGACAAGAGGAGATATCAATGCCAGCCATTCTCGGCACCGGCGAGCACCGCTACCGCGTCGTCGACAACTTCGCGAGATTGCCGGACGGCTGGCAACTCACCGACGTCGCCTCGGTCGCGGTCGACAGCAAGGACCGCGTCTACGTCTTCAACCGCGGCGCCCACCCGATGGTGGTGCTGGACCGCGAGGGCAATTTCCTGCGCAGTTTTGGCGAGGGCCTATTCTCGCGCGCGCACGGCCTGCATATCGACGCCGACGACAATCTCTATTGCACCGACGACGGCGACCATACCGTGCGCAAATGCACCACCGACGGCAAGGTGCTGCTGACGATCGGCATTCCCGCAAAGCCGGCGCCGTTCATGAGCGGCGAGCCGTTCCACCGCTGCACCCATACCGCGCTGTCGCCGAAGGGCGAGATCTACGTCTCCGACGGCTATGGCAATGCGCGCGTGCACAAATTCACGCCCGACGGCAAGCTGATCAAGAGCTGGGGCGAGCCGGGCACCGATCCCGGCCAGTTCAATATCGTGCACAATATCGCCACCGATGCCGACGGCTGGGTCTATGTCGCCGATCGCGAGAACCACCGCGTCCAGGTGTTCGACGGCGAGGGCAAATACGAGACGCAGTGGAACAATCTGCACCGGCCCTGCGCGCTGTGCTGCTGCGGCGGGGCCAAGAGCCCGACCTTCGTCATCGGCGAGCTCGGCCCCGGCCTTGCCATCAACCGCAATGTGCCCAATCTCGGCCCGCGGCTGTCGATCGTCGATGCACAAGGCAAACGCATCGCACGGCTTGGCGGCGAGGAGGGCCCGGGCGTTGCCAGCGGCAAATTCCTCGCGCCGCATGGGCTCGCACTGGACTCGAGGGGTGACATCTATGTCGGCGAGGTCGGCGTCACCAATTGGACGACCAGCTTTCCGGACGAGGAGATGCCGGCCGCGGTGCGCGCGACGCGCTGCCTGCAGAAGCTGGAGCGGGTACGGGAGTAGCTGCCATGGCAACGGCAGCCCATGCTGGGGCGGTTCCGCGCGCCCCCTGGATCGCGGCTTTTTGAGCACGTTTGCCACCCCGCCGCCGCATTGCTTGCGCTTGAATAAGTCGCTCAACGGGCTTCACAATCCCGTCACGCTGCATGTAGTATGTCACTACATGCTGCTTCGCAGCGTATATTGGAGGCCGGGAGCGTTACTTGAACGCACATGTCTCGCAAGGCAGTTGGCCGGTGTTGGTGCTGAATGCGGACTTCCGGCCGCTGAGTTACTACCCACTGTCGTTGTGGTCGTGGCAAGACGCGATCAAGGCGGTGTTCCTCGACCGCGTCAACATCGTCGCACATTACGATCAGGCGGTTCGAAGTCCCACGCTGGAAATGCAGCTGCCCAGCGTCGTTTCACTCAAATCCTTCGTCAAGCCGACCACCCACCCCGCATTCACCCGCTTCAACGTCTTCCTGCGCGATCGTTTCGCCTGCCAATATTGCGGCTCGCCCGAAGACCTCACCTTCGATCACATCATCCCGCGCAGCAAAGGCGGCCAGACCACCTGGGAGAACGTGGTCGCGGCGTGCTCGCCGTGTAATTTGCGCAAGGGCAACCTCACCCCGGCGCAGTCCAAAATGTTTCCGCGCCAGACGGCGTTCGCACCGACCGTGCACCAACTCCACCGCAACGGCCGGCTGTTTCCGCCGAACTATCTGCACGACAGCTGGCTGGACTATCTGTACTGGGATACGGAGCTGGATCCGTAGGGGCGAACCAGCGCGCTCTGCTACCCCCGCTGCAACGCCAGCGTCACGCCGCCGAGCGTGAGCGCCATCGCCGTCCATTCGCGATAGCCGAGCGGCTCGCCGAGAATGATCGCCGCGGAGACGACGCCGATCACGGGCACGATCAGCATGCCGGTCGAAGCCGTGGTCGGCGGCAGACGGCGCAGCGTCTCGAACCAGGTGACGTAGCAGAGGCCCATCGGCACCAGCGTCATGTAGACGAAGCAGCCGAGCCCCAGCGGAGTGATGGCGGTGACGTCGGGGCGCTCGAACAGCACGCCGAGGACCAGCATCGTGGCGCAGCCGAGCCCGACCTGCCAGGCGACGACGACCAGCGGCGGCATCGGAAGCGGCTTGCGGTTCAGCACGTTACCGAGCGCGAACAGGATGGCGCAGAGCAGTGCGAGCGCAATGCCGACCAGCTTGTCGGTGCTGAACGCAAGACCGTTGCCGCTCAGGAGCAGCGTGACGCCGGCGATGCCGAGGACAAGCCCGAGAACATCCCGTCGCGCCGGCCGCGTGTGCAGCACCGGCCAGGCGAACAGCATCGCCCAGATCGGCATCGTATAGGCGAGCAGCGCGCCCTCGCTCACGCTCACATATTTCATCGCGACCGTGCCGAGACCCATCCAGGCCAAGACGTTGGTGAAGGTCGCAAACAAGAGGCGCGGCACCGCCTCGCGCGGGACGGCGAAGGATTCCTTCCGGATCAGCACCAGGGTGCCGAGAATGAGCGAGGCGCAAACACCCGCAAGGCCGCGCGCGAACAAAGGCGGCCATTGCTGCAGCAGCAGCTTCATCAGCGGCCAGTTCAACGCCCAGCCGAACGCCGTTACGCACAGGCAGAGAGAGCCGATCGTCCTGTCGCGTCGCGCCGTGTCCATACCCAGCGCTTAGCAGGCCGGCGCCGGCCGCTCCACCTCGCCTGGTGCATGCGGGCCATCGCGGAGCACGGAACCCGAAGCTTCCACGACCGTTCAGACCGTGGGCCAGGCACGCTCGCCTGCGCACGTTCCGCCATACGCATGTTTCGGATGGCAATATACCAAATGAGGGAAGGCCATGCCCACAGCCGAGCACGATCACGTCTACAAGATCCTGGACCTCGTCGGATCATCCGAGACCTCGATCGAGGATGCGATCAAGAACGCTATCAGCCGCGCCTCCAAGACCGTTCGCGAAATAAGATGGTTCGAGGTCGTGCAAACGCGCGGCCATGTCGAGAACGGCGCCGTGCGTCATTTTCAGGTGACGCTGCGCGTCGGCTTCACGTTGGAAGGATGAGGCCCTGGAGCGTGGTTAACGTCCGCTGACGCGAATGAACCAAGATATCGACGGTTCCCCGGTCGAGTACGGACCCCGCACAATCATCGCGGATATTGCAACAGGCCGTTAAGGCGAAAGTGAGAGGTTTGCTCCGATTTGGAGCACGCCTGATGGTCACGAGCCGCGAACTCGGCAAGACGCGTCTTCCGCTCTGGGCGGCCGGATTCGTCGTGCTGATTTGCGTTGCCATCCTTGGCCTGAGCGCCTGGCGCGAATGGGAGGCGCGCAACGCCGATCTGAGGAACGCCGAGATCGACGTCGCCAACGTTGCTCATTCGCTGATTCAGCATGCGGACGACACGTTCGAGCTTGCCGATACGATTCTCGTCGGGCTGGTCCACCGGCTCGAAATCGACGGGACGGGTGCGGACACGATTACGAAACTCCAGGCCTATCTGCCCACCCGCAAATCATCGGAGCGCATCCGCGGCATCTTCATCTATGATGCGACCGGCCGCTGGCTGGCCACGACGGAGCGGCTCGACTTCTCCAAGCTCAACAACAGCGACCGCGAATATTTCCAGCGCCATCGCGATTCTCCGGAGAGGGGCACGCTGATCGGGCGGCCCGTCAAGAGCCGCTCCGGCGGCCAGTGGATCATCACGGCTTCCCGCCGGATCAACGATTCCGACGGCGGCTTCGCCGGCGTTGCCCTGCTCACGATCGATGTCAGCTATTTCGTCAAGTTCTATGAGCGGTTCGATATCGGGCCGAGCGGTTCAGCATCTCTGCTCAACGACAACGGCATCATGCTGGCGCGCAGCCGCGACGAGAGCGGTGCCTTCGTCGGGCGCGACCTGTCCGATGCGCCCCTGTTCAGGACTTGGAAGAGCCGCCCCGCCGCGGCGGTCTATTATTTCAAATCGCCGCTCGATGGCGTGCAGCGGCTGAGCTACTACCAGCGCAGCAGCCGCTATCCGCTGATGGTGCTGGCGAGCAAGTCGCAGGACGACGTGCTCGCCCCCTGGCGGCGGGCGGCAGCAGCACGCATGAGCTTCGTCCTCGGACTCGTCCTCTTGATCGCGGTGATCGGCTACTATCTCGTCCGTCAGCTGATGCAGCGGCAGCGCACGGCACAGGCCCTGGTCGCCAAGGAAGCCAATTTCCGCCTGCTGGCCGAGCAATCCAGCGACATGGTGACCCGCATCGGGCTGGATAACCGGTTGCTCTACGTCTCTCCCTCCTGCGCGCGCATCACCGGCTGGTCGGCCGAAGAACTGATGGGCACCTCGGCCCTGGCCGGCATTCACGCCGACGACATGGAACGAGTTGAGCAGGCCATCGCCGCGCTGAAGAATGGCGAGGCGGAGGAAGCGCGGTTCGTCTATCGGCAGCGTCATCGCGACAAAGGCGAGATCTGGGCCGAGGCCGCGCTGCACGTGACCGTGGCGTCCGACAGCGGCGTGATCGACGGCGTCGTCGCGGTCGTGCGCGACATGACCAAGCAGAAGGATCTTCAGGACAGGCTCGCCTCGCTGGCAACCACTGACGGTCTCACCGGCCTCGCCAACCGTCGCGCCTTCGACGACCACCTTGCCGACGAATGGGCGCGGGCTCGGCGCGACGGAACTCAGCTCTCGCTACTACTGATCGATGTCGATCATTTCAAGAAATTCAACGACCTCTATGGGCATCTGGCGGGCGACGCCTGCCTGCGCGCGCTGGCCCGGATTTTATCCGCCCAGGCCAGGCGTCCGGCCGACCTCGCGGCGCGCTATGGCGGCGAGGAATTCGCCGTGCTGCTGCCGAACACCGGTCCTGAAGGCTGCGCCGAGGTCGGCGAAGCGATTCGCCAGGCGCTGCTCGATCTCGCCATGCTGCACGCGCAAAATCCGCCTTCGCGGCTGGTGACTGCGAGCATCGGCGGCGCCGCGGCTCTTCCGTCCCAGACCGCGATGGAGTCTAGCACGCTGGTTGCCGCCGCCGACCGGGCGCTCTACGTCGCCAAGGAGAGCGGCCGAGACCGGCTGGTGATGTCGGGCCAGGTGATAGCATGGCCCGCGAAAAGCGCGTGAGCTGATCGGCCGTCTACGGATTCATAGCACTACGCCAGATGGCACGCCACGAAATGGCCGCCCGCGCCCTCCTTCAGCGGCGGCGCGCTTTCCGCGCAGCGTGGCTGGGCGATCGGGCAGCGGGTGTGGAAGTGACAGCCGGAGGGCGGCTTCATCGGGCTCGGCACGTCGCCCTTGAGGCGGATGCGCTCGCGCTTGAGTTTTGGATCTGGCACCGGCACCGCCGACAGCAGCGCCCTGGTGTAGGGATGCTGCGGGTTGCGGTAGAGGTCGCTGGCTTTCGCGAGCTCGACGATGCGGCCGAGATACATCACCGCGACGCGGTCGGAGATGTGTTCGACCACCGAGAGGTCGTGCGCGACGAACAGATAGGTCAGGTTCAGCTCGGCCTGAAGGTCCTCCAGCAGGTTGATGACCTGGGCCTGGATCGACACGTCGAGCGCGGAGACCGGCTCGTCGCAGACGATCAGCTTCGGCTCGACCGCGAGCGCGCGCGCGATCACGATGCGCTGGCGCTGGCCGCCGGAGAATTCATGCGGATAGCGTCGCATGTGCTCGGCCTTGAGCCCGACCTTGACCAGAAGCCCCGCAACGCGCTCCTCGCGCTCTTTCGAGGAGGAGGCGAGATTGTGGATGGTAAAGGCTTCGCCGAGAATGGCCCCGACCGTCATGCGCGGATTGAGCGAGGCGAACGGATCCTGGAACACCAGCTGCATGTTCCGCCGCATCGCGCGCAGATCGTTGCCGCCGAGCTTGCGCACGTCCTGGCCGTCGAAGGTGACCTCGCCGTCAGTCGGCTCGATCAGGCGCAGCACGCAGCGCCCGGTCGTCGACTTGCCGCAACCGGATTCGCCGACCAGGCCGAGCGTCTCGCCGCGGTTGACCGAGAACGACACGCCGTCGACCGCGTAGACCGTGCCGACCTGGCGCGACAAGAGGCCGCCGAGCACCGGGAAATGTTTCTTCAAGCCGCTGACGCGGAGCAAGGGCTCGCTCATGACGCGGCTCCCACGCTGGTATCTCCGAGATGACAGGCCATGCGGTGACCGGGCGCGATCTCGCGCAGCAGCGGCTCCTTCTCGGTGCAGACATTCATGGCGAACTTGCAGCGCGGCGCGAAGCGGCAGCCGACCGGCGGGTTGATCAGGATCGGCACAGAGCCGCCGATCGCCTCGAGCCGCGTCTTGTGCTCGCTGTCGAGATCGATGCGCGGGATCGAGCGGATCAGGCCTTGCGTATAGGGATGACGGGGATCGCCGAAGAGATCGTCGACGGGCGCCTCCTCCACCACCTTGCCGGCATACATCACGACGACGCGCTGCGCTGTCTCGGCGACGACGCCCATGGCATGGGTGATCAGCATCACCGCCATGCCGAAGCGGTCCTTCATGTCCTGCAATAGGTCGAGGATCTGCGCCTGGATGGTGACGTCGAGCGCGGTGGTGGGCTCGTCGGCGATGATCAGCTTCGGCTTGCAGGCGAGCGCCATCGCGATCATCACGCGCTGGCGCATGCCGCCGGAAAACTGATGCGGATAATTGTGCACGCGGCCTTCGGCGTTCGGGATCTGCACCAGTTTCAGCATCTCGATGGTGCGCTCGAGCGCCTGCTTCCTGGTCACCGCTTCGTGCCGCCGCAGGCTCTCTGCGATCTGCTCGCCGATGGTGAGCACCGGATTGAGCGAGGTCATCGGCTCCTGGAAGATGAAGCCGATCTCCTTCGCCCTGATCTCGTCGAGCTGGTTGCTGGTCAGCGGCACCAGATCGCGCCCCTCGAAGATGATCTGGCCCGCCGCGATCCGGCCCGGCGGCATCGCGATCAGCTTCAGGATCGACATCGCGGTCACGGTCTTGCCGCAGCCGGATTCGCCGACGACGCAGAGCGTCTCGCCCTTGTTGATGGAGATGTCGACACCGTCGACGGCCTGGAGGATGCCGTCGTCCGTGGAGAAGTGGGTTTTCAGGCCCTTGATCTCGAGCAGCGGCGCCATCAGATCACCCGTCGCGCATCGAGCGCGTCGCGCAGACCGTCGCCGATGAAGTTGATGGCCACCACCGCAACGAAGATCGCGCCGCCCGGAAACAACGCCCAGTGCGGGCCGATGTCGAGAAAATCCTTGGCGTCAAACAGCAGCCGGCCCCAGGTCGGGGTATCCGGCGGGAAGCCGAGGCCGAGGAAGGACAGCGTCGATTCCGCGATGATCGCGGCGGCGACGTCGATGGTGCCGGCGATGATCACCGGGCCGACCGCATTGGGCAGGATGTGCCGCACCACCTGCCGCACCGGACTGGCACCGAGCGCACGGGCGGCTTCGACGAACTCCTTTTCGCGGAGCGACAAGAACTGGGCACGCACCAGCCGCGCCACCGGCATCCAGCGCAGACCTCCGATCACGAGCACGATCAAGATGAAGATGCCGCCTTCGGGCCCGAACACCTGCTTCAGCCCGTCGCGGAACAGATAGATCAGCAGCAGCAGCAGCGGCAGCTGCGGCAGTGACAGGAACAGGTCGGTGAGCCACATCAATCCGTGTCCGAGCGCGCCGCGCGACATACCGGCGAGCGCGCCGATCACTGTGCCGATGATGACAGCGACCAGCATCGCGGCGAGCCCGACCGCGAGCGAGATGCGGCCGCCATAGATCATGCGCGCCAGAATGTCCTGGCCGAGATCGTCGGTGCCGAAGGGATGGGCGAGCGACGGACCCTGCAGGCCCGCGACGATGTCGATCTCGTTGATCTTCACACGCCACACGAACGGCCCAAGCACGACGGCGAGCACCAGGATGAGGAGCAGGACAGCGCTGACCACCGCGAGCCGGTGGCGGCTGTAACGCCGCCATGCTTCGCGCCAGGGCGAATAGGCGCGCCGCTCAGCGGAGGGAGATGCGAGGGTCAAGCCAGCCATAAAGCACGTCCGCGATGAGATTGAACAGCACCACGAGGCACGCGAAGACGAAGGTGACGGCCATCACCACCGGCGTGTCGTTGGAAAGGATGGAGGAGATCAGCAGCGAGCCGATGCCGGGAATGCGGAAGATCTGCTCGGTGACGATGGCGCCGCCGAACACCGCGGGCATCTGCAACGCGATCAGCGTGACCACGGGGATCATGGCGTTGCGCATCACGTGCTTGATGATCACCGTGGTCTGGCCGAGGCCCTTGGCCCGCGCCGTGGTGACGTAATCGAGCCGGATGACGTCGAGCATCGCCGAGCGCACGAAGCGCGTCATCGATGCCGCCTGGAACAGGCCGAGCACCGCCACCGGCATGATCGCCTGACGGATCATCTCCAGCACCCAGCGGATGCCGGTGGCCTTGATGTCGGTGGTGTAGACGAAAGGCAGCCAGTCCAGCGTGACCGAGAAGATCAGAATGAACAGGATGCCGGTGAAGAAGGTCGGCAGCGAGAAGCCGACGAAGGCGAGCGTATTCGCGATCTGGTCGAACAGCGAATACGGCCTGGTCGCGGCATAGACGCCGACCGGGATCGCGATCAGCAGCGCCAGGATCTGCGCCGAGCCGATCACGTAGAGCGTGGCGGGCAGGCGCTGGAGGATCAGCGTGTCGACGTTAATCCGGCTGACGAAGGAGAAGCCCCAGTCGCCGTGCAGCATGGCGTTGAGCCAGTGCAGGTAGCGGAGGTAGATCGGATCGTCGAGACCGAACTTGGCCCGGAGTGCCGCCTGAACTTCGGGCGGCACGTTCGGATTGGTGGCCAGTTCGGAGAACGGATCGCCGGGCGCGAGTGCAAGCACGACGAACAGCACCAGCGAAATCGCCAGCAGGCTCGGAACGGCAATCAGGAGGCGACGCAGGACATACTGACTCATAGGGAAGAATCCCGTCTAGCCTGCGCTCATGCCTCCCGGTACCAGTCCTGGAGGTTATCGGTCCGATTGGCCCAGCCCGAGAGCGCCGGCCGCAACGTGTTGGAGCAGGCATCCACCAGCAGGCGATGCATCACCGGAATGAACACGGTGTCCTGCCACAACAGGTCGTTGCACTTGATGTAGAGCGCGGCGCGCTTGACTGGATCGGTCTCGGTCTCAGCCGCAGCAATGGCGTCATCATACTCCTTGTTGACGTAGCGCGGGAAGTTCTGCCCCTGCCATTTGTTCTCCTTGGTGGCCACATTGGCGGAGATGTAGCGCCGCATGTGCAGGGCCGGATCGGGCTGCGTCATCGGGATCTGGAACTCCTCGATGTCGGCATAGAACTTCGGATAGGTGTCCGGGTTGGCGACGTCAGACGAGAAGAAGACCGAGGCGACGACCGATTTCAGCTCCACGTCGATGCCGGCCTTCTGGCAGGCCTGCTTGACGATGGCCTGGGTCTTCTGGCGCGGACCGTTGGTCGAGGTCTGATACAGAAGCTTGAATTTCTTGCCGTCCTTCTCGCGGATGCCGTCGGCGCCGACCTTCCAGCCGGCGTCATCGAGCATCTTCGACGCCTTCTCGATGTTGAACTCCCACGAGGTGTTCTTGGAGACGAACTTCTCGGGGCCGTTGAGGTAGTTGGCCGTGGTGCGGCCGGCCCGACCATAGATCGCCTTCTTGACGGAGTCGCGGTCGACGAGTAGGGCGAGCGCCTTGCGCACGTTCGGATCGGAGAAGATCGGGTGCTTGGTCTTCATCGAGGAGCGTTCGCCGTCGATCTCGACATTCGGATCGGTGAAATTGATCGCGATGAACTCGATGTCGCCGCCGGTGGCATAGACGGTCTTGCCCTTGCCGCCCTTCTCCAGACGCAGCAGCACGTCGTCTTCGACCTGCATGTTCCAGGCGAAATCGAATTCGCCGGTCTGGATCACCGCGCGCGCCGCCGAGACGGCATCGCCGCCGCCCTTCATCTCGATCGTGTCGAAATGCGGACGGTTGGGCATGTGATAGTCTGGATTGAGCTCGCCGCGGACCACATCGCCCGGCTTGAACTCGACGAACTTGTAGGGACCGGTGCCCACCGGGGCCAGATTGTTCGGCGCCTCGCGGGACTTCGAGCCTTTGTAGTCGGCAAACAGATGCTTGGGGAGAACGCATCCATAAGCGCCGACGAACGCGTTGGCCCAGAACGGCGTCGGGGTCTTGAACAGGATGCGAATCGAAAGATCGCTGACCTTCTCGACCGTGATTTCACCATAGGTGCTGATGCTGACGGCAGCCGTGGCGGGATCGCTGGCGTACTGCCAGGTGAACACGAAGTCGTCGGCAGTCAGCGGCTTGCCATCGTGCCATTTGACTCCCGGCTTGATTTTCCAGACCACTGATTTGGCATCGGCCGCGAGACCGCCGTTTGCAAGCGAAGGAATCTCTGCAGCGAGGATGGGGTTGAGATTGCCGTCGGCGTCCCAGCTGGCGAGCGGTTCGTAGAAAAGCCGCGATCCGTCCTGGTCCTTGGTGCCGGTGGCGAAATGCGGATTGAGAAGCGTCGGCCCCTGCCACCACAGCACCTTGAGAGGGCCGCCGCCCCCGCGCTTGGTCGGCTTGTAGACCGCGGGGCTCTGCGCCATGGCAACGCCGCCGAGCGCGAGGAGCTGGTTGGCGAGGGGAGCGGTGAGACCGACCGCGGCGAGGCGCTTGACGAAGGCGCGGCGGTCCATCCGCCCGTCCTTCACCTGACCGATCATCGAACGCAGCTCTTTGTCCAGCATGGTTGTCCCCCGTCTGGTTCCGACATGGATGCAGGCGGCCGCTCGCGACCGCCGGTTTGGCTGGCGGTAGATGGCACACCGAATGGGGTGCACGTCAACTGGGACCGTGTGTATGCAAACGGTCTATTGGCTGTCCGTTGGGCAAAATTGCGCTCCGCAGCCCATCCGTTCGGCAATCCAGCATCAAAATCTGCTGGATTGCGCGCTGCACTGCGGAAAATTTGTTCGCTGGATCAGACGAAGTATCGAGGCGAATTCCTACGCCACGGACATGTCGAGCGGCGGCGCGACGTGATCCGGCAACGGACAGACGTAAGGAGTCCGGGCCGTCCGCTTCTGGAGATCCGCCTTGGCAACCTTGATCAGCTCCGGTTCCGTCAACGCCTTGATGCCGAGACCTGCCATCGCCTTGGCTGCTTGCACCATGGCCTTGTGCGCGTGCGGGCTCTTGCCCTGCGCCACCACCTGCCAAGTGTGGAAGGGCGTGCCGATTGCAACCGTCGGTGCATGCACCTGCACGGTCGGCACCACCCAGCTCACGTCGCCGACATCGGTCGAGCCGACCAGCGGATTGCGCTTGGCATCGAGCGGCACCAGGAAGTCGGCCAGCGGCCGATCGGTCGGCTCCATGCCGATCGCGTAATAGACCGAGGCGATATCCTTATCGCTCAAGGTCGCACGGATCTGGCTGGCAAAGCTCTTGTCCGCATCGTCGAAATGCGGCGGTCCGAGCTCTTCCATGACCTGATGCAGCGCCTGCTCCAGCGGCGTGTTCGGCAGGATGTTGGAGACCGCGGAGATGATCTTCATCTCGACCTTGGTCTCGGTCATCAACGCCGCGCCTTGCGCGATCTTGGACACACGCTCGACCAACTCGTTCATGCCGGGAAGATCGCGCGCGCGGATCGAATAGCGCACGCGGGCATGGGCTTGCACTACGTTCGGCGCGATGCCGCCGGTGTCGAGCAGGGCATAGTGCACGCGCGCGTCGCTCGGCATGTGCTCGCGCATGTAGTTCACGCCGACATTCATCAATTCCACCGCATCGAGCGCCGAACGGCCGAGATGCGGCGAGGCCGCCGCATGCGAAGTGCGGCCGGTGAAGATGAAATCCGCGCGCGTATTCGCAAGCGAGGGCGTCACCGCCACTTCCCAGAAGCTGTGCGGGTGCCAGGTGATGGCGATGTCGGCGTCCTCGAACGCGCCGGAGCGCACCATGAAGGCCTTGGCCGCGCCGCCTTCCTCCGCCGGACAGCCGTAATAGCGCACCCGGCCGGGCACCTTGCTCTCGGCCAGCCAGTCCTTCACCGCGGTCGCGGCGAGCAGCGCTGCGGAACCGAGCAGGTTGTGACCGCAGCCATGGCCATGGCCGCCGTTTTCGATCGGGCGATGCTCGGCGACACCCGCCTCCTGGCTGAGGCCCGGCAGCGCATCGTACTCGCCCATGAAGGCAATGACCGGACCGCCCTCGCCCCACTCGCCGATCAGCGCAGTCGGGATGCCGGCGACGCTCTCGGTGATGCGGAATCCCTGATGACGCAGCTCGGCGAGATGCTCGGCGGCGGACCGCGCCTCGGTGTAGCAGACCTCAGGCATGCCCCAGACCCTGTCGCTGAGGTCGATGAAGCGTGCCTTGATCGTGTCGATGCCACGCCAAATGTCGCTGCGGTTGTCCATGCTTGTCGTCCGTGATCCCTTGGTCAAACGAGGCGGCAATGGTTAGCAGCTTCACTGCACGGCGCCTAGCACCGCGCCGGACAGCAGCCATGCGCCGGATCAGATGACGATGCGTTTCCAGGCCTTTCCAAGATTTCACGCGGCGTTCTCCCGAATAGTTGGGAACGAGGCTTTCAAGACGGCCTGCTCCGGCCTAAATTAGGCGTGCTTCGCGCGTTGTTCCGCCAGTCTTGCCGGAGCGATGCTCTCAGCCAGGAGAACTCCATGAGCACTGTGACCGAATGGAGAGTGCCGCCGGCGAACCAGCCGCGGGCGAGCGACTATGGTTTCGATCTCGACCGCGCACTCGGCTCCGTCGTCGGCCTGCACGCCATCATCCCTCCGGACGCCTTCAGTGCCGAGACACTGGGCACCGAACGCGCCGGCAACGGCGTCGTGATCGATGACGGCCTGGTGCTCACGATAGGTTATCTCATCACCGAGGCAGAGTCGGTCTGGCTGCACCGCGCCGACGGACGCGTGGTGGAGGGCCATGCGCTCGGCTTCGATTCCGAGACCGGGTTCGGGCTGGTGCAGGCGCTCGGCCAGCTCGACATTGCGCCGCTGCCGCTCGGCTCGTCGGCGGCGACACGGATCGGCGACCGCGTCGTGGTCGGCGGCGCCGGCGGACGCACGCGCTCGGTCGCGAGCCAGGTCGTGGCCAAGCAGGAATTCGCCGGTTACTGGGAATATCTGCTGGACGAGGCCATCTTCACCGCTCCCGCACATCCGAACTGGGGCGGTACGGCGCTGCTCAACGAACGCGGCGAGCTGATCGGCATCGGCTCGCTCCAACTCGATCGCGAACGTGACGGCGAGGCCGAGCACGTCAACATGATCGTGCCGATCGACCTCTTGAAGCCGGTCCTGGAGGACTTGCGCAAGTTCGGCCGTGTCAACAAGCCGGCACGACCCTGGCTCGGACTCTACTCGACCGAGATCGACAACCGCGTGGTGGTGATCGGGATCTCCGCCAATGGCCCGGCCGCCCGCGCCGAGCTCAAGACCGGCGACGTCATTCTCGCCGTGAACGGTGACAGGGTGACGAGCCAGACCGCCTTCTACAAGAAAATGTGGGCGCTCGGCGCCGCCGGCGTCGACGTGCCGCTCACCGTTCATCATGAAGGCGTCACCTTCGACGTCACCGTGACGTCGACCGATCGCTTCAAGCTCCTGAAGGCGCCGAAGCTGCACTGAGCGGGAGTCGCCAAGACCCCTCAAGCGCAACACCAAGCTCCGGATATTCCGCCGGAGGCTGCGGCGAATAATCGCTTGCAATTTTGGGTTGTCTCATTGCAAGCTACAACTTGGTGATTTTTACTCTCATTTTTTGTTCAAGGTAATTGCCATGCCCCGCGTGCCTCCGAGGACGCTCGCTGCCGTTTTGACGCTAGCGGGAATTGTTGCGCTGGTGATGTGCATGCTTGGTACGGCGTTCGAGTGGCCTTTCCTCACGGGCGCTCCAGCGAATCAAAAGGCGCCGAATAATGTCGCCGATGCCGGTTGCGGAGATGGATTGAAGGCCGCTCTCGACCCTGGCTCTATTGCGAACGCAAAATCCGCCGCTGACGACGCGAATGGGAAATTCCGTATTGTAGACGTCTTGCCCCGTACCATCAGGCTCGGTGGTCGCCTTTGTGTCGTCGTTGCCGGCGTCGCGTCCGAGGCTGGCGAAAAGAAGCTGAAGAAGGATGTCGAAGACAACGAGACGAAAGTAAAGGACCTACAAACACAACTTGACACCCCCCTCGATGCCAAGACGAAGACCGAAACCGAGAAGAAGCTCGATGTCGCCAACGTCGCCCTGTCTGTTGCCAAAGCCGCTCAGAACCAGCCACCTCCTGTCGTCGATGTGACGCTGTTTCTGAACGGACGCCGCACGCCGATGTCGCTCAAGGTGCCGGCTATACCTGCACCGCAAACACTCGTTTTCGAGTTCGGGCAGACCCCTGATGCAGCGTCGGACGACGCCAAATTCTGGCGCGGCTTGCTGGCGAACAAGACTAATTCGGGTTCGATGCCGCTCAAGATCGGAGTATCGAGATCGCAAAGCAGCACGCCAGAGGCGGAAGCCAGATCCTCGATCGAACTCCGGGTGTATTGGCCGTACATTGTTGGTCTGGGCGCGCTATCAATGGCCTTGCTGTTGACCGGTTTCGCCATCTTTGCAGCCAAGTCGAGCGTCCTGCGCGATCACTCGCTTACAAATATCGATTTGGCGGAGCAAAATGCCAGGACCGCACGCGATGCGGCCGCCGCGGACCCCACGAACGCTGATCTGCAGAAAGCCAAGACGAAAGCTGAAGACGAGCTAAAGGAATGCATGGCCAGTCCAACGAGGGACGACCCCGCAGGCACGTTCAGCCTCGGCCGCACTCAGATGGCGTTGTGGCTGTGGCTCTCGACTGCGGGCTTCATCTTCCTCTGGCTCACGCTGGGAATCTACCGGAACGTCATCACCGAAGCAATTCTCGTGCTTCTCGGCATCAACAGCGTGACTGGCATCGCTGCCGTCATCCTGGATAGGGACGACCTCAAGAATCCGATAAGGGTGAAATCGAAAAGATTCTGGAGCGACCTGCTATCGGATGAAGACGGACCCAAATTGCACAGGATTCAGATGATTGGCTGGACCGCTATCCTCGCCGTGATCTTTATCTGGAACGTCGTCGCCAACTTCATCTTCGTGGAATTCGATACGAATCTGCTGCTCCTGATGGGCATTGTCAATTCGACATACCTGGGATTTAAGACGCAGGAGAAGGCCGCGAAGAAATAGCGCACCGCGCTGCGGTCGCCGCGGCGCAAGCCGTGGAGAGGCTATAATGAGCGAGGCCGTGATCGACGACGTCGTGGCCGTGCTGCCACCTCTGCTCAACGCGCTGGAAGCACTCGGCTTCTTCCAGCGACATCTGCATCCACCGGCCTTCGCCTCGGTGATGGATGCGATCGGCACGCCGGACGAGGCGCTGCAGACGGCGCACGCAGCAATCGGGGATTGGCCGGAGCGGTTCGCCGGGCTGCGCGACCGGCTCGATCGCGCCTGCGGCGAGACGCTCGCTGCCTTTGCGGGCATTCGTGAGGTCGAGCGTGGCCATGGCGATCTCGTCGCGGTATTCCGCGCCTTGCGCCATGTCCCGCGCGCGCAGGAGGCGCTCTATCCGCTGGCAGCGCAATTTCCGCCGGTGAGCGGCTTCTTCCTCAACGCCGCCAATCGCGACAATGCGGATTTGTTATCGCGGCTCCAAGCCAGCGCGAGCGAAGATACCGGCATCTTCCACGACCACAACGAGCCCGGCAGCCGCGGCGGCTTCTCGGTCTACGTCCCCGAATATTACGCGCCCGAGCGTGCCATGCCGCTGGTGATGGCGCTGCATGGCGGCAGCGGCAACGGACGCGGCTTTCTGTGGAGCTGGCTCCGCGACGCCCGCACTCTTGGGGCGATCCTGGTGGCGCCGACCGCGACCGGCCCGACCTGGGCGCTGATGGGCGACGACACCGACACACCGAACCTCATGCGCATCATCGATACTGTGCGCGGCCGCTGGCGCATCGACCCCGCGCGCATGCTGCTGACAGGCATGAGCGACGGCGGCACCTTCTGCTACGTCACCGGCCTCGACAGCGCCTCGCCCTTCACGCATCTCGCCCCTGTTGCAGCGACCTTCCATCCGCTGATGGCGGAAATGGCCGACGCGATGCGCCTGCAAGGCCTGCCTATCTTCATCACTCACGGCAAGCTCGACTGGATGTTTCCGGTGCAGACCGCACGGCAGACGCAGGCGGCGCTGTCCGCCGCCGGTGCCCAAATCACCTATCGCGAGATCGACGACCTCAGCCACACCTATCCGCGCGAGATCAATGCGGAGCTGATGGAGTGGCTGAATGGAAAATGAACAACCTCTCCTTGAATGCGCCGCATGGTCGCGGAACCATCACTCCGGGCCGACGTTATCGCCCGTCACCGGAGGTTCGCCATGCAGACTTTTTTCGGAATGATCCTGGGCGCGTTGCTGCTTGCGGGCGGCGTCTACGTCTATGATTCCATGCAGACGTCGTCAGTCGCCAAGGGCGAGGTCGCGACCACCAACCGCACCATCGTGAACTGGGACGTCGCCAAGGCCGATTGGGATGCGCTGCGCGATCGCGCGCACAAGGACTGGGTCCGGATCTCGTCGAAGTAATTTCGTCCGATCGACATGAACGAGGCGCCGTCGCAGACCCGCGACGGCGCCTTTGTATTGCGTCCTGAATATCGCCGGCTCAGTTCATCTTGGCCTTGCGGGCGTCGGCGATGACCTGCTCGAACTCGGTCATGCTGAGCGCGCCGGGCACGCGATACTTGCCGACGATGAAGGACGGGGTGCCCTGGAAGCCGAAAGCTTCAGCCTGCTCGTTGTTGCGCTTGAGGATGGCGTCGATGTCCTTGGCGTGGCCGGTGAGATCGCGCTTCAAGTGGTCCATGTCGACCCCGGCAGCCGCGAGCAGCTCGTTGATGCGCGGCTCGGTCAGGCGCGAGCTGACGCCGATCAGGGCGTCATGGGCCTGGTGATACTTGCCCTGGAACTTGGCCCCCAGCGCGCTCCGCGCCGCGGTGACTGAAACCGGCCCGAGGATCGGCCAGTCCTTCATGACCAGCCGCACCTTGCCGTCGTCCTGGACCACCTGGCGCAGCTCGGGCTCGAGCTTGCGGCAATAGGGACAATTGTAGTCGGACCATTCGACGATGGTGATGTTGCCGTCGGGATTGCCTGCGACCGGCGTGTCGGGATCGCGCAGCACCTTGGCTTCGGTCAGCACTTCGTCATCGCCGGTGGCGGCGCGCGCCGAAACGATCCCGCCAGCCGCGAGCACACCCGCTCCGATCAGCGTCAAGGCTGCGCGCCGGCTCGGCGCATTGTTCCCAAATCCAGTCATATCGTCCCGTTCCGGTCCCATCTTGCGGATATACGCCCGCGGACCGGCCATTGTTACGACTCATATAGAATGCTGCGGGAGCGATTGCCACGCGAATCGCGCCCGGCTCAACTAAGCCGCCGGCAGCATCGCCATCAATGTCCCGGTCATCGTAGCGATCAGCGTGGTCTTGCCGTCATGCTCGGCGTAGGCCTTTGCCTCGCAGAAGGTCAGCGTGCGGCCGGGCTTGACCACTTCGGCCTTGAAGACGAAACGCTCGCCGCGGGCGGGCGCGAGCAGCGTGGTCTTGAATTCGACGGTGAGGATACCGGCCTCCGGCGGCATCAAGCTGAAGGCCGCAACGCCGCAGGCGTTGTCGAGCCCGGCGGTGATGATGCCGGCATGGATGAAACCGTTCTGCTGCGTGAAGGCCGGCGCATGCAGCATCGCGAGCTCGACCTCGCCCGGCGCGAGGCGAACGATCACGATGCCGAGCGTGCGCATGGCCGGTTGGGCATCGAACATGGCGATGGCCGCCGCGCGATAGCCCGGGTTTTTCGGCTCGAATGCGGTCATGGCTCACACCTCGGCTGGTTCGGCAAGATGCTTCATGGCAGCTTCGCGAATGCAATCGGCGAACGGGGCGGACTTGCGGAGCTGGCGGTCCATGTGCACGCCGGTGATCTCGCACGTCGCGGCGAGCTCGCCGGTCTCGGCATTCGTCATGTCGTGCCGGAAGCGGATCGACTTGTCCCTGATCTCAAGCAGATGGCTGCGGATCTCGACGATGTCGCCGGCGAGCAGCTCGCGCTTGTAGGCGATGTTTTGCTGCACCGCGGCCATGCCGCGGCCGGAGGACCGCAAGTAACTCGGCGTCAGGCCGAGGCGAGCGAACAGATTCCAATTGGCCTCGTCGAACTTGCCGACATACCACATGATGTTCATGTGCCCGACATGGTCGCATTGCCACGGATAGACCGTGCCGCGATAGGTCGCCTCCTGCTCCATAGCATTTCCTCCGCGCTTTCATTCTTGGTCGTTGATACGGTAGCGTATCAAACCCGTTGCGCATTAACAATACGGCACCGTATCAAGATCGGGTGAGGCTTCCTCCATGAGCGACGGCAAGGGCGACGTCTGGGTCGAGGCTGGATTTGCCGAGCTCGCCCGCGCGGGGGTGGAGGGCGTGCGGGTCGAGGTGCTCGCCAAGAATCTCGGCGTCACCAAGGGCGGCTTCTACCGGCGCTTCGCCGACCGCGCCGCGCTGCTCGAGGCCATGCTCGAAGCCTGGCGCAAGGGCCGCATCGCCGCGATCGCGCAGCAGACAAGCCTCGACGGGCAAACGCCCCGCGAGCGGCTGAGGGCAGTGATCCAGCTCTATTCCGAGCGGCTCAATCCGGAAGGGATGGCGATCGAGCTCGCGATCCGGCAATGGGCCCGCTCGGATGAGAACGCCGCGGCCGCAGTGGCAAGTGTCGACGCGGCGCGGCTCAGGCACGTCGGCGACCTCTACCGGGCGACCGGCCTTGCGACCGAAGAGGCCGACGCGCAGGCCTTCCTGTTCTACTGCTTCATCTTCGGCCAGAGCCTGTTGTTCGTCGAGAGCGGTCCGCGCAAGCGGTCGCAACTCGTGGCGAAATCTGCCGAGAAGCTGCTCGACTGAGCATGATCCGACCCCCAAGGGCCGCGTAAGCGCAAGGTGTGCAGCGGCTTTCCGAAAAGATCATGCGCGACACTTCAGGCGAATCGGCCGGAGCGTCGCTCCGGCCTTCGCAGCAATGCGAAGCTCAGGCGGCGCCCTTCAGCTTCTTGGTGCATTCGCTGTAATAGCCGCCGCCTTTCTGAATCCATTTCAAGCCGCCGTTGCCGTTGGTGGACTTGTTGGCATTGTACTGGTCGACGCAGGTGTGCAACCGCGCCTTGCCGGGAGTCTCCTTGGCATATTTCGGATCGATCGCGTTCGGGTAGACTGCGGGTCCGGCCGGCAGGGCTGGCGCCGCGGCTGGTGCCTCCTCCTTCTTCGCCTGCTTCGGCTCCGCGGGAGCTGTGGGCGCTGCCGCTGTCGGCGCAGCGGCGGGCGTCGCATCGGCACCGCATTGGGCCTTGCGGAAGTCATTCCACTTCATGGTGCCGAGCGAGCCGTCCTTCTTGGCGGCCTGGTACTTCGCGCTGCACTCCTGCGCGGTCAGTGCCTGTGCCGGCGCGCTCGTCAGCAATGCCGCGACACCGGACGCTGCGATCGCATACAACAATTTCGTCTGAATGGTCATCCCTGGGTCTCCTGCTTGATCTTCCCCGACGGAAGTGAATTGAGGATTGCTATCCTAGCGTGCCGGCCGCTTGCGACAAGGATGCGATGAGTTGCGCCGGCAAAATATAGTGATCCTGCCGCTCAACTCATTCATGTCGCGTTCAGCAACGCGAGCCAACGTTCCAGCCCTTCGCAATTCTCGCAAGCAGAGTGCACCACATGACCTTCACGTCCCGCCTCGCCGCCGTTGCTCTCGCCTCCCTGCTCGTCACCGGCACCGCTTTCGCACAGACCGCCGCGCCGGCCGCCAAGACCGACACTGCCGCCACCGTCGACGAAAAGAAGGCAACGAAGGAGCGATCGGCGGAATCGCTGGAATGCTCCAGGCAGGCGGACGCCAAGGGATTGAAGGGGAAGGAGCGCAAGAAATTCCGTCGCGAATGCAAAAAGGAGGCGAGGGCCGGCAGCGCAGTCGCCGCTCCAGCAGCTCCCGCCGCTCCCGCAGCCGACAAGAAATAAGCCCGTCACGATTCCGTCCGAGCCTCCGCGGAAGGCCTCGCGCATTGCGGCATGACGAGCCTGCAATTGTGCGCCTCGCGCTGATTTGCGATAAGGTGGCGTGAAGCACATCACCGCCTCCCTGTCGTTCGAATGGCCGAGCCGTGCCACGATCCTGAGCACGGTGGAGACGCTCGTCATCGGCACCGCCGGCGGCCTTGTGTTTCTGCTCGCCGGCCTTCCCGGCGGGCTGATCTCCGGCTCGATGATCGCGGTCGGGATCGCCGCGATCGCCGGCCGTCAGCTGACCTTGCCGCCGATTTTGACCCAGACCGTGCTGGTGCTGCTCGGCATCTCGCTGGGCTCGGTCGTCTCGCGCCATTTGCTTCAGCAGGTCAGCGCCTACCCGGTCACCATCGGCCTGCTTGCGCTCGCCACGTTCTGCTCCACGTTCGGGTCGAGCTATTACCTCCAGCGCATCCATGGCTGGGACCGCACCTCCGCTTTCCTGGCCGGCAGTCCCGGTGCGCTGTCGCAGATCACGATCCTGGCGGTCGAGCGCGGCGCCGACCTGCCGGGCATTGCGGTGGTGCAGACCATGCGCGTCATGATCCTGACCGCCGCGCTGCCGATGGTGCTGGCGATTGCAGGCGTCACGCCCTCGGCTGCACAGTCGCTGACAACGACCATCGCCTCGCCGCTCGACCTGTTCGAGCTGGCCGCCGCGTCGCTGGCCGCGGCGCTCGTGCTGCGGCTGATCAGGTTTCCCGCGAGCTGGATGTTCGGCGCGATGATCGCCTCCAGCGTGCTGCATGGTGCCGGATGGGTCGAGGGCGGCCTGCCGGACTGGGTGCGTGGCGTTGCGCTGATCGGGATCGGCGCACTGATCGGCAGCCGTTTCGCCCGGATGCGAATCAAGACGCTCGCCGGCCACCTCAGCGCTGCGCTGGGCTCGTTTGCCGTGGCCATCGCCGTCTCCGCCATCTTCGTCGGCATCGTGGCGCTGACCACCCCGGTGAAATTCTCCGACGTCGTCGTCGCCTTCGCGCCGGGCGCGATGGACGCGATGCTGGCGCTGGCTTTGACGCTGCACATCGACCCGATCTTCGTCGGCGCCCACCACCTGTCGCGTTTCGTCTTCGTGACGATCGCAACGCCGGGCATCGTGCACCTGTTCGGGCGCACGCAGGACGACGTGGATGATTGAGCTTTAGCGCTTCGCCGTCCGCACGAAGCCCCACGCAGCGATCGCGGCCATCACGAGCGAGATCAGCACGTTGTAGCCGGCGAGCGAGAGGCCGAGGAAGCGCCATTGCACCTCGTCGCAGCGCACCACCTTCACGGTGTCGAGCTTCGACAAGAGATCGGCGGCGCTGCCGAGGTTGACGACCGGACCGGAGCAATCGGTCGGCCCCTTCCAGAACCCCCATTCGACCCCGGAATGGTAGGCGCCGAGGCCGGCATTGGCGAGCGTCGCCAGGGTGAGGATCGCCAGCCCCGCCAGCAGCAGCGGCCGCGGCGCGCCGCTTCGCGCCGCCAGCGCCGTCAGCACACCGAGAGGTATCGCAAGGTAATAGGCGTAGCGCTGCTCCAGGCACAATGGGCAGGGCAGGATCTCCAGGACGAGCTGGAAGAACCAGGCGCCCGCAATCGTGGCTGAGCCGATCAGCGTGACCAAGGCCGCGGCGGTCAGCGCGGGGCTCGTGGCGCCCGGCTTGAACGCAGGTATGGCGGCACTCTGGGTGGTCACGGCAGCCTCTTTCGCATCTCTCGCGCTCCCAAGCCTCTAGCCCCAGCCCATGCGGCTGTCGAGAACGGCGGGGATCACTTTGGCGCGGGTTGACCCCGTCCCGTCCATGGCTATAGTCCGCCGGCTTCGCGACGCCGCCTATGAGGCCGACCGAGGGCCCCTGTGGCGGAACTGGTAGACGCGCTCGACTCAAAATCGAGTTCCGCAAGGAGTGCTGGTTCGATTCCGGCCAGGGGCACCACGCTTCGGGCTTCGCGTGGCGCGGCCAGGCGGCCCAAAGGGCGAAGCGTGTCCGGCGAAGCCTCTTCTCTTGGCGAAGACCGACTGGTTCAGCAAACTCGAACTACGACCCGAGCGTTGCTGCGAGCACATCGGCCAGGCCACGCCCGGCGCTGCCGTCTTCATCCAGGCCCGGATTGTAGATGGTGATCTCCAGGCCGACCGCCTTGCCACTCGCCAAGCCAACCCGGAGCACGGTCGATAGCTCGTCCCACGACAACCCACCCGGCACGCGAAAATCGACAGCCGGCATGATGGCATCGTCGAGACAATCGGCGTCGAGATGGATGAAGAAGCCGTCCAGCTCGGCTCGCGTCAAGTGATCGACGGCTTCGCGTGCAGCGGCCTCGATGCCTCGCGCCCGCACAGCAGGAAGATCAAGCACCTTGAGCTCTTCGGGAAGCGGCTGGCTTCCATATTCCGCCTGATCCTGGTGATCGCGATATCCAAACGCCACAATGTCTTCAGGGCGGACCAGAGGACCGCGACCTTCGATGTCGGCCAGGAGGGACGGGCCGTGGCCGGAAACGAAGGCAAGGTCCATCGAGGCGCCCTCACCCTTGGGCTCCGCCTCGGGCTGGAAGAAATCGGCGTTGCCGTCGATGAACAACAGGCCGTAGCGGCCGCGCCGTCGAAACGCGAGCATCGAGCCCAGTAAGATCGTGCAATCGCCGCCCAGCACCAGCGGAAACTCGCCCGCGACGAGCACCGCTTCCACCGCGTCGGCGAGTTTGGGCGACCACGCCGCAATTGCGCCGGCATTCAAGACGCCGGTCTCGGGATCCGGCGTCGGATCTTTCGAAGGCACCATCAGCCGCCCGGCGCGGCGCGCGCCGATGCGCTCCGCAAGACCAAGCTTCAGCAGCTGTTCGGGCAAGCGCTCCACGCCGTCAGTCGCAAGGCCGAGCGTCGAAGGAGCTTCGATAATTGCATAGGGCATGGTCGGCATGGCGCCTTCCCGCTCGCTCGCGACTATTGTGCCGAGTAGGTCACGGCCTCGATCTTGTGACCGTCTGGATCGCGGACAAACGCCCCATAATAGTTGAGGTCGTAACTCGGCCGCAGCCCGGGAGCGCCAGCGTCGCTGCCACCATGCTTCAATGCGGCAGCGTAGAAGCGATCGACCATCGCGCGGTTCTCGACGGCAAAGGCGATGTGGCTGCCGTTACCCACGGTCGCGGGCTTTCCGTCGATCGGAACTTGAACGCTGAAGTGAAACGTCCCGCTTCCGTAGCCCAATCCACCCTCGTCCTCGGCCATCGGCGTGATCCCGACGACCGGCAAGACCGCATCGTAGAAGCGCTTCGCACGCTGAACATCATTCGTTCCTACCGAGACATGGTGGATCACAACGACCTCCCGCTCCGATGTTGCTTCGTAACGGTAAGCTTCCGGTGGTTGTTCCGTCAGAGCCGCCTTCGGTTCTACCCACCACGACGCAGATGCCGGGAACCCCGCCCCGGAAGTTGCTTTATCTACAAAGGAAGCAAGACATGGACACACGCGTCAGACATTGCAGGGTCCGGATCGGATCCGTGGATACCTTCTACCGAGAAGCCGGTCCTGAACGCGCGCCCGTCGTTCTGCTGCCGCACGGCTATCCCTGCTCATCCTACGAATTCCGCAATCTGATGCCGCGACTGGCCGATAAATGGCGGCTGATTGCTCCCGATTATCCCGGGTTCGGCTATAGCGGGACACCTGATGACTTCGATTACAGCTTCGGCGGCTATGCCGCGTGGCTCGACCAGTTCGTGAAGCAGCTGAAGATCGAACGCTTCGTGATCTACCTTCATGATTTCGGCTCACCGATCGGGGCCAGGCTGGCGATCATGCGGCCTGAGAGGGTGGTGGCCCAGATCATTCAAAACGGCGACATACCTTACGAAGATGCGCTTGGCCCGGCATACGCCGACATCGAGAAGTCCTGGTCACTGCCCGATCAGGAGATGCGTGCGGCGATGCGGGAAGCTGTCACTGAAGAGAATTTCCGCGACGAGTTCCTGAATGATTTGCGTGCGGATATGGTTGGACTGATCGCACCGGACCTTTGGCGATTGCACTGGTCGCTGATGACCGAGCGGCGGAAAGACGCCGCCGCAGACGTTCTGTTTGGCCTCAAGGCGAACCGCCAATGGTTTCCCGAGCACCGCCGATATCTTCAGGAGCACAAGCCGCCAACATTGATCCTGTGGGGGCCGCAGGACCATTACATGCCTGAGGAGTCAGGGCGGGCCTATCTCCGCGACCTGCCGGATGCCGAACTGCATCTCCTGGATGGCGGCCATTGGCTGCTCGAAACCAACCTCGATGAGGTTGTTTCGCTTACGCGATCATTTCTCGAACGGATCGAACCTTAACGGGCAACGACAGCGCTTTTGTCGCCAACCGGCACCGGCGCGGGCGGCAAGCTTCCCCGATCGCCTCGGGCGTTCGACTTCCCCCAGATATTCCCTATATCGTGCGGCAACGATCTTGACGCAGCGGACCGCTTCGATGGCCAGGAGACGCACGACGGACACGGACGACCTTCCCCGCTATTTCGTCTGGGTCCGGGGGCTCGAAGGGCCCGAGCCGCAGAAATGGACGGCGATGGATTTCGGCGTCGGCGATTGGAAGCGGCCGCTCGTGCTGGCCTATCTGGAGCTGCCGGAAGACGAACGGCCGCTGTCGCTATCGGTCCTGGCGCGGCGATATCCGCCGCCGCGGGTTGATCTTTCGTAAGCTGGATTGGCGGCGGCACTCCGTCGCGCGGCAACGTTGGGTCGGCACATGGCAGTCCCGTGACTGCCCCCATGATTATGGGTGTCACGGCGTGCGCGCTGCGGCTAAACTTGCCTTGCGCCGCGGGGGACACGCGGGTCGCGGGACCATTGATCATGACCGAACAAGGCGAGACGGGTGAAGCCATCACCATCCTCCTCGTCGAGGACGATGCGCCGACCTGCTGGCGCCTCCAGGATGCGCTGGTCAAGGCCAGTTACGAGGTGCGCAGCGCCGGTACGCTCGCAGAGGCGCGGCAGGCCCTCGCCGCCGGCGCGCCGCGCGTGCTGCTGACCGATCTGCGGCTGCCCGACGGCCACGGCGTCGAGCTGATCCGCGAGATGCGGCAGCGCTTCCCCGACACCGAAATCATGGTGATTTCCGCGCTCGGCGACGAGGAGAGCGTGATCTCCGCGATCACGGTCGGCGCCACCGGCTACCTGCTCAAGGACGCCTTCCCCACCGACATCGCCACCACGGTGCGCGATCTGGTCGCGGGACATTCACCGATCTCGGCCTCGATCGCCCGCTTCATCGTGCGCAGGACGCAAGGTGCCGCGCAGAATTCGGCGGAGCCGCCGCCCGGCCCCGCGCTCAACACGGCAAGGCTCACCCCGCGCGAGATCGACATCCTGTGGGGCATCGCCAAAGGCTTCAGCTATGCCGAGATCGCAAGCCATCTCGGCCTCTCCAAGCAGACCGTGCCCGGCCATATCAAGAACATCTATCGCAAGCTCGAGGTGCACACGCGCAGCGAGGCGGTGTTCGAGGCGGTGCAGCAGGGCCTGATCAAGCTGTGAGTGAGATCGCGGCCAAAGCACCTGCGAGGGCACCAACACGCCCGCGGCGCAGGCTGATCGCCTCGCGCCTGGTGCCCTATCTGCTGCTCCAGGCCCTGATCGTGATCGTTACGATCCTGGGGATTCGGCTGCTGCAGCCGAACGATCCCGACGACTACGCGGTGGACGATTTCTCGGCGCGGGAGGACGGTCTGACGCGCCCGGTGACGCTGCCGCATTTCACCTCGTCACGCTATTCGCTGGCCGACCCGCCGATCTACGCCGGCACCTTCACATTCCGGGGCGGCGATGCGGCCGCGGGCTGGTCGGTGTACCTGCCGCGCTTCAGCAACGCGGTGGAGGTCGCCGTCAACGGCGTCGTCGTGCTCGACTCCCGACGCGACACCAACGCCAACCGGCCCGACCGCAACACGCCGCAGATCGCAGCCATCCCCGCGTCGCTGCTGCGCGAGGGCGGAAACGAGATCACGGTGCGGCTGTTCGTATGGGGCCCGCTCAAGGGCTTCCTCGACACCGTCTATGTCGGGCCGGATG
Organism: Bradyrhizobium sp. CCBAU 45321; assembly: GCF_028128975.1. NCBI lineage: Bacteria > Pseudomonadati > Pseudomonadota > Alphaproteobacteria > Hyphomicrobiales > Nitrobacteraceae > Bradyrhizobium > Bradyrhizobium sp. CCBAU 45321. The sequence continues at coordinate 379,141 of NZ_LFKZ01000130.1, forward strand.
CCGCCTTGCGCCCGGCCTATGAGACACGCACGCTGCTGTTCGTCACCCTGCCGGTGGTGTTTTCCGCCTGGCAGGCGATCCTGGCCGTCATCCTCGCGATCATGTGGCTGATGCGGCGTCACGAGCCGGTCTATGGCGTACTGGCGACGGCGATGGTGCTCGGCGTGGTGCAGGCATTCGCGCCGCCGCCGGTGCCGCCGGCCACGGTATCGCACCTGGCCGCGGTGCTGCTGGCCTCCGCACCGATCGAGAGCGCGCTGATCGTCGTGTTCGGCGTGCTGTTCTTCGGCTGGCGCTGGCCGCGCTACGGCACGTTGCTGTTCGTGCCAGGCGTCCTCATATTCGTGGTCGGGCTGATCGGGGGCCCGCCGCTGCCGCGCATCCTGTTCCTGGTGCTCGGCATTCCCACCGTCGGGCTCTGCCTGTTCCTGATGGCCTGCGTCACCGCAACCGCGGTGGTGCGACGGCAGGACGCGGCGAGCTTCACGATCGGCTGCGCGGTGACCATCGTGCTGGTCTGCTGGGTTCAGGACATGCTCACGGTGCTCGATATCGTGAGCAACGATCGCATCTTCGTCTCGCGCCTGTCCTATTCGGCGATGCTGGTCGCGATCGGCGCCGGGCTGACCTGGCGCTTCGCCCGCGCCTTGAACCAGGTCGACAGCTTTGCCGGCCAGTTGGTGACGCGGGTGCGGGAGGCCGAGGAGCGGCTGAAGGCGAGCTTTGCCCGCGAGGAGGAGCGCGCCCGCGCGGCGGCGCTCGCCAACGAGCGCACGCGCCTGATGCGAGACCTGCACGACGGACTCGGCGGCCAGCTCGTGAGCATCGTCGCGCTGTCCGAACGCGGCAGCGCGGGCGCGAGCATCACGGACGCCGCACGCGCGGCGCTGAAGGATCTCCGTCTCGTCATCGATTCCATGGACGACATCGGCGGCGACCTGATGCTGGCGCTCGGCTCCTGGCGCGAGCGCGCCACGGCCCAATTGCGGCCGCACGACATCACGCTCGACTGGCGCGTGGCGACGCCGCAGGGCCTGCCGCTGCATCCCGAGCTCAGGCCATGGCACGTCGTCCAGATCGTGCGCATCCTCGACGAGGCCGTGACCAATGCGGTCAAGCACGCGCAGGCCCGCCGCATCGCGGTGACCATCGACACGTTCGACGCAGGCCAGGGACCCTACGGCGTGATAACCGTGACGGACGACGGAAACGGTTTTGCGCTGGCCGGCAATGGCGAGGCCGCGGGGGCCGGCCAGACCGCGCGCGGCCTGCGCAATATGAAAAGCCGCGCCGCGCGCTGCGGCGCGGTGCTCGACCTGACGTCTGATTCCTCCGGCACGCGCTTGCGGCTGAAATTGCCGCAACGTTTTCCCGACAGCGACATGGCCGCGGGTTGAAAGGGCCCCCTCCCCGAACGTGTGGGGCGCACGGAGAGAGGGGACGGGCCGGGTTGAAATTGCCCGCGGAGGACGGGGGGTCTTCGTCCGCGGGCCCCTTGGCCCGAAGCGATGCATCAGTTCAATGGAGCGGAAATATCAGCGCACGCCGACGCGATTGACCGGGCCGCCCCGATTCATCGGCGTGCCGGCACGCACACCGACACCGGGTGCGCCGACACCGGGGGTCGCGACGGCAGCCCGCGCGACCGGCGCTCCCACCACCACGGCGCCAGCCGGCCGCACCACGCAGCCCTTCGGCACGCCGACGGTCTTGCAATAGACCACGGCCTGCGCCGGGCTCGTGCCCAGCGACACCATCGCCGCACCCGCCAGCGCCATGACCGTCAGCCCTGCGCCCAGCGCTCCAGCTCTCTTCGACATCTTGCTCTCCTGGTTCCGTTCGGCGTCCCGACGCAATCACCGGGTCTCGCAGCCGAGGTGCAGCCTGAATGACAAAAGTCGGCCCGCGGATACATGCCATGAAGATGGGGGTACCGCGGGCGGGAGGACTGGCCGCTGCCATGAACATGGCATGGACCGGCGCCCGGCCTTTGCGGAATGGTCCGGCCCGATTGATCCCGGTCGGGACCAACGAGAATTCCAAAGAGGTGCTCTATGAAGATTTCGGTTCTTGCCGCGCTGCTGCTCGCAGCTGCCGCCCTGCCTGCTGCCGCGCAGTCCGGTCCATCCGTCCAGGAGCAAATGGCCTGCCGCGGCGACGCCAGCAAATTCTGCGCCGAGCATATCGGCAAGCCGCCGCAAATGAACGCCTGCCTGCGCGAGAACAAGTCGAAGCTGTCCGATTCCTGCCGCAAGGTGGTCGAATCGCGCGGAGGCTAAAGTGCGATGAAATGACGCTTGATCGCTGCAACGACGGAGGTGCCCTCCCTCTCCCGCTTGCGGGAGAGGGTTGGGGAGAGGGTGCTTCCGCAATGGGACAATCCCCAAGAGGAGAAAGCCCCCACCCGCGCCTTCGGCGCGACCTCTCCCGCAAGCGGGAGAGGTGAACGGACCGGGGTAGTCGAATCGACCAAGGATGGCAGCAGGGAACAGCCTTCAACTGAAGACGCGCCGCTATTCCTGCATCATTTCGCCGCTTCCGCCGAACTCGGCGGGAAAATCCTTCAGCTTGGGCAGGCCATCGCGCATCGGCAGCACGGTCTCGGCATAGTTGACGTGGACGCCGGGCGTAAACGCGAGGGTGGGGATGGTGGCGGCGAAGACGTCGACCAGACCGAGCGGCGGATGGTTGGTCATGAGATGGCCACCGCACTTCTTGCAATATTTGCGCTGGCTGAGCGGCGTCTTGACGAAGGTCTCGACATTCTGAGCGCCTTCGGTGATGCGCACGGCTTCCGGCTTCCACAGGCTGAAGGCGTTGACCGGACCGCCCGACCAGGAGCGGCAGGAGCGGCAATGGCAATAGCCCATCGCCTCCGGTGCACCCGTGACCTCGATCGTGACCGCGCCACAGAAGCAGTTTCCGACATGTTTCATTTGGACGTCTCCCTTTTTCCGATGGATCGCTATCGCGCGTCGGCGCCCCGCGCGCCCTTGTTTCGATTGGATGCGCGGGGCTTGGCCTAGACTATACCGACCGGCGCCAGGGAATAAGCATGGAGACGCGTTGCTTGTACTGCCGGTACTCGTCGCCGAAGAGATCGACGAGATCGCTCTCCTCAAGCGCGATGCCGACAAAGATGTAGAGCGTGGTCACGGCCGCGAACAGCAGATGACCCGCGGTCATGACCGGCGCCGCCCAGAACGCGATGATGAAACCGAGATAGATCGGATGGCGGACGAACTTGTAGAGCAGCGGCGTCTTGAAGCGCGGCGGCTCCATCTCCTTGCCGACGAGATGATTCGTCACCTGATGCAGGCCGAACAGTTCGAAATGGTTGATGATGAAGGTCGAGGTGAACACCAGCATCCAGCCAGCGAAGGACAACGTGACCAGTGTGACGGCAAGATCGGGGTTCTCGACCTCCCATACGACCGCGGGTAGCGGACGCCACTGCCAGAACAGGAGGAGCAATGACAGGCTCGCGAACAGCACATACGTGCTTCGCTCGACCGGCTTGGGGACGAACTGCGTCCACCATGCCTTGAATTGTTGGCGTGCCATCACGCTGTGTTGAACCGCGAACAGCGACATCAGCAGCAGATTGATGACGACCGCGCGAACGACGGGCGCTTCGGCACCGGTATCGATGGTCTTGGGCACCATCACCCCCATGACGAAGCCGATCGCATAGAGAATGGTGACGAAAAACACGAGATACGCCGCAATTCCGTACAGAAAGGCGATGAACCTGAAAATACGAGAGCCCGTAGCCTCCGGGCCGAGAGAATGAACCTGGTGATCAATTTGGGTCATAAAACACTCCGTTGTGCCGAGGCATCGATACGGTTTGGTCTTCGCACCATGCCGGATCGGACGTCCCGCGGCTTTCGCGGACGATTGATTTTCGCCTGAGACGACTTTGATTTTTGCTTGAGACGACGAGAACGTGCGATTTCGCTTTGAAAACAACGTGCTGGACGGTGACCTTCGGGAGCTCACTTGCGACGGGGAAACCGTTCCGTTGCAGCCGCAAGTGTTCGATCTGCTGCTTTATCTGGTCACGCAACGGGCGCGTGTGGTCAGTAAGGATGACCTGATCAGCCAGATCTGGAACGACCGCATCGTTTCGGATTCCGCCCTGAACAGCCGGATCAACGCCGCGCGCAAGGCGCTCGGCGACGATGGCGCGACCCAGCGCCTGATCAAGACCATTCCGCGCAAGGGGTTTCGCTTCATCGGCGAGGTCCGGGAAGAGGTGGCAGTATCGCTCGCGCGGACGGAAGCCAGGCCCGCTCCCCCGCGCGTTGCGGACCGCCCGGCGATCGCGGTGCTCGCCTTCGAGAACAAGAGCGGGGATCCCGAGCAGGACTATTTCGGCGACGGGATCAGCGAGGACATCCTCACCGCGCTATCGAAGCAGCGCTGGTTCATGGTGATCGCCCGCAACTCCTCTTTCACCTACAAGGGACGCGCGGTCCACATCAGGCAGATCGCCGAGGAACTCGGCGTCCGCTACATCGTCGAAGGCAGCGTGCGCAAGGCGGACAAAAGGGTGCGCATCACCGCGCAGCTCAACGACGCCGTGTCGGGCGGTCATCTCTGGGCCGAGCGCTATGACCGCGAGCTCGTCGACGTCTTCGCCGTGCAGGACGAGATCACCAATGCGATCGCCGCCGCGATCGAGCCGCAGATCCACGCCGCCGAGAATTTCCGCAGCCGTCGCAAGCCGCCGGCGAGCCTCGACGCCTGGGACCTGTTGATGCGCGCGCTGTCGCATTATTGGCGCGTGACCCGGCAGGACCACGCGGCCGCGAAGGCGCTGCTCGCGCGCGCGATCGCGATCGACCCGGATTACGGCCAGGCGTTGTCGGTGCTGGCCGTGAACGACATGTTCGGCGTGCATCTCGGCTGGACCGAGCTGGCCGCGGTTGCGCCGTCCGCGGAAGCCGCCGCGCTCAAAGCGGTGCGCTGCGACCATGAGGATGCCTGGGCACATGCCGCGCTCGGCAGCGTCTGCTTCTCGACCCGCAGGCTCACCGACGCACTGTCCGAGTTCGAGCAGGCGCTCGCGCTCAATCCGAACTTCTCCCTGGCGCAGGGCTATTACGCGCTGGCACTGTCCTATGCCGGACGGTCGAAGGACTCGTTCGAGGCTGCGCAAAAGGCGATCCGGCTGTCGCCGCGCGATCCGTCATTGGCGATCTATCACGGTATCGCCGCCTATGCGCGCTTCACCGAACGGCACTATGGCGAGGCCATCGCGCTGGCGCGCGAGGCGATCCGCCACCGCGGCGATCTTACCGGGGCCTACCGCGTGCTCGCCGTCTCCGCCGGCATGACCGGCGATGGCGCGCTTGCGGAAATGGCACTTGGAGAGCTCCGCCGCACCCAGCCGGGCATCTCGCTGCACTGGATCGCGACGCAGCTGCCGTGGGCGAATGAGCGAGATCGCGAACACTATCTGGAGGGATTCCGCCGCGCCGGGTTGCGGTAAGGCGCAACGCTGCTCTTACCCTTCCCTGGAGGGGCCGGGCCGAGCGAAGCTCGCCCGTGGTCGATCGCGCGCAGCGCGAGCGGGTGGGGTGATCTCTCCACTCGGGCAGTGTCGGATGTGGAGACACCGTCACCCCACCCCGTCTCACATTTTCGCTGCGCTCAATGTGAGCCGACCCTCGCCCTCCAGGGGAGGGTAAGAGCCACGGCTGCGCTAAGTTCGCTTCCGGCGTAAACGGACGACGACGTCGAGACGCGCGATCTCGTGGCCGGGAAGGGCCTCGGGTATCTTGGTGAAGGCGAGGCCATCGGCAACGTCGACCAACACGTCCTCGCCTTCGAGATAGAAGTGCGGATGCACGGACGTGTCGGTGTCGAAGAACGACTTGATGCCGTCGGCCGCGATCCGGCGCAAGAGGCCCGCTTCGGTGAACTGGTTCAGCGTGTTGTAGACGGTGGCGAGCGACAGGTATGCGTTCGCGGCCATTGCTTCTTCATAGAGACTTTCTGCGGTGACGTGACGATGGCCGCCCAGGAACAGCAATCGGCCGAGCGCCAGGCGCTGGCGTGTCGGGCGCAGGCCAGCATTGCCGAGCAAAAGCAGGCAGTGCTGCGCGCCCACGTCCGGCGCCGGCTCGAGACCGGCGACATCAAGCCCGCTGTCGTCATCCGCAGGGATAGTCGTAGCCTGAATGTCCATCGATCGTCTCACGGCTCAAGGGAACAGGACGCGCAGCCGCATCCCGCTACTTGCCATTCGATCGCAGAAGCGCTGGACCGGCTTTGATCCGAATCAAATTTGGCACCGACCGCCTCTGACCTGGCGCAAGGCGGTCCGGCTCGTTCTCGGCCAGAATGCGCGGGCATCGATGAGGTTCGTCCCGCTTCGAGGCGAAGCTCGACGGCAGCGGCATTGGCTGGTGCTGCAACATCCTGGCGCGCCCGACGAACGCAAATCGGTGCATCTGCACATCAACTTCGGCCTGCTGGCCGGAATCCTGCGGGAGCTCGCCCGCAGCGTCGCCGCGCTGCCCAAGGACGACATCGCGCACCGCGAGCAGCTTGCAGAGGCGCTCGACGAATTGCGGCGGGCGCTCGGCGCAAAATGACGGGCTGATGCTTTTGGTCGCAGGCGCGGACTTGTGCACTGCCCCGGCATGCTCTCATCACTTCTGAAGGCCGCCTGATCCCTCGGAGCTGGCCGATCTGCCGTGCCGTCGCACAGGCGGAGAAACAGGACGAGCTGTACATTTTTTGTGCGAGCACTGTCGCGACTTTCATCTTGCCGCGCCGAACGGGACTGTGTGAGCCTCGATGGCGGATGGGGACTGGGATGGACCGACCGTCGCTTTGCGCGCGAGGGCGCGTGCGAAGCGTTTCCGGCTGGTCTCGCTTGAGAAAGATTACGACATGCCAAAACGAGTGTTGCTTGGTCTCCTCCTGGCTTGCGGCCTTGTGGCCCCTGCGCTGGCGCAAGAGCCGAAGACGGGGGGTGTGATCAATGCCGTGATCCAGCCTGAGCCGCCCGGCCTGATGCTTGCGCAGGTCCAGAACGGCCCGACCCAGATGGTCTCGGGCAACATCTTCGAAGGCCTCTTGCGCTACAGCCCCAAGCTCGATCCCCTGCCGGAGCTCGCCGAGAGCTGGAGCGTCAGCGAGGACGCCAAGACCTACACCTTCAAGCTGAAGAAGGGCGTGACCTGGCACGACGGCAAGCCCTTCACCGCCGCCGACGTGCTGTTCTCGATCGAGATGCTGAAGCAGACCCATGCGCGCGCCCGCACCAATTTGGCGCAGGTCGACAAGATCGAGACGCCGGACGATCATACGGTGGTCTTCACGCTGAAGCAGCCGTTCGGCCCGTTCCTCGGCATCTTCGAGGTCGGCTCGATGCCGATGGTGCCGAAGCATCTCTATGCAGGCACCGACTGGAAGACCAACCCCTACAACAACGCACCCATCGGCACCGGCCCATTCATGTTCAAGGAATGGCAGAAGGGCTCGTTCATCCGCCTGGTCAAGAATCCGAACTACCACGAGAAGGGCAAGCCCTATCTCGACGAGATCTACTGGCAGATCATCCCGGACGCCGCCGCGCGCTCGGTGGCTTACGAGACCGGCAAGGTCGACGTGCTGCCCGGCGGCTCGGTCGAGAATTTCGACGTGCCGCGGCTGTCCAAGCTGAAGGACACCTGCGTCACCGGCGCCGGCTGGGAATTCTTCTCGCCGCTGGCCTGGCTGTGGCTGAACAACCGCCAGGGTCCGCTCGCCGACAAGCGGGTGCGGCAGGCGATCATGTATGCGGTCGACCGCGACTTCGCCAAGGACGTGATCTGGAACGGGCTCGGCAAGGTCGCCACCGGCCCGTCGGCCTCGACCATCAAGTTCTATACCGATGACGTGAAGAAATACCCCTACGATCCGGCCAAGGCCAAGGCACTGCTGAAGGAAGCCGGCTACAAGGGCGAGAAGATCCGCCTGCTGCCGCTGGCCTATGGCGAGACCTGGCAGCGCTGGGGCGAAGCCGTCAAGCAGAACCTCCAGGATGTCGGCATGACCATCGAGACGATCGCCACCGACGTCGCCGGCGGCAACCAGAAGATCGCCGAGTGGGACTACGATATCGCCTTCACCTATCTCTACCAGTACGGCGACCCCGCGCTCGGAGTGGGGCGCAACTACGTCTCCAGCAACATCGCCAAGGGCCAGGTGTTCAACAACGTCGAGGGCTATTCCAACCCGGAGATCGACAAGCTGTTCGCCGAGGGCGCGGTTGCAACGCCGGATTCCAAGCGCAAGGAGATCTACGAGAAGGCGCAGAAGATCCTGGTCGAGGACGTGCCGGTGGCCTGGATGCTCGAGCTGCAATTTCCGACCATCATGCGCTGCAAGGTCAAGAACCTGATCACCACGGGGATCGGGGTCAATGACGGCTTCAAGGACGCATGGCTCGACAAGTGAGCGCATGCCTTTCTTCACCTCTCCCCGCTCGCGGGGAGAGGTCGAATGTGCGCGAAGCGCATATTCGGGTGAGGGGGTACAGGTCCGTCGGCGTTTCTCACACTCCGAGAGAGGCCCCTCACCCCAACCCTCTCCCTGCAAGAGCGGGGCGAGGGAGCGTACCGCCCCAGTGGCTAAAGCCTACGTCACCCTCTATGAACCTCCAGTAAGATGCTCTCCTTCGTTGCTCAGCGTGTCCTGAAGGGCGTGATCGTCTTGCTCGCGATCGTGGTCCTCAACTTCTTCCTGATCCGCCTGGCGCCCGGCGATCCCGCGATCGTGATGGCGGGCGAGGCCGGGGCCAGCGATCAGGTCTTCGTCAAGCAGCTCCGGGAGAAGTTCGGGCTCGACAAGCCGCTGCCCGAGCAGCTCTTCATCTACGTCAAGGGCGTCGTCAGCCTCGACCTCGGCTTTTCCTTCCGGCAGCAGGCTCCGGTCGCAAAACTAATCGGCGAGCGGCTGCCGGCGACGCTGTTGTTGACGCTGACCGCCTTCGCGATCTCGCTCACGCTCGGCATCCTGTTCGGCACCTTCGCCGCGCGCTTTGCCGGAACGTTTTTCGACACCGCCATCACCGTGTTCGCGCTGATCTTCTATGCCATGCCGATCTTCTGGGTGGCGCTGATGGGCATCCTCCTGTTCTCGGTCACGATGGATTGGCTGCCGAGCTTCGGTTACGAGACGGTCGGGGCCAACCTCACCGGCCTTGCCCATGCGGTCGACGTCGCAAAGCACCTGATCATGCCGGCGATGACGCTCGGCCTGTTCTTCATGGCGACCTACACCCGCATGACGCGCGCCTCGATGCTGGAGGTGAAACGCCTCGACTTCGTCAAGACGGCGCGCGCCAAGGGGCTCTCCGACGCCGTGATCCAGCGCCGCCACGTGCTGCGCAACGCGCTGCTGCCGGTGGTGACGCTCGCCGGCGTGCATTCCGGCACGCTGATCGGCGGCGCCGTCATCACCGAGACCGTGTTCGCCTGGCCCGGCATCGGGCGGCTGATGTACGACGCGCTGCTGCAGCGGGACTACAATCTGCTGCTCGGCGTGTTCGTGATCTGCTCCGCCATGGTCCTCACCTTCAACCTCATCACCGACCTCGTCTATCGCCTGGTCGATCCGCGGATCGAATACGCCGCATGAAACAGTTCTGGAAATCGATGTTGAAGAGCCCGAGCGGCGTCATCGGGCTCGTCATCCTCCTGGTTGCAATCTCTGTCGCGGTGTTCGGACCGATGCTGTTCCCGAACTCGCCCTGGCGCATGGTGCAGCGGCCGTTCCTGCCGCCGTTCACGCTCGGGGCCGTGCCGCTCGGCACCGACGCGCTCGGCCGCGACATCTTCGCCGGCATGATCTTCGGCGCCCGCGTCTCGCTTCTGGTCGGTCTCGTCTCCACGCTGGCGGCGCTGATCGTGGGCGTGCCGATCGGTGCCATGGCCGGCTATTTCGGCGGCAAGGTCGACGACGCCCTGATGCGCTTCACCGAGTTCTTCCAGACCATTCCGAGCTTCGCGCTCGCGATCGTGCTGGTCGCCATCCTGCAGCCCTCGATCTATTCGATCGTCGCCTCGATCGCGGTGGTGAGCTGGCCGCCGGTCGCTCGCCTCGTGCGCGGCGAGGTGCTCTCGCTGCGTACCCGCGAATATGTCCAGGCCGCCGTGGTCACCGGCCAAAGCAACAGCTGGATCATCCTGCGCGAGATCCTGCCCAACGCGTTGTCGCCCGTGATCGTGCTGGCCTCGTTGATGGTGGCGACCGCGATCCTGCTTGAATCCTCGCTGTCCTTCCTCGGCCTCGGCGATCCCAATCTGATCTCCTGGGGCTACATGGTCGGCGCCGGCCGCACCGTGATCCGGCAGGCCTGGTGGATCACCGTGTTTCCCGGCATCGCGATCCTGATCTCGGTGCTCGGGCTGAACCTGATTGGCGAAGGCCTCAACGATGCGCTCAATCCGCGCCTGTCGCGGGAGGGCCGCTGACGATGACCGCCCCGCCCGCCGTCTCCATCAGGAACTTGCGGATCGCGCTGCCCAAGGGCGCCGAGCGCCCCTTCGCGGTCGACGGCGTCTCGCTCGATCTGCAGCCCGGCAAGATCGTCTGCGTCGTCGGCGAGTCCGGCTCCGGCAAGTCGATGTGCGCGCATGCGCTGATGGGCCTTTTGCCGGATACGGTCTCGGTCACCTCCGGTGAGATCCAGTTCGAGGGCCGGGACCTGCTCAAGCTCGCTGACGACGGCTGGCGCGATCTGCGCGGTCGTCGGCTGGCGATGATCTTCCAGGAGCCGATGACCGCGCTCAATCCGTTGATGCGGATCGGCGACCAGATGGCGGAGATGTTCGAGGCGCACGGCCTGCTCACGCCGAAGGAGCGGCGGGCCAAGGCGCTGGCGCTGGCAAGCGAAGTCGGCCTGCCCGACCCTGAGCGTATCGTGCGCGCCTATCCGCACCAGCTCTCCGGCGGCCAACGCCAGCGCGCCATGATCGCGATGGCGCTCGCGCTCGAGCCCGCGGTGCTGGTCGCGGACGAGCCGACCACCGCGCTCGACGTCACCACGCAGGCCCAGATCCTGAAGCTGATTCGCAACCTCCAGCAGAGCCGCAACATGGCGGTGATGTTCATCACGCATGATTTCGGCGTGGTCGCCGACATCGCCGACCAGGTCGTGGTGCTCCGCCACGGCAAGGTCGTCGAGGAAGGTCCCGCCACGGCCATCTTCAACGAGCCGCAGCACGACTACACCAAGGCATTGCTTGCCGCCGTGCCCTCGATGGATCCGCCGTCGCGAGAGCCATTGGACGATCGGGCCAAGGCCGTCGAGGTGATCGGGCTGGACAAGACCTACGTCACGTCGGGCGGCTGGTTCCGCCAGGCCCGCCGCGTCGATGCGGCGCGCGCGGTCAACTTCAACATCCTCAAGGGCGAGACGCTCGGCCTCGTCGGTGAATCCGGCTCGGGCAAGTCGTCGGTAGCGCGCCTGGTGATGCGGCTGATCGAAGCCGACCGCGGCACGGTGCGGATCGGCGAGACCGACCTGACCTCGCTTTCCGGCAAGGCGCTGCGCGGCGAGCGCCATCGCATCCAGATGATCTTCCAGGATCCGTTCGCCTCGCTCAATCCGCGCCGCAAGATCGGCCACATCATCGCCGACGGGCCGATCGCAGCCGGGACCGATCCGAAGGTGGCGTTCGACCGCGCGCGCGATCTCCTCAAGATGGTGGGCCTGGACGCGGGCGCGCTCGAACGCTATCCGCACGAATTCTCCGGCGGTCAGCGCCAGCGTATCGGCATTGCCCGCGCGCTCGCGCTCGAGCCGGAGATCATCGTCGCGGACGAGGCCGTCTCCGCGCTCGATGTCTCGGTGCAGGCGCAGGTGTTGAAGTTGCTGGAAGATCTCAAGGCGCGCCTTGGCTTGTCGATGCTGTTCATCACCCACGATCTGCGCGTCGCTGCCCAGATCTGCGACCGCATCGCGGTGATGCAGCGCGGCGCTATCGTCGAGCTGAAGCCGACTGCGCAACTCTTCGCCGCGCCCGAGCACGCCTATACGCGCGAATTGCTCGCAGCCGTGCCTGGACGGAAGGAGCACGCGCCGGCGGCCTGAGACGGTTCGTCCTCGTTCATTGATCTCCGTGATGGTTCCAAAACTTGCACGCCGAGCGAGGCGAAACATATTCGATTCAGCGGCATTTGCTTTCGTGAGACCATCCTTGCTCATGTCGGCAAGGGGTGATTTGACGCCATAGTCGCTCGTCGCGGCTGGCGCCGTACAACGAACGTGATGTGATGGGCAGCTCAACAACCCAGCAAGCAAGACGCACCGGGATGCTGGGAACTGCGCGGCGCGGTCACGCGCTTTTTATCCGGTCGTGACCGGACCGGCCGCTTCAAAGCTTAAGGGCATGACCATAGATGACGTTTGAATGATCGACGTCATCTCATGACGGACTCACACTGATATTCGGAGCCAACATGGGCGAAGTTATTCGATTTGTCTCGAAGTCCGAGCGCGAGCGAACGCGCCTCATCCAGGAAGCGCGGGCGATCTACGATAGCATCTTCCCGCCGGTCGATCCGACGGACGAGGGCCAGGGAAAGCCGGCGATCGGTCGCCCGTTCATCGGCCGCGACGGAGGTAACGTATCGTGATCAAGATCATCGCCGTGCTTTGCAGCCTCGCCTCTCCCTCCAATTGTCACGAGCAGATCGTCACCACGTCGGACTTTGCGCAAATCTCGGTGCAGGCCTGCCTGATGGGCGCGCCGCAGCTTGCCGAATGGATGAACCAGCATCCGGCCGAGCGCCTGGCGGCCTGGCGCTGCGTGATCGGAGACCAGGGGCGCCGGGGAATCTAGCGAGGCGGATTCTCCTCCGACGAATCAAGGCGGCCCACAAATCACGGAGTGACGCCAGTCCATTGCCGGTCTACCCTCCCTGTTCGAAAATGAGGGGGAAGCCGGATGGAGGTCGCCAGCCTCGTTCTTCCCGTATTCGCGATCATCGTCACCGGCTGGCTCGCCGGCGAGCTCGGCTATCTCTCGCGCGCGCTGGCCGATGCCCTGGTGCATTTCGCCTACAACGTGGCGATGCCGGCGCTGTTGATTGTCACGATCGCCCAGGAGCCGGCGCGCAATCTCCTGGAATGGCGCTTTCTGCTCGCCTTCGGCGGCGGCTCGCTGATCTGCTTCGCGCTCGTGTTCGTGCCGGTCCGCGCAGGCGGCAAACACGACCTCGCCAGCAGCACCATTCAGGGGATGGCGGCGGCGATGACCAACACCGGGTTCGTCGCGCTGCCGATCCTGCATGCGATCTACGGCCAACCCGCCGTCCTGCCCGCGGCCGTCGCGACGGTGTTCGTGGCCGCGGTGATGTTTCCGATCACGGTGATCCTGCTGGAAAAGCGCGATGCACGCGGGGCCTCCGTGCGCTCTATGGGATTGGCAAAGCAGATCCTGCTCAATCCCATGGTGCTGTCGACGTTCATCGGCCTCACCTGGGCGGTGACGGGACTGCCGATTCCGGCACCGGTCGCGGCCTATCTCAACATGATCGCGGCCGCGCTCACGCCGTGCGCGCTGTTCGCCATCGGGCTCGGCCTGTCCATCGAGGGCTTGCGGTCCAACCTGAAAGCGTCGTTTGCGCTCGCGGCGGTGAAACTGGTGGTCATGCCGCTCATCGTCTACGGGCTTTGCGTCGTGATCGGCCTCACCCCTCTCTACACGGTTGCGGCGGTCATCTGCGCGGCCGTGCCGACGGCGAAAACCGTCTACGTCCTCGCACATGAACACAAGGTCGAGGAGAAGCTGGTTGCGGCCACGGTCTCGATCACCACGATGCTGTCGGTCGCGACATTGCTCATCGCGCTTTATCTGCTCTCGGGATCGGCGAGCGGTATGCGTTGATCCGCCAGTCGCCTCCACCTTGCCGGAGCCCTCTATCTCGTGGTGTTGCTCCAGGTGGGAGCCGAGTTGGTCACGCCGACCGAGGGCCAATTGTATGATCCGATCGACGGCGCGGTGACAGTGCCGACCGTCTGTCCCGACGATCCGTAGGCCGCCCTCGGTTGCGCGGCCGGCGCTCCGGCTCCGCCATAGGTCGGCGCCACCACACCAGTGCTGTATTGCCGGCTTGACCGGACCTTTTTCGCCTCAGCTGCGAATGGTGCGGCAAGCAGTCCCGTCGTGATCAGCGCGGAAATGGCGAGTCTGATGGTTTTCATGGCTGATCCCTTCACCCGTTGCGCGCCCCGATGTGCCAAGTGTTCATGCATCGGCAAATTTCCATGGGTTCTCCCTTCATAACTCCGTGTGCGGACGAAGGTGCCGGAGCGCGGCGGACTCACATCGTCTTCGGATGGACCCGAATCAGCGCTAGTGCATTGCTTTCAGTGACTTCCCTGGACGCAAAGCATGACCGGCGCCGAACTGAAGCAGCTTCGCAACGACCTCTCCGATGCCCTCGAGCGCAAGCTCAGCGCGGCCGACATGGCCAAGCTTTGCGGATTGCCGGAGAGAGGCGGCGCCGACACCATCCGGCGCTGGGAGGTCAGCGGCCCGACGCCGGAGGGGACCAGGATACTGCGCGTGCTCGCGATGGCGAGCGAGCGCTATCCGATCCTGGAGAAATTCGACATCTTCGATCGACACGACGTGCGTGAGGAAGACAGGCCGGCAAAGCGCGCCGCCTTTCGCGCGCAGATGCGCGACGAGGCACGGCGGCGTCTTGGTTAACGCAAGGCGCGCGCAAGTTACCGACAGAGTGCGCCGTTAAGCCTTCCTTCACCACTTCTTAAGTTGCCATTAAGCACGAAAATCATTTACGGCCCAACAAGTTACGTTGGCCGTCGCTGTGCCACGGATGTGACAGCATTTTCGTCAAAAGCGAGCTATCTGCAAACCAACGCGGCGCAGAAAACGCGCCTGCCGGGACATCTACGTGTTGGAGTTCAAGACGATGAAGAAGATTCTGTTTGCGACCGTGGCGCTGCTCGTGGTGGGCGCGGCTGCGCCGGCCGTCGGCGCCGATCTCGGCAACCGCAATTATTACAAGACGCCCGCGCCGGCCTACGCCGCGCCGATCTACAATTGGACAGGCTTCTATCTCGGCGCCCATGTCGGCGGCGCGTTCTCCAGCGACAACAATTTCAATGGCCTCTCCACCGGCAACAACGGCAACGGCCGCTTCCTCGGCGGCGTGCAGGTCGGCGGGGACTGGCAGTTCCACCCGAACTTCGTGGTCGGCGTCGAGGGCCAGTATTCCTGGCTCTCCGGCAGCGTCGGCGCGGTGTTCCCTGGCGGCATCGCCTACACCAACGACCAGCGCGGCCTCGGCTCGATCACCGGCCGCGTCGGCTACACCTGGGGTCCCGGCCTGGTCTATGTGAAGGGCGGCTACGCCTATTCGGACAACAACGAGAAGGTCACCGTCGGCGGCGTGCCGACCGCCTTCGTCATCACCGGCGATCATCGCAACGGCTACACCGTCGGCGCCGGCCTCGAATACATGTTCGCCCCGAATTGGTCGGCCAAGGCCGAGTACCAGTATTACAATTTCGGCGACGCGAGCTTCACCGCCGGTCCGCTCGCCGGCACCGGCGCCTTCACCACCGACGACCATACCTTCAAGGCGGGCGTCAACTACCGCTTCAACTGGGCAAGCCCGGCCATGGCGCGCTACTGATCGGTTAGCAAGACATTATCGTGATGAGGGGCCGGCGACACTGCCGGCCCCTTCTTTTTTTTCGCTCTGCGGAACGCACGCAACCGATTGCAGCAATTGCGATTTTTTAACCGCCCTGGCCGATACTCCCCGCCACAAAATATAAAGCAAGGGCGTGGGGGAATTTCGATGGCGATCCGTTTCAGTCTCGGCCGTTTCAAGCCGCGTTTCAAAATGCCGAGATGGGGCGTGCGCGGCAGCCTGTTCGCAGCCTTCATCTTGATCGCGGGCATGGGCCTCGTGATCGCGGCCGGCGCCGGCCTTGCGCTGCAGAATCTCGGCGGACGCATGACTGAACTGAGCGGACGGGACATTCCGCGCCTTTCCGCCAGCCTGCAATTGTCGGCGCTGAGTGCGAGCCTCGCGGCGCAGGGACCGGCCCTGCTTGCGGCGCAGAGCGACGACGCCCTGAACGAACGTACCAAGAAGCTCAGGGAATTGCAGGAGCAGACGCAGCAGAAGCTCAACGAGATCATCGAGCTCGGCGGCGACAAGAGCGTCGTCTCGGGGCTCAGCGATACGATAAAGAGCATCAACGAGGCGGCTCAGAGCCTGACGAAAGCCGCCCGCGAACGGCTCGACCTCGCGGCGCTGCACGAGAAGCAATATGACGCGCTTCGCACCGCGCAGGGCGCGTTCGTCGGCGCAGCGAGCCCGGCGATGCTGGACGCGCAGACCCGCGTCAATGCCATTCTCGGGTCAGCCGACCTGTCAGCCGCAGACGCGACCGACGCCGCGCAGACCGTCGGTCAGCTCGGCAACGTCGTCGCCAGCGGCAATCTCGCCGCCGCCAACATGAGCGCGGCGCTGTCGGCGAACACCAGCGACAAGCTCGACGACATCCAGAAGGAATTCAAGACGGCGCAGGGGCGCCTGCGGTCGAACCTCGATCTGTTGCCGGACAACCAAGGCAACAAGATGCTGCGCGACACCGCGGAAAAGCTGCTCGCGCTCGGCACCGGCAAGACCGGCGTGTTCAATTTGCGCGAAAAGGAGCTCGACTCCATCGACTATGGTCAGACCATCCTGGACGAGACGCGCAAGCTCAATGTCGGCCTCGGCATCAGCGTGCAGCAGCTCGTCGACGGCGTGCAGAAAGAGACCAACGCCTCGACCCTCCAGGCGCGGCAGGAGATTTCGCTCGCGACGTCGGTCATGCTGGGCTTGGGCGCGCTGATGCTGGTCGGCTCGGCGCTGTTCGTATGGCTCTATGTCGGCCGCAACATCCTGCGCCGGATCGGCGCCTTGCAGCAGTCGATGCAGCTGCTCGCGAACGGGGATCTCGAAACCGAGATCTACCGCTCGAAGAACCACAACGACGAAATCTCCGTCATGGCGAACACGCTGCAGGTGTTCCGGGAGAGCATGATCGAGACCCGCGCGCTGACCAGCGAGCAGGACAAGGACCGTATCGCCAAGGCCGAGCGGGCCGCGCGCATGGAGGCGAAGATCGCCCAGTTCGAAAGCACGGTGCGCTCCGCACTCGATAATCTGGCCCAATCGGCCAATTCGATGCAATCGACCGCGCAGAGCATGTCGAACACCGCCGACCAGTCCAACGCGCTGGTCAACGCGGTCGCCTCCGCCGCGGAGGAGACGTCGGTCAACGTGCAGACCGTCTCGGCCGGCACCGAGCAGCTGTCCTCCTCGATCCAGGAGATCAGCCGCCAGGTCGTGACCTCCGCCGAGATCGCCAAAAAGGCGGTCGACGAAGCGGGAGCGACCGACGCCACGGTGCAGAGCCTTGCCGACAGCGCGAGCCGCATCAGCGTCGTCGTCGACCTGATCCAGACCATCGCCTCGCAGACCAATCTGCTCGCGCTCAACGCCACCATCGAGGCGGCGCGCGCCGGCGAGGCCGGCCGCGGCTTCGCGGTGGTTGCCTCCGAGGTGAAGAGCCTGGCCAGCCAGACCGCCAAGGCGACCGACGAGATCCGCACCCAGATCGCCAGCATGCAGTCAGTCACGACCTCCGCGGTCGGCGCAATCCAGGGCATCGGTCGGATCATCGGCGAGATCAACGACGTCACCACCACGATCGCAGCCGCGGTCGAAGAGCAGGGCGCCGCGACGCGCGAAATCGCCCGCAACATCCAGCATGCCGCCGGCGGCACCAGCGAGGTCTCCAGCAACATCGTCGGCGTCTCCACCGCGTCCGCCGAAGCCGGCGCTGCGGCCACCGAGGTGCTGAGCGCCTCGGACGCGCTGCGGCGCGAGGCCGATATGCTGCGCGGGGAGATCGACGCCTTCCTCAACGACATGCGGGCGGCGTAAGAGCCCTATCCTGTAGCCTGGATGGAGCGTAGCGCAATCCGGGTTACGGAAAACTGCCTCGGTATGACCGCCATGCTGTCGCCGCCCAGCATCCTTTTTCGGCTGGCGCCCTGCGCGCACTGGGTTTAAGCCGGTAGCATGAGCTTGAAAACCGACACCCCGCAGTCCTCGGCCGAGGCCCTGCGCTACCCCTGGGAACAGCATCCCGGCCCCGAACAGGTGGTCGAGGTGCGGCCCGGCGTGTTGTGGGCGCGGCTGAAGCTGCCGTTCCGCCTCAACCACGTGAACATCTACCTGCTCGCCGATGGCGACGGCTATGCGATGATCGATGCCGGCTTCGGCAACGAGGAGACGATCGAGGCCTGGACGAAGCTGTTCGACGGACCGCTGAAAGGCGTCAACATCACGCGCCTGATCGTCACCCACTCCCACCCGGATCATGTCGGTCTCGCCGGTTGGATCGTCGAGCGGTTCGGCTGCCCGCTGGTGATGTCGCAGGTCGAATATCTGCAATCGGTCTATCACCAGAACCGCGGCACCGAGGAGCGGCGCGAGGCGCAGCGGCTGTTCTTCCGCCGCCATGGCATGGACGAGTCGCTCACCGAAAAGCTGCTCGGCCGCGGCCAGGACTATCTGAAGCGCGTCTCGGTGCTGCCGCCGTCCTACCGCCGCATCTCGCATGGCGACGACGTCGTGATCGGCACGCGCCGCTTCAAGGTCATCACCGGCGGCGGCCACGCCCTCGACCAGGTGATGCTGTATTGTGCCGACGACAAGCTGTTCCTCTCCGCCGACCAGGTGCTGAGCAAGATCTCGCCGAATGTCAGCGTCTGGGCGGTCGAGCCCGACCAGAACTCGCTCGGCGAATATCTGGCCTCGCTCGCCAGCCTGACCACGACGCTGCCCTATGACGTGCTGGTGCTGCCCGGCCATGGCGTGCCGTTCTACGGATTGAAGACCCGCATCAAGCAGCTCGCCGACCACCACGAAGAGCGCTGCCGATTGATCGCGGAAGCCTGCCGTGAGGTGCCGCAAACCTCGCGCGCCCTGGTGCCCGTGGTGTTCAACAAGCACGTGCTGGACGAGCACCAGATGGGCTTTGCCGCCGGCGAGCTCGTCGCCCACGTCAACTACATGATCGTCGAGGGCCGCCTCACGCCCGAGATGCAGGACGGCGTGTTGCAGTTTCGGACGACGTGAGCTCTTCGCCTCTCCCCGCTTGCGGGGAGAGGGAGAAGACCTCACTTCATGTTCGCGATCGCGTGCAGCGCCGCGATGTAGCCGAACGGCCCGAGTCCGCAGATCACGCCGGTCGCCACGAACGAGATCTTGGAGTGCCGGTGATATTCGTCACGGGCGTGGATGTTGGAGATGTGCACCTCCAGCACCGGGCCCTCGAACGTCTTGATCGCGTCCATGATCGAGACCGAGGTGAAGGAGAGACCGGCCGGATTGATGACGATGCCGTCGGCGTCCTGCCGCGCCGACTGGATCAGATCGACCAGCACGCCCTCGTGGTTGGACTGGTGGAAGGCGAGCTTGAGGCCGAGCCTGGCGGCCGCCTCCTCGCAGCTCGCGTTGACCTCCGCGAGCGTCGTCGTGCCGTAGATGTGCGGCTCGCGGATGCCGAGCATGTTGAGGTTGGGACCGTTGAGGATCATCACGCGCTTCATGGAAGGGTCCTTTCGAGAGCCTGGTTGAGCAAGGAAAGCGCGCGCCGGGCCGCGACGGAAGACCAAGGCTGGGGGTTGAACCCTCGCCCCGGCAGATGGTGCAGAGCAGCATTACATGTCGCGCAGGATTGATCGGGATCAAACTGAGACGCGCCGGATAGGGCATTTTGCCCAAATGCCCCACAGATCCAAATGTGGGATAGCGCATAGACATTGGAGCTGGAAAAGCTCTAAGTAGACGCGTCCCGTGGTCAGGTTCCGTTGCAGGTTTGCCGATGGATTACGCCCAATTCTTCGATTCCGCCCTCGATCGTCTCCACACCGAGCGGCGTTATCGCGTATTCGCCGACCTCGAACGCACGGCCGGCCGGTTCCCGCATGCGGTCTGGCACTCGCCCAAGGGCAAGCGCGACGTCGTGATCTGGTGCTCCAACGACTATCTCGGCATGGGCCAGCATCCGAAGGTGGTCGGCGCCATGGTCGAGACCGCGACGCGCGTCGGCACCGGCGCCGGCGGCACCCGCAACATCGCCGGCACGCACCATCCGCTGGTGCAGCTCGAAGCCGAGCTCGCCGATCTCCACGGCAAGGAAGCCGCGCTGCTGTTCACCTCGGGCTATGTCTCGAACCAGACTGGCATCCCGACCATCGCAAAGCTCATTCCGAACTGCCTGATCCTATCGGACGAGCTCAACCACAATTCGATGATCGAGGGCATCCGCCAGTCCGGCTGCGAGCGGATCGTGTTCCGCCACAACGACGTTGCGCATCTCGAAGAGCTGTTGAAAGCGGCCGGTCCCGATCGGCCGAAGCTGATCGTCTGCGAGAGTCTCTATTCCATGGACGGCGATGTCGCGCCGCTCGCCAGGATCTGCGATCTCGCCGAGAAATATGGCGCGATGACCTATGTCGACGAAGTCCACGCCGTCGGCATGTACGGCCCGCGCGGCGGCGGCATCGCCGAGCGCGACGGCGTGATGCATCGCATCGACATTCTCGAGGGCACGCTGGCCAAGGCGTTCGGCTGTCTCGGCGGCTACATCGCCGCCAACGGCCAGATCATCGACGCCGTGCGCTCCTATGCGCCGGGCTTCATCTTCACCACCGCGCTGCCGCCGGCGGTCTGCTCGGCCGCGACCGCCGCGATCAGGCACCTGAAGACGTCGAGCTGGGAGCGCGAGCGCCACCAGGACCGCGCCGCCCGCGTCAAGGCGATCCTCAATGCCGCCGGCCTGCCGGTGATGTCGAGCGACACCCACATCGTACCGCTGTTCGTCGGCGATCCCGAGAAGTGCAAGCAGGCCTCCGACCTGCTGCTCGAACAGCATGGGATCTACATCCAGCCGATCAACTATCCGACCGTCGCCAAGGGCACCGAGCGCCTGCGCATCACGCCCTCGCCCTATCACGACGACGGCCTGATCGATCAGCTCGCCGAAGCGTTGCTGCAAGTGTGGGACCGCCTCGGCCTGCCGCTGCGCGCCAAGTCGCTCGCGGCGGAATAGGGTCCTCTCTTACCCTCCCCTGAAGGGCCCTGAAGGGGGAGGGTCGGCTCACATAGAGCGCAGCGATATGGGAGACGGGGTGGGGTGACGGTCTCTCCGCAGCGAACAGTGCCCGTGGGGAGAGATCACCCTACCCCGCTCGCGCTGCGCGCGATCGACCCTACCCTCCAGAGGAGGGTAGGCGCCCGTGGGTGCACGCTCGCACCTTAACGACAACCCCTGTTCCTACCGCCGCACGGCATTTCGCTGTCGCTTGCGTCCGCTCAACGCGCTAGGTTTGCAGGGAAAATGAGCTCGGGCGCCGCCGGCGCCCAGGGAGAGAGCCCCCGACCCATGCTGCACGATTGGGGCGTGATCGCCGCCGCCTTCGGCTATATCGGCTTCCTGTTCCTGGTGGCGAGCCACGGCGACCGCCGCTCGCCGGCCGGGCGCGGCCGCGCCTCCGGGCTGATCTATCCGCTGTCGCTGGCGATCTATTGCACGTCCTGGACCTTCTTCGGGTCGGTCGGCTTCGCCACCCGCACCTCGACCGATTTCCTCGCGATCTATGTCGGCCCGATCCTGATGATCGGGTTAGGGGCCGGGGTGCTCCGACGCGTGATCCAGCTGGCGAAAACCCACAACATCACCTCGATCGCCGACTTCATCGGGGCCCGCTACGGCAAGAGCCAGGCGGTGGCGGCGACCGTCGCCGCAATCGCGATCATCGGCTCGGTGCCCTATATCGCGCTCCAGCTCAAGGCGGTGGCTTCCTCGCTGGGCACAATCCTGAGCGAAGACCAGGCCTTCTCGCACATCCCGATCCTCGGCGACATGGCGCTGATGGTGACGCTGACGATGGCGGCTTTCGCTGTGCTGTTCGGCACGCGACAGACCGACGCGACCGAGCACCAGCACGGCCTGATGCTGGCGATCGCGACCGAATCCATCATCAAGCTGGTCGCCTTCCTCGCCGCCGGCATCTTCGTCACCTTCTGGATGTTCTCGCCGCATGAATTGATCGAGCGCGCGATGAGGACGCCGGAAGCGGTGCGCGCCATCAATTATTCGCCGTCGATCGGCAACTTCCTGACCATGACGTTGCTGTCGCTGTGCGCGATCATGCTGCTGCCGCGCCAGTTTCACGTCAGCGTGGTGGAGAATTCCTCGGATGCCGAGGTCGGCCGCGCGCGCTGGCTGTTTCCGCTCTACCTCGTCGCCATCAACCTGTTCGTGATCCCGATCGCGCTCGCCGGCCTCGTGACCTTCCCGTTCGGCACGGCCGACCCTGATATGTATGTGCTGGCCCTGCCGATCGAGAACGGCGCGAACCTGCTCAGCGTCGTCGTTTTCGTCGGCGGGCTGTCGGCGGCGACCGCCATGGTGATCGTCGAATGCGTCGCGCTCTCCATCATGGTCTCGAATGACCTCGTGGTGCCGCTGGTGCTGAAACGTCGGCCGGAGGGGCGCGCCGGCGGGGCCGATTTCAGCAACTTCCTGCTGCGCTCGCGCCGACTCGCGATCTTCGCCATCATGGTGATGGCCTATTTCTACTATCGCGCGCTCGGCAGCACCCAGCTCGCGGCGATCGGCCTGCTCTCCTTTGCCGCCATCGCCCAGCTCGCCCCGAGCTTCTTCGGCGGCCTGCTCTGGCGGCGCGCGACCGCGCGCGGGGCGATCGGCGGCATGCTGGTCGGGTTTGCGGTGTGGCTCTACACGCTGTTCATGCCGAGCTTCATGGATTCCTCGACGTCAGGCATCCTGCTGCTGCAGCACGGCCCGTTCGGCATCGAGGCGCTGCGGCCGCAGGCACTGTTCGGCGCCGACCTGCCGCCCCTGATGCACGGCGTGATCTGGTCGCTGTCCCTCAACATCGTGACCTATGTGCTGCTGTCGCTGGCGCGCCGGCCGTCTTCCATCGAACTGCTGCAGGCCGATCTGTTCGTGCCCAATACGCTCGCACCGATCTCCCCGAGCTTCCGCCGCTGGCGCAGCACCGTCACCGTGCAGGACATCCAGACCACGGTGGCGCAGTATCTCGGGCCCGACCGCGCACGGCACTCCTTCGAGGCCTTCTCGGCGCGGCGCAACGTGCGGCTGGAGCCCGGTGCGCCCGCCGATTTCGAGCTGCTGCAACACGCCGAGCATCTGATTGCCTCCTCGATCGGCGCGGCCTCCTCCCGCCTCGTGATGTCGCTGCTGCTGCGCAAGCGGACGGTCTCCGCCAAGGCCGCGCTGAAGCTGCTCGACGATTCGCACGCCGCGCTGCATTTCAACCGCGAGATCCTGCAGACCGCGCTCAACCATGTGCGCCAGGGCATCGCCGTGTTCGACGCCGATCTGCAACTGATCTGCTCCAATCGGCAGTTCGGCGACCTCCTCAATGTGCCACTGCATCTGATCCAGTTCGGCACGCCCTTGCGCGAGATCCTGGAATTCATCGGCCTCGGCGATCCGAACGATCCGCTCGAGCGCGAGGCCCTGCTGGAACGGCGCCTTGCGGCCTACACCACCGACAGTGAGCCTTATCTCGAGCGCCTGCCGGAACGCCACATGGTGATCGAAGTGCTCACCAACCGCATGCCCGGCGGTGGCTTCGTCATCACCTTCACCGACGTCACGCCGACCTTCGAAGCCGCCGAAGCGCTGGAGCGCGCCAATGCGACGCTGGAAAAGCGCGTGCGCGACCGCACCGAGGAGCTGACGCGGCTGAACTCCGAGCTGGCCATCGCCAAGAGCGCGGCGGAGGATGCCAGCATCTCCAAGACGCGTTTCCTCGCCGCCGCCAGCCACGACATCCTGCAGCCGCTGAATGCGGCGCGGCTCTACGTCACGAGCCTCGTCGAGCGCCAGCACAATGGCGAGGAGACGCGGCTGGTCGAGAACATCGACGAATCGCTGCAGGCGATCGAGGAAATCCTCGGCGCGCTGCTGGACATCTCCAGACTCGACGCCGGCGCGATGGCGACCTCGATCTCGAGCTTCAAGATGGCCGATCTGATGCGCTCGCTGGAAATCGAGTTCGCGCCGATCGCGCGCGCCAAGGGACTGGAGCTCGCCTTCGTGCCCTGCTCGCTGCCGGTCGAGTCGGACCGGCTCCTGCTGCGGCGCCTGCTCCAGAACCTGATCTCGAACGCGATCAAGTATACCCCCCGCGGCCGCGTGCTGGTCGGCTGCCGCCGCCGCGGCGCCTCGCTCAAAATCTGCGTCTACGACACCGGCGTCGGTATCCCCGCGGTTAAGCGCGGCGAGATCTTCAAGGAGTTCCATCGCCTGGAGCAGGGCGCGCGGATCGCGCGCGGTCTGGGCCTCGGCCTCTCGATCGTGGAACGCCTGGCCCGCGTGCTCAAGCACGGCATCGCCATCGACGGCAATCGAAGCGGCGGCTCGGTGTTCTCGGTGACCGTGCCGACGGCGAAGGCGGTCACCCACACCGCGGCCGTGACCAGCGCGACGCCGCTGGCGCGCACACCGATCTCGGGCGCGCTGATCGTCTGCATCGAGAACGATGCGGCGATCCTCGACGGCATGCGCACGCTGCTCAAGGCCTGGGACGCCGAGGTGATCGCGGTCGCCGATCCCGAAGGCGCGATCGCCGCGATCGAAACCGCCGGCCGCCGCGTCACCGGCCTTCTGGTCGATTATCACCTCGATCGCGGCAACGGCATCGCCGCCATCCGCGAGATCCGCCGCCGTTTCGGCGATACCATCCCTGCGATCCTGATCACGGCCGATCGCAGCCCCGCCGTGCAGGTCGCCGCGCGCGACGAGAAGATCGCGGTGCTCAACAAGCCGGTGAAGCCGGCTTCGCTGCGTGCTCTGCTCGGGCAGTGGCGCACGCAGCAGATGGTGGCAGCGGAATAGGACGCCGTCAGTAGTCGGTCGATACGCAAGCGCGCGCCATTTCTCCAGCTCGTCGAGACGCTGCCGGTCCGTCGCCGCGATGGCGTTGACGGCCATCGTAGTCGCGCTGCATCCTGACGGCGGCACCGACCACCGCGTCGTACTCCGGACGTCCTTCGTCGGTCTCATGCGAGGTCTGGGCAAAGCCGGTCCGGAAGCCGCCGGGCTCAACGATGGTCACATGCACGCCGATCAGCGCCATCTCGCGCGCCAGCGATTCCGAAAAGCCTTCGATACCCCATTTCGCCGCCGAATAGGGCGCGCGGGCCGGCGCGCCGATGCGGCCGCCGACCGACGAGACCTGCATGATGTGCCCGCGGCGCTGCTTGCGCAGCACCGGGATCGCCGCCTTGGTGACGATGATGGTGCCGATCAGATTGGCCTCGATCTGCTGCCGGAACGAGGCGAGGCTGGTGTCCTCGACCGAGCCGAGATCGCCATAGCCGGCATTGTTCACGACGACGTCGAGACCGCCGAAGGCTTCCACCGCGAGGTCGATCGCCGCTTGCGCTGCCGCTTCGTCGGTCACATCAAGCGTTGCCAGCCGCAGTCCTTCCCCGAAACGTTCGCGCAGCGGTTCGAGCGGGTCGAGCTTGCGAGCCGTGGCCACCACCCGGTCGCCCGCAACGAGTGCGGCTTCCGTGATGGCGCGCCCCAACCCGCGCGAACTGCCGCTCATGAACCAGGTCTTCATTCCAGTCTCCGCAAGGACTTAAGGCGCGAGCCGCGTGAACACGTAATCGTGGTTCTTGGCACGGGCTTCGTGACAGCCCCAGCAGGTGCGGTGCTGGGCCTCGTCAACCGGCTTGCCGTTGATGAAGCGGCCAAAGCCCCAGCCTCCAGTGGAGGCATATTTCTTGGAATCCTTGACCATCACCTGGACCGTCGTAGCAGCACCGGGGATCGTCGCGGATGCAAATTCAGGTGATTGCTTCCGCTTCCAAGCGCGCTTGACCAACACGGTCCCGCCCGGGAACGGAAGCTTGCCGGCCTGGTAGGCATCGATGGCAGCCTGGTTGCCGACGACAGCGCGCAGTTCGTCGAGCGGCGCAGCCTCCTCGGCCGGCGCGATCAGCTCCCACTGCTTGTAGCCGGCGGGGATCGTGACGCCGAAGATCGGCGAGGCGTTGGCGGCCGTGCTTTCAGCCGGCGTCTGCGCCGAGACGATCGTGGCGAGATACGGCACGCAGGTCAGCAGAATGACGACGAGAACCACGGCAAGAACGATCACCGTGGAGAATGCGAAGGTTTTCTTTTCGGGTTCGGGCGCGGTCATGATCTCTCAACAGGCTCGGAGCGACGGATATCCTCCGGTCCAGCCGGGCTGAACCGGAGGCGGACAATATCCTCAGGCGCCGCCGTCGGCGTCGATGATGGCCTTGGCGAAGGCTTGCGGCGCTTCCTGCGGCAGATTGTGGCCGACGCCGCCGGTGATCAGGCGAAACTCGTATCGGCCTGAGAACTTCTTGGCATAGGCGCTGGGATCGGGATGGGGCGCGCCGTTGGCATCGCCCTCCATCGTGATCGTCGGCACCTCGATCTGCGGAGCTGCGGCCAGCTTCTTTTCGAGATGCTCGTATTTTGCCTCGCCCTGGGCGAGCCCGAGCCGCCAGCGGTAATTGTGGATCGTGATCGCGACATGATCCTTGTTGTCGAGCGACGCTGCGCTTCTGTTGAAGGTGGCGTCGTCGAACTTCCACTGCGGCGAGGCCAGCTTCCAGATCAGCTTGGCGAAATCATGCGTGTACTTCTCGTAGCCGGCCCGGCCGCGCTCGGTCGCGAAGTAGAACTGGTACCACCATTGCAGCTCGGCCGACGGCGGCAGCGGCATATTGCCCGCAGCCTGGCTGGAGATCAGATATCCGCTGACCGACACCAGCGCGCGGCACCGCTCCGGCCACAGCGCGGCGATGATGTCGGCGGTGCGTGCACCCCAGTCGAAGCCGGCGACGACGGCCTTCTTGATCTCGAGCTTGTCCATCAGCGCGATGATGTCGGACGCCATCGCGGCAGGCTCGCCATTGCGCGGCGTCTCGCTGGAGAGGAAGTGCGTCGAGCCGTAACCGCGCAGATGAGGGATGATGATGCGATAGCCGGCCTGCGCCAGGATCGGTGCGACCTCGATGAAGGCGTGAATGTCGTAGGGCCAGCCGTGCAGCAGGATCGCCACCGGACCGTTCGAGGGACCCGCCTCGGCATAGCCGACATTGAGGACGCCGGCTTCGATCTGCTTGATCGCGCCGAAGGACGCATTCGACCCTTGAGATCGCTGCGGTTCGGTCTCGGCACGAGCGAACGCGATCATGCCGATACCGGCGGCGGCAGCTCCGGTGGCGATGCCGAGAAACTGGCGGCGGTGCTGATCAATGATCCGTTTCATGATGGTGTTACCTTGTCGTGGTTGATGATGGTGCGTCAGATCAGCGCGACCGTGACGTCGATGTTGCCGCGGACGGCCTTGGAGTAGGGGCAGGTTTGATGCGCTTCATCGATGATGCCGCGTGCGATCTCGGGGTCGAGACCCGGCAGGCTGACATTGAGGCGCGCCCTCAGCGCGTAGGCGCCCTCGTCGAGCACCAGATCGATCTCCGCATCGATCGCGCTTTTCCTGGGAAGGGTCACCTTCTGCTTGCGCGCGGCGAGTTCCATGGCGCCTTCGAAGCAGGCCGACCAGCCGGCCGCAAACAATTGCTCGGGATTTGTGCCGATGCCGGCCCCGCCCGGCGGCGACAGCTTGACGTCGAGGCGACCGTCGGAACTGCGCGATATGCCGTCGTGCCGGCCGCCGCTGGTGTGGGTCCGGGCCGTGTAGAGCAGTTTTGCTGTGTGCGTCATGAAGAGCTCCTTGCCGTCGCGCAAACTGACTAGCAGCGACGCGCTCCGGAGACCCGTTTGGACTTGTGAGAAGTTGTGAGGCCGGCGCAGAAGCTGTTACGAGGCCTGCAAACAAGGCCTGAGGCCGATGCAACGCAGGCCTTGCGGGATGGCTGCCCTCTGGCTATCCGGTTCGCAAATGAGCAAGATTTCGCGATGACCAAGCCGACCGGGCCAAGACTCTCGTTCGGACCATTCACCGTGGCGCCACATGAAAGGCTCGTGACGCGCGACGGCGTCACAGTGCCGCTGGGTGCGAAGGCGTTCGACGCGCTGATCGCACTGATGTCGCGGCCGAACGAGGTCGTCAGCAAATGGGATCTGATGGCGCTGGTGTGGCCCGGCATCACCGTCGAAGAGGCCAATCTGCGCTTTCACATCGCCGCCCTCCGCAAGGCGCTCGGCGACGGCAAAGACGGCGCGCGATACATCACGACGCTCTCCGGGCGCGGCTATTGCTTCGTGGCACCGATCTCGCACACGCAGCTTCAGGCGGCGCGGCGCTCGTCCCCGCCGATGGAACTGCCGCCGGTCAAGCTGCCGAATCGGCTGCAACGGATGATCGGGCGCGACCAGGCGGTCGCCACCATCTCCGACAAGCTTCTCACCGCACGCTTCGTCACGATCGTCGGTCCGGGCGGCGTCGGCAAGACTGCCGTCGCGGTGGCGATCGCCCACGACCTGCTCGCGACGTTCTCCGACGCCGCACATTTCGTCGACCTTGCCGCGCTCAGCGATCCCGATCTCGTGATCACCTCGATCCTGTTGATGCTCGGCTTGCCGGCCGAGACCGACGATCCCCTGCCCGCGCTGCTCGCGCATGTCAGGGACAAGCGGATGCTGCTCATCCTCGACAATTGCGAGCATGTCATCGCCGCGGCGGCACCGCTGGCTTCGGCGATCTTCCACGCTGCGCCTGATGTGCACATCCTCGCCACCAGCCGCGAAGCCCTGCGCGTCGAGGGCGAGCAGGTCTATCGATTGGCACCGCTCGCCGTACCGCCTGATAGTGCCGGGCTGAGTGCGGCGGCTGCGCAGACCTATCCCGCGCTTCAGCTCTTCATCGAACGGGCGACCGCTGGCGGCGCGCAGATCGCGATCGACGATACCAACGCCGCGACTATCGCGAGGATCTGCCGCAACCTTGACGGCATGGCTTTGGCGATCGAGCTCGCCGCAGGCCGGGTCGAAGCTTACGGCCTGGAGCAGACGGCCGCGCTGCTCGACGAGCGTCTCAATCTGCTCTGGCAGGGCCAGCGCACCGCGCCGCCGCGGCAGAAGACGTTGCGGGCGACGCTGGACTGGAGCTACGGGCTGCTGTCCGACATCGAGCGCCTCGTCCTCCGCAGGCTGGCGGTCTTCGCAGGTCACTTCACCATCGACGCCGCCCTCGAGGTCGTCCCGGATGAACGTGCCGACCGCTCCCATTTGTTCGATGCCATCGACAGTCTCGTCGCCAAATCGATGGTCGCGCCGCGGCCGGTCGGCGCCATGATGCGCTACCGTCTGCTCGATACCACGCGCGCCTATCTGCTCGAGATCGAGCCGAACGACGCCGCGCTCGCCGCCCGCCACGCGGCCTACTACCGGCGATGGCTGGAGCAGGCCGGCAGCACTTGGGCGGCAACGCCGAACGCCGACGAACGGGCGATCCACTTCTCCGCGCTCCACAACGTGCGTGCCGCGCTGGACTGGTGCTTTGGCACGGGCGGCGACGCCAGCGCCGGCATCACGCTCGCCGCCGCGGCAGCGCCGATCTTCCTCGCGATGTCTCTTCTGATCGAATGCCGGCGCTGGTCGGAACGGGCACTGCTTGCCATGACCCCGTCCGCGCGCGGCAGCGCCGATGAAATGCACATCCAGGCCGCCCTCGGGCTGACCCTGATGTTCACGCGCGGCGGCAGCGAGGCGGCGCGCGTGGCCTTGAGTAGGAGCCTTGCGATCGCGGAGGCGCGCGGTGACCCGCCGAATCAGCTGCAGCTGCTCGGCCGCATGCATATCTTTAACGAACGGATGGGACAGTTCCATGCCGCGCTTGGCTATGCGCAGCAGAGCCTTGCGGTCGCGCAGCCGCTCGGCGATCCCGGCTCGATCGTCCTCGCCCATTCGCTGCTCGGGGTCTCGCTGCATCTGGCCGGCGAGCACCGCGAGGCGGTGAAGATGCTGGAGGTCGCATGGCAAGGGCCGGGCGCGGAACGAACCAGCACCATCCATGGCTTCGATCACCGCAACCGGGCCGGTATCACGCTGGCGCGCGAACTCTGGTTGCAGGGCCGTCCCGCGGACGCGCGGCAGCTGGCGCAACAGACGGTGACTGAAGCCGCGCAAATGGAGCATCCGATCACGCTCTGCATTGCGTTGATCTGGGCGGTCTCGATCTCGCTCTGGGACGGCGATCTCGACGGCGCCGAGCAGAGCATCGACCAATTCATCGCGCATGCCGAATCTCGATCGATGGGTCCCTATCTCGTGGTAGGCCGCGGCGTGAAAGGCGAACTGGCGATCCGGCGGGGGGACGCCGCGCAAGGCGTCGATACGATCTTCGCTTGCCTACGCGATCTCCACGAGGCCGGCTACGAACTGCTCACCACGACCTTCAACATCGCGCTGGTTCAAGGCTTGTTGGCGCTTGGACAGATCGAGCAGAGTGCGCGCCTGATCGACGATGCGATCCGCCTCGTCGATCAGAGCGGCGATCATCTCTACATGCCCGAATTGCTGCGGATGAAAGGCAGAGTTCTGTTGTCGCTGCCCGAGCCCGACGCCGAGCAGGCAGAAGCCCACTTCATGCAATCTCTGGATCTCAGTCGCCGGCAAGGCGCCACGGCCTGGGAGCTGCGCGCCACGATCGATCTCGCCGGGCTGTTTGCCGAGCGTGGGCAGCGCGACGAGGCGAAGCGATGGCTCCAATCGGCGCTCGAGGGCTTTGCCGAGGGCTCCGAAACGGCGGATATCAAAGCGGCCAGCGTGCTTCTGACCAAGCTGTAGCGGATCACCCCGTCGGCGTGCCCTGCTTCCACTGGCCGCCGGTGATCTTCGCCGCCGCGATTACCGCCTGCGTCCGGCTCTCGACGCCGAGCTTCTGCAGGATCGCCGAGACAGGGGCCTTGATGGTGGCTTCGGAGACGCCGAGTTCGTAGGCGATCTGCTTGTTGAGAAGGCCCTCCGACAGCATCATCAGGACGCGAACCTGCTGCGGCGTCAGCGTCACCAGGCGGTCGCGCAGGCGGGTCATGTCGGGATCGGCGGCGACGGACAGATCGGTATCGGCGGCAGCCCAGACGTCGCCCTCCATCACCTTGAGGATGGCGTCACGCAAGGTCTCGACCCCGAACCGCTTCGGAATGAAGCCGGACGCGCCGAAATGCCTCGGTTGACGTCCCTCAGTTCTTGGGCTGCCCGAAATCGATCAATGGTGGCGGCAGCTCGACGTCCGGAATCTCGATCTTGATCTTCTCCAGATCCACCTTGATCGGGGCGTCCAGCAACCCGGTGACAGTGATCGGGAATGCGATCACGACCGCAACCATGATCGCCTGCAGACCGATCCACGGCACCGCGCCCCAATAGATGTCTGAACTCTTGACTTCCTTCGGCGCCACGCCGCGCAAATAGAACAGCGCGAAGCCAAAGGGGGGATGCAGGAAGGAAGTCTGCATGTTCACGCACAGCATGATCCCAAACCAGATCAAGGCAGCATCCGCGCCGACGACAGGGGTGAGGAGCTTGAGGGCGGTCGGCGCGACCATGGGGACAATAATGAAGGCAATCTCGAAGAAGTCGAGGAAGAAGGCGACAAAGAAGATGAACAGATTGATGAAGATTAAGAAGCCCCACACACCGCCCGGCAACGATGTCAGCATATGTTCGAGCCAGACGCCCCCGTTGCAGCCGAGAAAGACAATCGAGAAACAGGTCGATCCAATGAGGATAAAAGTCACCATGCAAGTGATGCGCATGGTGGTCTCATAACCCTGCTTTACCAGCAAGCGCAGGTCGGGAATCCTGATTACCTCGAGACACAGCCAGGCCACTGCCAGATAGGCAGTCGCGAACGCAATCTTGAACGGCAGATTCGGCGTGAAGTAGATGCCGATGATGGTGCCGATTCCGGCAGCGGCGACGCCGACGAGCAAGACCTTGTGACCGGCCGAGCTGAAATCCTTGTGATGGATGACGGCGAGGACGATCGCGCCGACGGCGCCCATCGCGCCCGCTTCGGTCGGCGTGGCGAGGCCCAGCATCATCGTGCCGAGCACCACGAAGATCAGAACGGCGGATGGAATGATGCCTAGAAGGCATTTGCGCCAGAGCGCCCAGCCCTTGAGCGTCCTCGCTTCCTTGGGCACCGCCGGGACATGGCCCGGCTTGACGATGCTCAGAACGAAGGTGTAGCCCGCGAACAGCGCAATCTGGAGGATCGATGGCCCCCAGGCGCCCAGATACATGTCGCCCACTGACTTGCCGAGCTGGTCCGCGAGCACGATCAGAACCAGCGAAGGAGGCACCAGCTGCGTTATGGTGCCGGAGGCTGCGAGCACGCCGGTGATGTAGCGCACGTTATAGCCGTAGCGGATCATGACCGGCATCGAGATCAGCGCCATCGCGATCACCTGCGCGGCCACGGTGCCTGTGATGGCACCGAGGATGAAGCCGACGATGATCACGGAATAGCCGAGACCGCCGCGAACGGGGCCAAACAGCTGCCCCATCGAATCCAGCATGTCCTCTGCGAGGCCGCATCGTTCGAGGATCGCGCCCATGAACGTGAAGAATGGGATGGCCAGCAGCAGCTCGTTGGCCAGAACGCTGCCGTAGATGCGCTCCGGGATCGCCTGGAGGAAGCTGAACTCGAAAAATCCCAAATGGATCGCGAGAAATCCGAACGAGAGCCCGAGGGCGGCCAGCGTGAAGGCGACCGGAAAGCCGATCAGCATCGCCAGGACCAGGCCGCCGAACATCAGCGGCGGCATCATCTCGATCGTGATCATTGGGTCGGCCGCTCGTATTTCGCCTCGATGGTGACTTCACCGCGCAAGGCCGCCGCACGTTTGATGACCTCCGACACGCCCTGCAGAGCCACCATGAAGAATCCGGCCGTCAGGACGAACTTGATCGGCCACCGAAGGAGGCCACCGGCATTGTTGGACATTTCACCGATGATCAGCGAGTTGTAGAACATTCCCCAGGACAGGTAGCTGAGGAGCAGACATGCCGGGATGAGGAAAACCAGAGTCCCGATCAGATCCAGCCAAAGCTGGCCGCGTTCTGAGAGCATGAGGTAAAGGATCTCCACCCGAACATGCTCGTTGCGCTTGAAAGTGTAGGACGCGCCGAACATCACGACGACAGCGAACATGTACCATTGGGTCTCTAGCCAGCTGTTGGAGCTGTAGCTGAAGGCGTATCGGATCATCGCATTGACGGCGCTGACGAGACAGGCAGCAAGCACCAATATGTTGCAGACGTTGCCGACCTTTTCGTTCAGCCAGTCGATAGCCGTACTCACCGCCAACAATGGGCGCATCGATGTCTTGTCCCCGCTCGCTGAGTGCTGACTCCGGGCGAGCAGAAGCATGGCCACCGCCTTGGCAGCCCGCCTTTTCCGCACGGGAGCTAGTTCACCCTCCTGATGCTTACGCCCGTTCTTTTTTTAGGATTTTGGCGAGACATGTCAGATCTCGCCTGCGGCGTGAAGCAGAGCACCTTTACCGGGGGCCAAATCCGGGTCAACTAGAAAAATGGGCAATTTGACCCAGCATTAGCTATAATATGGTCGCAGTGATTAATCGCATTGACCTGCAGGGGCTGCCAGCAAGGGGGTCTTCGGAGGACTAGCTGCGGCGATGCCGCTGCTCAGGGGGATTTCGTGATCGGTGCATTTTTAATTGTCTTGTCAGCGGTCCTTCTCTGGTTTTTCCTGCCGCGCAACCGGCAGTCACACCGATGGATGGCACTTCCATTCTTTGAAACAGGTATTCCTCTGGCTATCATCATGTCCTTCTCAGCTGGTCTGACGATGGTAATGGCCCGCTTCTTCTGAACCTGTGCGGCTTGTCGAGGTGCCCCTACCCCTCGACATCGTACTGCTTGCAGAGGTGATCCCCAATCTGGACAAGCATGGCAACGCATTCAGGATAGCCCGGCCGATCAGAGGTCGCCTGATCAGCGCTGGCCCGAAACTCCCAGGATTTCCCGTCGCGGAGGACGGAAATCGTGATTCCATCGGGACAGTCGGCGTGGACCTTCAACTCGGCTCTCGCCATGGCGATCAGTTCGCTTTCAGATTTTACGGGCTTGCTCATTCGTTGGCCCTTGATCTCCTAGCGAACAACCCCAGCGGCATCATCGTCGCTCGGCATCACCCAATCGAGGGCGAGCAAGCAAGCTTCCAGCAGAACGAAAGCAACAAGGCCGCCAACCAGACCGAAAAAGACGATGGAAAAGGTCCCTAGTAAAAGCGCACAGAAGACATCTGCAAGCACCTTAGACGTGCGATCGGATTGGGTCTGGTTGACTGCGAAGTACGGCATCTTCATCCTCCGGAGTTTGCCCCCAACTTAGCCACATCTACCACTGGCGGTCTATTCCAAACGGCGGCTTAGCGGTCCAGCTAATCCATCGAGCGAAATGCCCACAACGGTCAAAACCGCCGAAGCTCTCATCGCACCGAATGATTGCGCTCTGCCGCGAGCCCGAACATCCACCAGTTAACGCGCAAACGCTACCCCGTCGGCGTGCCCTGCTTCCACTGGCTGCCGGCGATCTTCGCCGCGGCAATCACCGCTTGCGTCCGGCTCTCGACGCCGAGCTTTTGCAGGATTGCCGAAACGTGGGCCTTGATCGTGGCTTCGGAGACGCCGAGCTCGTAGGCGATCTGCTTGTTGAGAAGGCCCTCCGACAGCATCATCAGGACGCGAACCTGCTGAGGCGTCAGCGTCACCAGGCGGTCGCGCAGGCGGGTCATGTCGGGGTCGGCGGCGGCGGACAGGTCGGTATCGGCGGGAACCCAGACGTCGCCTTCCATCACCTTGAGGATGGCGTCGCGCAAGGTCTCGACCCCGAATCGCTTCGGGATGAAGCCGGACGCGCCGAAATCGAGCGAACGGCGGATCGTGGCGCTGTCGTCGGAGGCCGAGACGATCACGACCGGAATCGCCGGATATTGCGCGCGCAGATAGATCAGGCCGGAGAAGCCGGAGATCCCGGGCATGGAGAGGTCGAGCAGGACCAGATCGACCTCGGAGGTCTGCTCCAGAAGCTTGGTCAGATCCTCGAAGGTTCCGGCCTCGTCGATCCGGGCCGACGGGAGAACGCCCGCCACCGCCTGCCGCAGCGCATCGCGGAACAGGGGATGATCATCGGCGATGACGAGGTGGGTCGAAGGAGCGTTCATCGTTCTCTTGCTGTCGTTCGCGCCGGTCCGGCGAACAGATGCCGGGTGCGTCAATTCTTCCCCGAGCGGTCGTGGCATGCAAGTGCACATTATCCCTTTGCTGCAAAGGGGTTAATCCCTGGGCTTCGCATTTGCGCACCGGCGCGGGATACCGCAGCGCCAGTGCGCAAGGCCGAAAGTCGTATTGGGGCGGGTTTCACGCCGATGTTACCTTGTGGCCAAGACCTGGGCTGATCCGGCACGTCCGGACATTCTGGGGGCGAGAGGAAACGATTTTCGGGGAGCGACTCAACATGTCGACAATGGCTGTGTCTCAATCGAGCGCGCAGGGGATGACGAAGGACGAACGGTTCGTCATTCTCGCCTCCTCGCTCGGTACCGTCTTCGAGTGGTACGACTTCTATCTCTACGGCTCGCTGGCCGGCATCATCGGTGCGCAGTTCTTCTCGGCCTATCCGCCGGCAACCCGCGACATCTTCGCGCTGCTGGCGTTTGCCGCCGGCTTCCTGGTACGCCCGTTCGGCGCGATCGTGTTCGGCCGTGTCGGCGACATCGTCGGCCGCAAGTACACCTTCCTCGTCACCATCCTCATCATGGGCCTGTCGACCTTCATCGTCGGCCTGTTGCCCAACGCAGCCACCATCGGCATCGCGGCCCCGATCATCCTGATCATCCTGCGTCTGGCCCAGGGCCTGGCGCTCGGCGGCGAATATGGCGGTGCGGCGACCTACGTCGCGGAGCACGCGCCGAACGGCAAGCGCGGCTTCTACACCTCCTTCATCCAGACCACGGCGACCCTCGGCCTATTCCTGTCGCTGCTGGTGATCCTGTTCACCCGCACCGCGCTCGGTGAGGCCGATTTCGCGGCGTGGGGCTGGCGCATTCCGTTCCTCGTCTCCGTGCTGCTGCTCGGCATCTCGGTCTGGATCCGGCTCCGCCTCAACGAATCGCCGATCTTCCAGAAGATGAAGGAAGAGGGGAAGAGTTCGAAGGCGCCGCTGACGGAAGCCTTCGGCAATTGGCAGAACGGCAAGCTCGTGCTGCTCGCCCTGCTCGGCGGCGTCATGGGCCAGGGCGTGGTCTGGTACACCGGCCAGTTCTACGCGCTGTTCTTCCTGCAATCGATCCTGAAGGTCGACGGCTACACCGCCAACCTCCTGATTGCGTGGTCGCTGCTGCTCGGCACCGGCTTCTTCATCGTGTTCGGTGCGCTCTCCGACAAGATCGGCCGCAAGCCGATCATCCTCGGCGGCTGTCTGATCGCGGCCCTCACATTCTTCCCGATCTTCAAGATGATCACGTCCAACGCCAACCCGGCGCTGGAAAAGGCCATCGAGTCGGTCAAGGTCGAGGTGGTGGCCGATCCCGCCGGCTGCGGCGATCTGTTCAACCCGGTCGGCACCCGCGTGTTCACCGCGCCTTGCGACACCGCACGCGCCTACCTGTCGCAATCGTCGGTCAGGTACACGACGAGTTCGGGTCCGGCCGGCTCGGGCGTGAAGGTCGTGGTCAACGGCAAGGACGTGCCCTACGCCAACGCCAAGGACAGCAACCCGGCGGTTCTCGCCGCGGTGCAGGCGGCTGGCTATCCCAAGGCGGGTGACACCGGCATCGTGAAGATGTCGCATCCGTTCGACGTCTTCCGTCCGCAGCCGGCGGCGATCATCGGTCTGCTGTTCGTCCTGGTCCTGTTCGTGACCATGGTGTACGGCCCGATCGCGGCGATGCTGGTCGAATTGTTCCCGACCCGCATCCGCTACACCTCGATGTCGCTGCCCTACCACATCGGCAACGGCTGGTTCGGCGGCCTCCTGCCCGCCACCGCCTTCGCCATCGTGGCCTCGACCGGCGACATCTATGCCGGTCTGTGGTACCCGATCATCTTCGCCTCGATTACCGTGGTGATCGGCTTCCTGTTCCTGCCGGAAACCAAGGACGTCGACATCAAGGCGACCTGATCGCAGCAGCAATCGACGACACCAACCGGCCGCGGTCTCCGCGGCCGGTTTTGCTTTGTGTGGTTCTTGCTTGGACGCGCTTTCTTCACGCGAACCGGTACCCACTTCGCTCGAAAACGCTCTACCGGTTGCTGCCGATGAATTGCAGCACGATCTCACGGCGGTGCGGGCGGCTGCGATGCTCGATCAGGTAGATCGCCTGCCAGGTGCCGAGCGCGAGCCTGCCGTTCAGGACCGGGACCTGGAGCGAAGTCTGCGTCAGCATGGTCTTGATGTGGGCCGGCATGTCGTCGGGTCCCTCGGCATCATGGGTCCATCCGGCGTTCTCCGGCGCGAGCCGCGACAGTGCCGTGGTGAGATCGACCAGCACGGAGGGATCGGCGTTCTCCTGGATCGTCAGCGAGGCCGAGGTGTGGCGGATGAACAGCGTCAACGCGCCCTCACCCGCGTGCGCCTCGGCGATGAATCTCGCGGCCTCGCTGGTCAGATCAGTGAAGCCGCGGCCAGGCGTCTGCAGGGTGAGCAGTGTCGATGTGACGGTGGTTGCCTGCACGGACGATGGTGCGGAGCGGGTGACGGATCTGGCTGATGTCATGGAGGGGCCCGCATCAGATCTTCCCCGACACGTCTTTCTGCACGCGGTTGGCCATGTCGATCAGCCGCCGCCAGGCCTTTTCCATGAACGTCATCATGCGGTCGACGTCCTGCTCGCTCGGCAGCGGGATCTCGATCTTACGCTCGCCCTCGGCGACCTTGGGCTCGGGTTTCCTGAGTGGATCGGATTTTGGCAGCGCCTCGTCGATCTTGCCCGATACCGTCGGCCCCGCCGCGAGCTGTGCCTTCAGCCGCTCGACCTCGGCCTGGAGCCTGCCGATCTCGGTGTCGAGCGCAGTCCGCTCGTCGGGCACCGCGTAGCAGGCCCAACCGGCGCCGTTCCTGGTGCAGGTCGACACCGTGCCGGTGCGCGTGTCGAGCCGCAGCACGCCCTCGGGGATGGGCGTCATGCTGTAGCGGCCATTTTCGCCGTCGGGCGCAGATTGCGCGGCCACGAGGCCGCCGCTGACCACCATCACCGCGGCCGCCGCCGCGAGCCATGATGTCGTGGATGACGTCGCAGGTCTCATCATTGTCTCCGCCCCGGCACTGCTGCGGCTGCGGCTGCAATTCTACACCCCCAGCCGGCAATCCGCCGCCAAAAAGCCGCCCCGAAATCAACGAACGCGGCGGCTTCTTTGATCCCGCGAGCGCGGCGAAAGCACGGCTGCGTCCGCCGTTCGCAAGCAGACCTGCTGCGGTGCGGCGTCACGCTGTGTGCAGCGCTGCTGTGCGCGTCAATATTATCAAGTAAATCAAATACATAATCGGAAGCGACGCAATCGTGACTTGGCTTGACTTGATTATGGGCCATCAGTATGGTCCGCGCGGCTTTTGAGGGTGACGGGCGCAATTTCCATTCAGCCGCAGCGTTTCGGGTCTTCGTTGCATGACACAGGGCACGGGACACGGCGAGGATGGAGATCGCGATAGATCGTCCGAGGAAGCCGCGCTTTCCGATCGGCTCGGAAATCTTGATCAGCGGTTGTCCGAATTTCGCGACCGCCGGGCCAAGACCGAGCAACCCGCAGGTGACGATGGAGACAAAGCGGCCAGAGCCTCGGCGATGGCGCTTGGTTTCCGACTATCCTCGGAGTTGATCGCCGGCGTCGCTGTCGGAGCGGGGATTGGCTGGGGGTTCGACCACTTGCTGTCGACGTCGCCTTTCGGATTCATCGCGTTCCTGCTGCTGGGCTTCATCGCCGGCGTGGTGAATGTGGTGAGAACGGCAGGCGCGGGTCCGAACAGGCGCGGTGGTTCGTAATTGGCCTAGCCGGGTTAACTGTCGTGCCGCTCGCCGGCACAGCCGGCCGACCAATCTTCACTGGTCGGCTTGTCCAGCAGACGAGAGATGCCGCGCGGATGAAAATCGACCCGATCCATCAGTTCAACGTCGAACCGCTCTTCACGATCGGCCGTATCGGCGATCACACGATCGCCTTCACCAATGCCTCTCTCTACATGTTTGTCGCGGTGGGGATCATTGCGCTGCTTCTGCTCACCAGCGGCAAGCAGCTGGTTCCGGGGCGTCTGCAGTCGGTGGCCGAGCTCTCCTATGAGTTCGTGGCCAGCATGATCCGCAGCACTGCCGGAGCGGATGGCATGCGGTTCTTCCCGCTGATCTTCTCGCTGTTCATGTTCATCTGCGTCTCGAACCTCGTAGGCATCGTTCCGTACACGTTCACCGTGACGAGCCATCTCATCGTCACTGCGGCGCTGGCGCTGCTGGTGTTCTTCACGGTCCTGATCTACGGCCTCTACAAGAACGGCCTGAAGTTCCTGAAAGTGTTCGTCCCCTCGGGCGTTCCGGGCTACATCCTGCCGCTGGTCATGGCGATTGAGGTGCTGTCGTTCTTCCTGCGGCCGGTCTCGCACAGCGTTCGACTGTTCGCGAACATGCTCGCCGGCCACATCGCGCTGAAGGTGTTCGCCGGCTTCGTTGCCATGCTCGGCGCGTCTCTTGGCGTGGTCGGCTGGATCGGCGGGGTCATGCCGCTGGCGCTCGCCGTCGCGCTCACCGCGCTCGAACTGCTGGTCGCGTTCCTGCAAGCCTATGTGTTTGCGATCTTGACCTGTATCTACCTCAACGACGCCATTCACCCTGGACACTGAGTGATCCGGGTGCTTTTCCACCCACACCTGTCTTTCTTCCAAGGAGTCAAAAATGGATCCGCAAGCAGCTAAGTTTCTCGGCGCGGGCATCGCGTGCATCGGCATGGGCGGCGCCGGCATCGGCGTGGCCTTCATCTTCGGCAACTATCTGTCCGCAGCCATGCGCAACCCGGCAGCTGCTCAGGGCCAGTTCGGCAACCTGATCTTCGGCTTCGCCGTGACCGAAGCGCTCGGCATCTTCTCGCTGCTGATCGCTCTGCTGCTGCTGTTCGTCCCGCTCTGAACGCGTTTCGCGCCGCTTCCTGGTGGGAGGCGGCGCGTCTGACAGCAACAGGAGAACTCCATGGCTGAAAGTCATGGCGGCGCCAAAGGTACCGGCGCTCACACGGAGGCCGATGGCGGTCACCACGGCGGTGGCTTTCCGCCTTTCGAGAGCAGCACCTTTGCTTCGCAACTGGTGTCGCTCGCGATCGCCTTCGTCGCGCTGTATCTGATCGTCTCCCGGTTCGCGCTGCCGCGTGTCGGGGGTGCGATCGAGGCGCGTCAGAACAAGATCGAGGGCGATCTCGCCGAAGCGCA
This sequence comes from Bradyrhizobium sp. CCBAU 45321, assembly GCF_028128975.1. Taxonomy (NCBI): domain Bacteria; kingdom Pseudomonadati; phylum Pseudomonadota; class Alphaproteobacteria; order Hyphomicrobiales; family Nitrobacteraceae; genus Bradyrhizobium; species Bradyrhizobium sp. CCBAU 45321. Next base: position 419,699 of record NZ_LFKZ01000130.1, read on the forward strand.
GAAGCTGAAGGACGAGTCCGAGGCGGCGCTCAAGGCCTATGAAGGCGAGCTCGCGTCGGCGCGCGCACGTGCACAGGCGATCGGCAACGAATCCCGCGAGAAGGCGAATGCGCAGGCGGAAGCCGAACGCAAGGCGCTGGAAGAGCAACTGTCCGCCAAGCTCACCGAGGCGGAGAAGACCATTGCCTCGACCCGCGCGACCGCCATGAGCAACGTCCGCGGCATCGCGGCCGATGCAGCCGGCACCATCGTTCAACAGCTCACGGGCGTCGTTCCGGATGCAGCGTCGGTCAATGCCGCCGTTGACGCGACCTTGAAGGGTTAGTCTCGATGTTCTTCACACCTGAGTTTTGGGTCGCCGTCGCCTTCGTGATCCTGATGGTGATCTTCGCCTATGTGGGGGTGTTCAAGACGGCGATGTCGGCGCTCGATCATCGCGCCGCTCGTATCAAGGCCGAGCTGGACGAGGCGGCGCGCCTCAAGCAGGAGGCCACCAAGGTGCTCGCCGACTACAAGGCGCGCACTGCCGGTGCCGAGCGCGAGGCCGCCGACATCATCGCCAACGCGAACGCCGAAGCGGAGCGCATCGCAGCAGAGGCCAAGGCGAAATTGGAAGATTTCGTCACCCGCCGCACCAAGACCGCCGAGGGCAAGATCGCACTCGCCGAGGCTCAGGCTCTAGCGGACGTCCGGGCAGCCGCCGCGGAAGCCGCCGTGCAGGCTGCCTCCACGATCCTGTCGCAGTCAGTCAAGGGCCAGATCGCCGACGACCTGCTCGCCAAGGGCATCAACGAAGTCAGGCAGAAGCTGAACTGAGGGATTTGCCTTACCCAATCAAAAAGCCGGCGCGACGAGCGCCGGCTTTTTTGTTTGTGCTGGTCTCTCGTGTCCCGGACGCGGTGCAGCGTGCAACGCTGCTCCGCAGAGCCGGGACCCAGCATGCCGCGGCGTGGGCCCCGGCTCTGCGTCGCACCGCACCGGACGATACGCTTCACATCGCCGGGAGCGCTGAGCCGCGTCCGGGGCACGAGACCTTGAACTGAAGCTACTTCTTCCTCGGCTTAGCCTTCTCCGGCGAGAGCGCCTGCGGGTCGAAGCCGACATAGAAGATGTAGGTATCGGCAACCGCGGGCGCCGGCACCGGATAGGCCAGATCCTCGGCGACGAAGGTGAAGGGCACGCTGCCGCCTTCCGACATCGCCACCGTGGTCCGGTAGGCCTTCGAGGCGATCACCTTCTCGCCGACGCCGCCCTGCACGACGGCGATGCGCAGCGGCACCTCGACGGAGGCAGGCGCCCCGGCGGGGCCGGCGATGACACGGCCCTGGATGCCGATCCGGGCCGTGATGCCGGCACTGCTGCGCAAGCATTCGCGCGCCATCTTGGTGATCGAGGCCTGGAAGCGGATGTCATTGCCGACCGCCGGCTTGCCGCTGGCGCCGACCGCGTAGGTCGAGGCGCCCGCGCGCACCGTGACCTGCGGGCAATCGAGGTCGTCTTCGGCCGGCTGCCCGGGCGCAGGCGCCGGCTTCGGCTCCGCCGGCTCGTCGGACTTGCCGCCGAACAGGCTCTTGAAGCGGTCGGTCAACGACTGCGCCGCCACCGGCGAGACGGAGGCGAGCCCGACCGATAATGCCAGCACGACCGCTGCGCCCCGCCGCAACCTCGTCCGCGATGACCGAAGCTCCTGCACCATCAACACCCGTACTCCATGACAATGTTCCGGCCGGGTTATATCGCCAATATCGGCGAACCCAAGGCGGCAAAAAGGGATTAGGCCGCATCCATCAGGCTGCTCAGCCGCGGAAGTCCTCGTGCAGCAGGCCGAACAGCAGGTGATCCTGCCAGACCCCGTTGATGCAGAGATAGCGGCGCGCCAGGCCCTCGCGCGAGAAGCCGCACTTCTCCAGCACCCGGATCGACGGCGCATTGGTCGGGATGCAGGCGGCCTCGACCCGGTGCAGATTGAGCTCGCCGAACAGCGTCGGCAGCAGCACCCGCAGTGCGGCCGTCATGTAGCCGCGGTGGGCATAGGGCTGGCCGACCCAATAGCCGATGGTCCCGGCCTGCACGATGCCACGCCGGACATTGGCGAGCGTGATGCCGCCGACCAGGGCGCTGTCGAGCTCACGGAAGATCAGAAAGGGATAGGAGCGGTCCGCGGCGATATCTTCGGCATAGCGGCGCAGGCGGCGGCGGAAGCCGGAGCGGGTGAGATCGTCGGACGGCCAGATCGGCTCCCAAGGCGTCAGATAGTCGCGGCTGGTCTCGCGCAAATGAGCCCATTGCAGGAAGTCGGACATTTGCGGCGCGCGCAGGAGCAGCCCGTTGCCGCGCGGCGCCAGGGCGGCGGGTCCACTGGATGGCAGGCGAAAGAGGGCCATGGTGATGCTTCCCGGGGCGAGGCCCGCGCGCGGCTCCTAATGCAGCCGCGCCTTGGCGCGCGCCCGTGTCAATCCTTCCGCAAAAGACACCGCCGTGTCCAGACCCCTGCCGCTGCCCAATGCGACGACCGCAGGCCGGCTGCGCGACAGCAGCGCACGGGCCGCGTCCCGGGTCGATTCGATGCTGACGGCGTCGATCCGGGCGACCAGTTCCTGCACTGTCTGCGGGCGCCCATAGGCCAGCACATGCCGGGCGAGCTGCTCGGCGCGGGAGGAGCAGCTCTCCAGCGCCATCAGCAGACCCGCCTTCATCTGTGCCTTGGCCCGGGCGATCTCGGCGTCGGTCAGCGTCTCCACCGATTCGTTCATGATGTCGACCACGACCTCCATCATCTCCGGTGCGTCGGCGGGATCGGTGCCGGTATAGAGGCCGAAAAAGCCGGTATCGGTGTAGGGCGCGTGGAAGGTGTAGATGGAGTAGCAGAGGCCGCGCTTCTCGCGCACCTCCTGGAACAGGCGCGACGACATTCCGCCGCCGAGGACATTGGTGAAGACCTGCAGCGAGAACAGCGAAGGATCGGTCTGCGGCACCCCCTCGAGCGCCAGCGTCAGATGCGCCTGCTCAAGCTCGCGATGCACCACCTTGGCGCCGCCCTGGCCGAACCGGGCGGCCTGCGGCTTCGGCCCGGGCGTTCCCTCGAAGCTCGCAAAGCGCTTTTCGACCTCGGCGACGACCTGGCCGTGATCGACCGCCCCGGCCGCGGCAACCACCATGTCGGGCCCGCGATAATGCGTCGACAGATAGCCGCGCAGCATGTCGCGGTTGAATGCGCGCAGCGTCTTGGCGGTGCCGAGCAGCGAACGGCCCATCGGCTGGTCGGGATAGCAGAGTTCGTTCAGATGCTCGAACACGACGTCATCGGGCGTGTCCTGCGCGGCACCGATCTCCTGCACGATGACGTTCTTCTCGCGCTCCAGCTCGTCGGGCTCGAAGGCGGGGTTGGCAAGGATGTCGGCGAGCACGTCGAGCGCGAGCGGCACGTCGGCCTTCAGCACCCGCGCGTAATAGGACGTGGTCTCGGTCGAGGTGCCGGCATTGAGGTCGCCGCCGACCGCCTCGATCTCCTCGACGATCTCGCGCGAGGAGCGCCTGGTCGTGCCCTTGAACGCCATGTGTTCCAACAGATGCGAGATGCCGTGCTCGTTCGGCTTCTCGTCGCGTCCGCCGACGCCGGCCCAGACGCCGAGCGCCGCCGTCTCAAGGTGGGGCATCTCGTCGGTGACGACGGTGAGGCCGGAGGCAAGCTTGGACATCTCGACGCTCATCCGGCAACTCCCTGCTTTGCGGCGCGGCTGGCGGACAGCACGAACCGCTCGAGCTCGACCTGATCGTTCTTCATCACCCTCATGTGTTCGGATTTGGTCATCAGCCCGTCGAGCCAGGCCGGCAATTGCGGCCGCTGGCCGCAAGCCGCCTCGACGGCGTCGGGGAACTTGGCCGGATGGGCGGTGGAGAGCACGATGCTCGGCACCTTCGTATCGGTGGTGTCGCGGTCCGCGACGGCGAGCGCCACGGCGGTATGAGGATCGACCAGCTCGCCTGCTTCGCGCCAGGCGGCGCGGATCGCAGCCGCAGTCTCGGTCTCGTCGGCGCGCCCGGCATCGAACTCCTCGCGGATCGCGGCGAGTGTCGCATCGGGTAGCACGAAGCGGCCGGACTGCTTCAGCTGTTCCATCAGGCGACGCACGCCGGCGCCATCGCGCCGGCCGGCCTCGAACAGCAGCCGTTCGAAGTTCGAGGAGATCTGGATGTCCATCGACGGCGATGCCGTCGCGTGCACCTCACGCACCTCGTAGATGCCGGTCTTCAGCGTGCGCGCCAGGATGTCGTTGACGTTGGCGGCGATGCGCAGGGTGCGCACCGGCAGCCCCATGCGCTTGGCGACGTAGCCGGCGAAGATGTCGCCGAAATTGCCCGTCGGAACGACGAAATCGACCGCGCGCGCCGGAGCACCGACCGCGACGGCGGAAGTGAAATAGTAGACCACCTGTGCGACGATGCGCGCCCAGTTGATGGAATTGACGCCGGAGAGCGAGGTCGCATCGCGGAAGCGATGGTTGTTGAACATCCCCTTAACGAGAGCCTGGCAGTCGTCGAAGGTGCCTTCGATGGCGAGCGCATGGACGTTGGCCGCGCCCGTCGTGGTCATCATCCGCCGCTGCACCTCGGAGATGCGGCCGTGCGGAAACAGCACGATGAGATCGACGTTCTCGAGGCCCGCAAAGGCTTCGACCGCGGCGCCGCCGGTATCGCCTGACGTCGCGACCACGATGGTGGTGCGCTGGCCGCGCTTTTCGAGCACATGGTCCATCAGCCGCGAGATCAGCTGCATCGCCACGTCCTTGAAGGCGAGCGTCGGACCGTGGAACAGCTCCAGCACGAACTGGTGCGGGGACATCTGGCGCAGCGGCACCACCGCAGGATGGCGGAAGGTGGCATAGGCCTCGTTCGCCATGCGCCCGAGCTCGGCGTCGGAAATCTCGCCGCCGGCGAAGGGACGAATCACGTCGACCGCGACCTCCCAATAGGGGCGGCCGAAGAAGCCGGCGATCGTCTCGCTCGGAAGCTGTGGCCACACCGCCGGCACATACAGGCCGCCGTCGCGGGCAAGCCCGGTCAGCATCACGTCACAAAAGCCGAGTTCGGGGGCTTCGCCCCGGGTCGAGATATAGCGAGTCAAACTGCCCTCCAAAGGCGGCCGGGCCCTAAGCTCGACCCTTAAGCCTTTGATTTTACGTAGTTACTTGTCAACAGCCGGTGGCTTTGAACCACCATAGAGTGTTTTGCGGCATCGGGAAACCGCTTCCGGCCTACCCCTCGCCCAATGAAAAAGGGCTGCGGCATTGCCGCAGCCCTTCTCTTGGAAGGTCTGTCGTTGTGTGCAGACCGGTTGCCTCATCGGGGTCGCCGACCCCTCAAAACTGTTCCGGCAAGCTTTCGTCGCCTGTCACGAAATCGTCAAGTCCAAACCCCGCGCGCGTCGAAAATGTTCCTATTTTTCCCGATCTGGGCTCTGGTTCGTTTTGGCAGTTGCAGCCAAGTCCTGTCAGTGATCCTTGCCCATGAACTCCGCTTTTTCCCGAATCAGCCGCGGGAACGAATACAGCCTCGGCCCATTGTGTCGGCGGATGGGCGTCAGCCCGTTGTCCAATGCATTGCCCGGCCAACGGCGGCGTCGATCCGTCGGCCGAACCGCTGCATCCCGGAGCAGCCGGTTCGGTCGCTGGCGAAAGTCAGTTCATCCCGATTTCCACTGCGATCCGGATCAGGTCGGAATGGTTCTTGGCGCCAAGCTTCTGCTTGAGCAGGGACGTGGTGTTGGCGACGGTCTTGTAGGAGATGCCGAGCGCCTCGGCGACCTCGACGATCTTGTCGCCGCGTCCGAGCAAGCGAAGAATTTCGAGCTCCCGCGGCGTCATCTGTGACGCGGGGTTGGCCTTGATCGCCGCGCCGGAAAACGTCACGGCTTCCGCAAGCTGCGGCGAGATGAAGTTGTCACCCGCGACCACCTTGCGCACCGCTTTGAGCAGGATCCTGGGGTCGTCGCCTTTGGAGACATAGCCCTGCGCCCCGAGCTCGACGGCCCGCACGACGAACGCCGGATCGTCGTTCATGCTGAACATGATGATCTTGGCGTCGGGGTCGTCCTTGCGGATACGCCGCATCAGCTCGAACCCGGAGACGTCGGGCAGGCTGATGTCGATCACGGTGACGTCGGGCCGCTTGCTGACATAGGCGCGATGCCCGGATTTGGCATCGCTCGCCTCGTCAATGCGGATTGAATGGTCGGATGCGAACAGGGTGCGGCAGCCCGACAGCACCACGGGATGGTCGTCGACGATCAGGACCCTCGTCGCCAGCTTGGCGGTATCTTGCATCGCGCACTCTCTTGTTTTTCGACTCATAGCCCGCCGGGAATAAATGGAAAGAGCAAATCCGGCCGATACGCGTTAGAATTGACCTAATGTGGCGACGACTTTCGTTCCGAACGCAATTGTTTCTCCCGCTCGGCGCGAGCCTTCTCGCAGCCCTGATCCTGGGCGGCATATTACTGCAGATATTTGCACCAGGTCAGGTAGCTGATGAACACGAGCCGGCTCGACGCTCGATCCAGACCATCGCCGCCGCGCTCAACAGCACCCTGCGCGCATCGGACAATCCGCAAAAGACCCTCGATGCATTTGTTCAGTCCTTGGACGCCTCCACGGATATTCAATTCCGCCGCATGGATGGAGGTCCCCCGCCTTCTCCGAAAGACTTGCGCAACCTGAAGAAGGTTCCGCAATGGTTCGTCAACCTCATCACCATACCAGAGATGGAAGCGGCGTTTCCGATCGTCATAGACGGCAGACATGTCGGCGATATCGTGTTCTTCCCGGACATATCGGCCGACTTGTTCGAGAAGTGGATCGGCTTCCTTGCGCTGACCAGCCTGGTCGCTGTCCTGATGGTGCTCACCGGCACCGTTGCCTATGTCTTCGCCGGTTCGGCCCTGCGCCCCCTGCAACATCTCGGCGAAGGTCTCACGCGAATACGGCGGGGCGACTACACGAGCCCAATTCCGGTCCGAGGCCCAGCGGAAATCCGGCAAGGCTGCGAGGAGGCGAACGCGCTGGCTGCAACGCTGGCGCAACTCAGCCAGGACAATCGCGATCTGATGCACCGCCTGGTGTCGCTGCAAGATGACGAGCGGCGCGATCTCGCCCGCGAACTGCACGACGAGCTCGGGCCCCTCCTCTTCAGCATCCGCGCCGGCACGATCGCGCTGACCGATGCCTCCGAGCCAACGGGACATCTCGGCAATTCGGCACAGGACCTGCTGCAATCGGTCGAGGCCCTGCAGCAGACCAACCGCCGCATCCTCGACCGGCTGCGGCCGCTCTATATCGAGGAGCTCGGCCTTTCGAGCAGCGTGCAAACGCTGCTCCGGAATTTTCGCAAGCAGGCACCTCATATCGTGCTGACGGACGCGATCGATCGCGATCTCAGCGCAATCGGCGGACCGCTGGCGCAGACCGTCTATCGCGTGATCCAGGAGGCACTGACCAACGTGCTGCGACATGCCAACGCGGGCAACGCACATGTGCAGGCGACGGTTGCCGACAAGACGCTCGTCGTCGAGATCTCCGACGATGGCGGCGGCTTCCCTGCGGATAACGTCTTCGGCCGGGGCCTGACCGGCATGCATGAGCGCGTGCGCGCGCTCAGCGGATCGCTGTCGCTGTTGCGCGTGGATGACCGAACCTACGTGCGCTGCCGCCTTCCGGCGGAGACGATGCGGGACGTTCCGTCACCAGGCTAGTTCAGCAGGCGCAACCATCATGCGCATTCTGTCGCGCCGGTTCGCACAGCGTGCTGCGGATCTTGCCATCCGGGCTGAAGCGGAACGAGGCCTGAATGCGCAGCGCGCCGGCGACGGAATATTCGAGGTGGATGCCGTGGGGCGCGGGATTGATCTCTTCCAGCCCGAACCCCGCCAAGGAGAAGGCGCTGAGCCGCGGTTGCCAATAGGCCTCGATCTCGCTCCGGCCACGATAGCGCCGCGCGCCGTCGCAGGTGCATTCGAGCTGCGCGTCGTCGGCATAGAGGTCGAGCAGGGCTGTGAGGTCGCCCTTACGGCAGGCATCCACCCAGTCGACGATAATTCCCATCTGGTCGAAATCACTCACGCCGCACCCAATCTGCCGCGGACAATATTGGCGGCTTAGAACTACCCTCGTGAATATGCGCTGAATAATAAACCCCGGGCGATACCGGGTTCCCTTGATGGACCTTATTGTTTGAGCATGATCTTTTCGGAAAACCGCTACCCACTTTCCGGATCATGCCCCAATGAGCTCAGCTCTGCCGCCGGCCTCTTGCCCACACGCCGAAGGCGATAAGCACGGCGCCTGCAAGCGTGAACCAGGTGATTGCATATTGCAGATGGTCGTCCTTGAGATTCACCTGGAGCGGTCCCGGACGCGGGATGCCGTTCGCCGGCGCGGGCCGTTCGAGATCGATATAGAACGGCGCAACCGTGCCCCAGCCCAGCACGCTTGCGATTGCCAGATGATCGCGCACGAACCAGAGCCGCTTGCCGCGATTCTCCGCCGGAGTCAGCCAGCTTGGCGCCTCGGGAAAGCGCAGATAGCCGGTGAGCTCAACCGGTTGGCCCGTGACGAGCTTGTTCACCGCGCGATCCTCGACGCCGCGGTCCTGCATCGTGTTCTCGACGAAACCCGCGTCGATCACGACCATCTCGCCGCCGGGAAGCCGCGCCGGCAGGAACGCCCAAGTGCCGGGGCCGGAGGCGTCCTTGCGCACCGCCGAGCCGGAGGAATAGACCATTGCATCGGGGAGGGCTGCGTAGGTCGCGGTGAAGCTGACGCGGCGGAATTCGTCGCGGGCGGGATTGAGCGCGGCCCATTGCGCGGGCGGCGGCAGCGCAACCGGCGCGGCCGCAAGCCGCTCGGTGAGCGCCGCAATCAACTCGTGCTTGGCGGTGCGGCGCTGCAGCTGCCAGACACCGAGCGCCACGAACACAGCCGTGAGGAACAGCGTGAACAGCGCGAAGCCGGCCACGGGGGCCTTGCGCGACGCAGGCTCGTTCATTTCGCGCGATCGACCAACCGGCCCGGCGCCGCCTTGTGGTGGAATTGCAGCGCGATCAGCAACGACTTCATCGAGCGCAGCGGCAACAGCGTGGTGGCGAGGATGAGCGGCAGCCAGAGCACCGCATGCAGCCAATATGGCGGCTGGTATTTGACTTCGACGATGAGGGCGCACGCGACGACGATGCCGCCGGCCAGCATGATGATGAAGATCGCCGGGCCGTCGCCGGTATCGATGAAGGCATAGTCGAGCCCGCAACGGTCGCATGCGGGCGCGAGCGTCAGAAAGCCCGCATAAAGCTTGCCTTGGCCGCAGCGTGGGCATTTGCAGGCAAGCCCACGCAGCGCGCTTTGCAGGACGGTGGTTTCGGACGGGGGTGTGCCGGCACTGTCGTTCATGATGGCGGACTCTATCACAGTTTCCGACGAAACTTCGGGCGGCCGGAAAGCGAAAGGGCGGCCCTGCGGCCGCCCTTCCTGATCGGTTCGATCGGGCTCAGTGCGCCGCGCTGGCCATGGTCTCGGCGCCGCGTCCCCAGACGTAGATGCAGAGGAACAGGAACAGCCAGACCACGTCGACGAAGTGCCAGTACCAGGCCGCGAACTCGAAGCCGAGATGCTGCTTCGGCGTGAAGTGGCCGGCATAGGCGCGGAACAGGCACACCAGCAGGAAGATGGTGCCGACCAGCACATGGAAGCCGTGGAATCCGGTCGCCATGAAGAACGTCGCGCCGTAGACGTTGCCGCCGAAGGAGAACGCCGCGTGGGCATACTCATAGGCCTGCACGCAGGTGAAGAGCGCGCCGAGCACGACGGTGAGGATCAGGCCATACTTCAAGCCCTGGCGGTCGTTCTCGAGCAGCGCATGGTGCGCCCAGGTGACGGTGGTGCCTGACGTGAGCAGGATCAGCGTGTTCAGCAGCGGCAGATGCCAGGGATCGAAGGTCTCGATGCCCTTCGGCGGCCAGGTGCCCGGGACCGCGCAGGCGCCGGGCTGCGTGCCGAGGCCGCAACCGAACACCGCATCGCGGGTGGCGTGGACGGCATCGGCCGGAAACAGCGCCGCGTTGAAATAGGCCCAGAACCAGGCGACGAAGAACATCACCTCGGAGGCGATGAACAGGATCATGCCGTAGCGGTGATGCAGCTGCACGACACGGGTGTGGTCGCCCTTGTACTGGGCTTCCTTGATCACGTCGGCCCACCAGCTCGCCATGGTGTAGAGCACGCCCACGGTGCCGACGCCGAACACGATCGGCGCCGCCGAGAACATGTGGTGCATCCAGGCGACCGCGCCGACCGCCATGATGAAGGCCGAGAGCGAGCCGACCGCCGGCCAGGGAGAGGGATCGACGAGGTGATAGTCGTGATGCTTGGTGTGCGCCGTGGCCATTTCCGTCTCTCTCCTCAATCCCGTGCCCGTCCGGCACTTATCCCCTCGTGTCCAACCGCCCGCGCGTGAGCCCTGCGGTCAAAGATTTCCCTTGCGCTTGTCGGCCTCGCCCGATGCCAGCGGTTTCACCACGGGATCGCGCACCGGATAGAACGTGTAGGACAGCGTGATCGTGCTCAGCCCGTCGTTCTCGTGGTCGGCGGCGATCGACGGGTCGACGTAGAACACGACCGGCATCTCGCGCTTCTCGCCGGGCGCCATGGTCTGCTCGGTGAAGCAGAAGCAGTTGATCTTCTGGAAATAGGCGCCGACCGTCAGGGGCGCGACGTTATATGCGGCCTGGCCCGCAGTGGCGCGCGCCGCCTGGTTGGTCACGGTGTAGAAGACCGTCACGACCTGGCCGATATTGACCTCGATCTCGCTCTGCTCCGGCTCGAACTTCCAGGGCAGGCCGGGCGCGACGTTGGAATCGAAGCGCACCGAGATCTTCCGCGCGATTGGGCCCGTGGCCGGCGCAGAGGTCGCCACTTGCGTCGTGCCGTTGAAGCCGGTGGCGCGGCAGAACCAATTGTAGAACGGCACCGCCGCGTAGGAGGCGCCGACCATCAGCGCGACCACGCCGCCGCAGATGGACGCGACCACCACATCGCGCCCCAGCCCGCGGCCCTTGCCCGGGTTGCGATGGCCCGGCTTGGCGCTGACGTCCTGCGATATGGTGGGCTCGTGATCCATGTTTCCTACATCGGCCGCACGAGCACGGCCGGCCCCTTGACCATGGTGACGGCGAAGAACAGCACCACGAGCACGCCGAGCGCCAAAGCGATGGCGATGGAGCGCTGACGACGGCTCTTCCGCTGCGCCTCGGTGAGGACGATTCCTTCCGGCTCGGGTTTGTCGGCCATCGCGGTGATCATGCGCCCCCAACCATCGGAGCAAGCGCCCGGTACACGACCTCGGCCAGCAGGGTCGCAAACAGCGCGAACAGGTACAGGATCGAGAACGCAAACAGCTTGCGGGTCGCGCGCAGCGACTGGCTGCGCTCGCGGCGCAGATAGACGTTTATGGCGAGCACCAGCATGCCGGCACCGAGGAGCAGCGAGACCACGCCGTAGACGGCATCGAAATAGCCGAGCGCCCAGGGCGCGGCGGCGACCGCGATCAGCACGATGGTGTAGAGCAGGATCTGCAGACGCGTGGCGTCGGGACCGGCGACGTTCGGCAGCATCGGAATGCCGGCGCGCGCGTAGTCGTCGGAGCGGAACAGAGCCAGCGCCCAGAAATGCGGCGGGGTCCAGAAGAAGATGATGGCGAACAGCAGCAGCGGCTCGACATCGACCGTGCCCGTCACCGAGGCCCAGGCCACCACCGGCGGCAGCGCACCGGCGGCACCGCCGATCACGATGTTCTGCGCGGTCCAGCGCTTCAGCCACATCGTGTAGATCACGACGTAGAAGAAGATGGTGAAGGCGAGCAGCGCGCCCGCGACCCAGTTGACGAGGATGCCGAGCGTCATCACCGAGAAGAAGGCGAGCGTCGTGCCGAACGCCATCGCTTCAGGACGGGTGATGCGGCCGCGCGGGATCGGCCGGTTCGCCGTGCGCGACATCTTGGAATCGATGTCGCCCTCGAGCGCCATGTTGAGCGCCCCGGAGGCGCCTGCACCGACCGCGATGCAGAGCAGCGAGGTGATCGCCAGCACCGGGTGGAAATGCCCCGGCGCCATCGCCATCCCGACCAGCGCAGTGAAGATCACCAGCGACATCACCCGCGGCTTGAGCAGCGCGAGATAATCGCCAACCTCCGCTTCGGAGATGTGGGGATTGATGTCGATGGCGTTGTGGTCGAGGACGGACACTTAGATTGACTCGCTTCGTTACAGCGCCGCGGCGCCCGTCACGGGCGCCGCGGGGGGATTGCTTACTGCACGCGGGGCAGCACTTCGAACTGATGGAAGGGCGGCGGCGAGGACAGCGTCCACTCCAGCGTGGTCGCGCCAGCACCCCAGGGATTGTCGCCTGCCGGCACCCTCTTCATGAAGGCGTCCAGCACGCAGTAGAGGAAGATCAGCACGCCGAAGCCGGAGATGTATGAGCCGACCGACGAGACCAGATTCCAGCCCGCGAACGCATCGGGATAGTCGATGTAGCGGCGCGGCATGCCGGACAGGCCGAGGAAGTGCTGCGGGAAGAACACCAGGTTGACGCCGACGAAGGTGACCCAGAAGTGCAGCTTGGCAAGGCCCTCATTGTACATGTAGCCCGACATCTTCGGGAACCAGTAGTACCAGCCGGCGAAGATCGCGAATACCGCGCCGAGTGACAGCACGTAGTGGAAGTGGGCAACGACGTAGTAGGTCTCCTGGAGCACGCGATCGACACCCGCGTTCGCCAGCACGACGCCGGTCACGCCGCCGACCGTGAACAGGAAGATGAAGCCCACCGCCCAGATCATCGGCGCGCGGAATTCGATCGAGCCGCCCCACATCGTGGCGATCCAGGAGAAGATCTTCACGCCGGTCGGAACGGCGATGACCATCGTGGCGGCGACGAAATAGGCCTGCGTCGCCGAGGACATGCCGACCGTGTACATGTGGTGCGCCCACACCACGAAGCCGATGCCGCCGATCGCGACCATGGCGTAGGCCATGCCGAGATAGCCGAACACGGGCTTGCGCGAGAAGGTCGAGACGATCTGGCTGATCATGCCGAAGCCGGGCAGGATCAGGATGTAGACCTCGGGGTGACCGAAGAACCAGAACAGATGCTGGAACAGCACGGGGTCGCCGCCGCCGTCGGGGGCGAAGAACGTCGTGCCGAAATTGCGGTCGGTGAGCAGCATGGTGATCGCACCGGCGAGCACCGGCAGCGACAACAGCAGCAGGAACACCGTCACCAGGATCGACCACACGAACAGCGGCATCTTGTGCAGGGTCATGCCCGGCGCGCGCATGTTGAAGATGGTGGTGATGAAGTTGATCGCGCCCAGGATCGAGGAGGCACCGGCGAGGTGCAGCGACAGGATCGCGAAGTCGACCGCCGGGCCGGGATGGCCCGAGGTCGACAGCGGCGCGTAGATGGTCCAACCCGCCCCGACGCCGTTGGAGCCCGGCTCGCCCTCGACGAAGGTCGACATCAAGAGCAGCGCGAACGATGCCGGCAGCAGCCAGAACGAGATGTTGTTCATGCGCGGGAACGCCATGTCGGGCGCGCCGATCATCAGCGGCACGAACCAGTTGCCGAAGCCGCCGATCATCGCGGGCATGACCATGAAGAAGATCATGATCAGGCCGTGCGAGGTCACGAACACGTTGTAGGTGTGGGCCTCGTGGAAGACCTGCACGCCCGGATACATCAGCTCGGCCCGGATCGCGATCGACATCGCCGCACCGATGATGCCGGCGACGACCGCGAAGATCAGGTACATCGTGCCGATGTCCTTGTGATTGGTCGAATAGACGTAGCGCCGCCATCCAGTCGGATGGGCATGCTCGTCATGATGCGCGTGATCGCCGTGTGCCGCTGCGCTCGTTGCCATTTTCAAATCCTGCCTTGCGTCCCATTCGGACCTTTGGAGGTCCCACCCTTATCGCTTTCAGTCCCTCAGGCCGCCCCCGGCGCTTACTGCGTCGGGCCGGCCGCGGAGGCGTAGGTGCTGGTGCCGCCGCTCGCAAACTTCTTCTTCGCCGTCTCGACCCAGGAGGCGAACTCCTGGTCGCTCACCACGCGGATCGCAATCGGCATGAAGGCGTGATCCTTGCCGCACAGTTCCGAGCACTGGCCGTAATACATGCCGGTCTTGGTGGCCTTGAACCAGGTCTCGTTCAGGCGGCCGGGAATGGCGTCGATCTTGACGCCGAAAGCCGGCAGCGCAAAGGCGTGGATGACGTCCGCACCCGTGGTCTGGACCCGAACCACCTTGTTGACCGGCACCACCATCTCGTTGTCGACGGCAAGCAGGCGGGGCTGCTTGTCCTGGGCCATCAGCGAGTCGAACTCGAACTTGCCGTTGTCGGGATAGGCATAGGACCAATACCACTGCTTGCCGGTCGCCTTGACGGTCAGGTCCGCCTTCGGAATGTCGAGCTGCAGGAACAGCAGCCGGAACGACGGCACCGAAATGCCGACCAGGATCAGCACCGGGACGAGCGTCCAAGCCACCTCGATCAGCGTGTTGTGGGTCGTCCGCGACGGCACCGGATTGGCCTTCGCGTTGAACTTGACGACCACGATCACGAGCAGCGCTAGGACGAACAGCGTGATCAGGGTGATCAGCACGAAGAGGAAGTTATGGAACCAGACGATGTTGTCCATCACCGGGGAACCGGACTGCTGGAGCGTCCACTCCCACGGCGCCGGCTGCCCGAGTTCGGCCAATGCCGCACCACCCGTCGCCAGCGTGACTCCAGCCGCCACCAAGGCGATGGTGGCCAATCCCAGCAGTTGCCGGCCCACCCGACCCATCGACATCCTCATGTCGTTCGCGCTCCCCTTCCGAAATCACCCCACGTGCATTTCCCTGCTTGCGGGAAACGCTTATTCGCTCCGCCAGTCCGACAAACCGCCACGCAAGAATACCTCTAAGAGGAATTGGGGCCAGATCGCTAGAACGCGAAATCAAGCCTCTCAAACCATAATTCTTGATCTATCGCAATGCAGTCTTGAGCCCCGCCTGCCAGCCATCACCGGCAAGATATTTCCCAGCAAGATCAGACAAAAATACCGTTTCCCGGGACGCTGCGGCTTGACAGCGGAATTGCCCTCGGTAGGCACTGGAAGACTGCCACGCGGCAGCCTGATTCGTGCGGGCAATGGCGGTGTGCGCGGCGCGGAATTTGCTTGGGAATCGCCTTCAAGACGCCGTCATTCCGTATCAGTCCGCCAGATCAGTCCGCCAAGCGCGAGCAACCCAGGCGAGCAGAGGGACCGACCCGATGGGGCTTTCGAGATCGATGGCAAAGCCGGCGAACGGCCTCGCGGCGCTCGCCGCCCTCGTGGCTGCGATGGTCCTGCTGGCGCTGCCGGGGCTTGCCCATGCGCAGGGCGCGGTGCGCTCCGTCCATGGCGACTGGCAGATCCGCTGCGACACCCCGCCCGGCGCCCAGACCGAGCAATGCGCCCTGATCCAGAGCGTGGTGGCCGAAGACCGCTCCAATGCCGGCCTGACCGTGATCGTGCTCAAGACCGCCGACCAGAAGAGCCGGCTGATGCGCGTGGTCGCTCCGCTCGGGGTCCTCTTGCCCTCCGGCCTCGGGCTCAAGCTCGACAACCAGGACGTCGGCCGCGCCGGCTTCGTCCGCTGCCTGCCCAACGGCTGCGTCGCCGAGGTCGTCCTGGAGGACAAGCTGCTCGGTCAGCTCCGCAGCGCCAAGACCGCGACCTTCATCATCTTCGAGACCCCGGAAGAAGGCATCGGCTTCCCGCTCAGCCTGAACGGACTGGGTGAGGGCTATGACAAGCTGCCGTAGCAGCGGCTAACCTTGGCAATCCTTTTGTTTCCGTAATGTGAGGCTTCGCGCTCTCGCGGAACTGGTCCGAAACCATTATCTTGCCCCACATCCCCGGCTAATGGACGGACGCATGACCAATCCTGCCACGACCTCCCTGCTCGACCGTGCCAATCTCGACCGCGACCAGGTTCGCCACGAGGTCGCGCGCGGGCTTTCCGGCGCCGACGACGGCGAGCTGTTCCTGGAATACAGCCAGACCGAAGCGCTGATGTTCGACAATGGGCGGCTGAAGCAGGCGACCTACGACACCTCGCAGGGTTTTGGCCTGCGCGCCGTCAAGGACGATGCGGTCGGCTACGCGCATTCCTCCGACGTGTCGCTGCCGGCGCTGATCCGCGCTGCCGATGCGGTTGCCGCCGTGCGCGGCGGCTACTCCGGCAGCTTCTCGGCGCCGCCGCCGCACACCAATGTCCGCCTCTATGGCGACGACAATCCGCTCGATGCGCCGGGCTTCGAGACCAAGGTCAAGCTGCTCGCCGAGATCGACGCTTACCTGCGCGACAAGGATCCGCGGGTGCGGCAGGTCAGCGTGAGTCTCGGCGCGACCTGGCAGGTCGTCGAGATCCTGCGGCCCGACGGAGAGAGCTATCGCGACATCCGTCCGCTGGTGCGCGTCAACATCTCCGTCGTCGCCGGCCAGGGCGACCGCCAGGAGAGCGGCAGCAAGGGCTATGGCGGCCGCGCCGGCTATGCCGAGTTCATCCAGAGCAGGAATTGGCGCGAGGCCGCCGACGGCGCGCTGCGCGAGGCGCTGGTCAATCTGGAATCGATCCCCGCCCCCGCTGGCGAGATGGACGTCGTGCTCGGCGCCGGCTGGCCCGGCGTGATGTTGCATGAAGCGGTCGGCCATGGCCTCGAAGGCGACTTCAACCGCAAGAAGACGTCTGCTTTTGCGGGCCTGATGGGCCAGCAGGTCGCGGCCAAGGGCGTCACCGTGGTCGACGACGGCACCATCGCCTCGCGCCGCGGCTCGCTGTCGATCGACGACGAGGGCACGCCGACCAATCGCACCGTGCTGATCGAGGACGGCATCCTGGTCGGCTACATGCAGGACCGCCAGAACGCACGGCTGATGAACATGAAGCCGACCGGCAACGGCCGTCGCCAGGGTTATGCCCATGTGCCGATGCCGCGCATGACCAACACCTACATGCTCGCCGGCGATCGCGATCCGGCCGAGATCATCGCATCGGTGAAGAACGGCGTGTTCGCCGCGAATTTCGGCGGCGGACAGGTCGACATCACCTCGGGCAAATACGTGTTCCAGTGCACCGAGGCCTACAAGATCGAGAACGGCAAGATCGGGGCGCCGCTCAAGGGCGCCATGCTGATCGGCAACGGACCGACCGACCTGCATCGCATCCGCATGATCGGCAACGACCTTGCGCTCGACACCGGCATCGGCACCTGCGGCAAGAACGGCCAGGGCGTGCCCGTCGGCGTCGGCCAGCCGTCGCTGCTGATGGAACGCATCACCGTGGGTGGAACCGGCGCATGAGCGTTGAAGACAAGGTCACGGTCAGTCCCAAGCGCAAAAGCAGGGGCTGGGGCGGACAGATCGCTCAGCTCGCCGGCATCGTCGCCGCGGTCTTCATCGCCAAGGGCGCGCTCGCCGAGCCGTTCTACGTGCCGTCGGGCTCGATGGAGCCGACGCTCCTGATCGGTGATGCGCTGCTCGCCTCGAAATTCCCCTATGGCTACGGCACCTCGTCGCTGCCGATCCAGATCAGCCTGCCGGAAAGCGGCCGCGTGTTCGCGGAGACGCCGAAGCTCGGCGACGTCGTCGTGTTCCGCTGGCCCGGCGATCGTTCGCAGGCCTGGGTCAAGCGCGTCGTGGGCCTGCCCGGCGACCGCATCCAGATGCGGCAGGGCCAGCTCTTCATCAACGACCGTCCGGCCGAGCTGAAGCCGGACGGCGTCGGTGCGGCCGAGAACGACCGTGGCGGCAGCGAGCCCGCCTATCGCTATGTCGAGACGTTGCCGAACGGCGTCTCGCATCTGATCTTCAAGATGCGCGACAGCGGTCCGCTCGACAACACGCCCGAGGTGACGGTGCCGGCGGGACATCTGTTCGTGCTCGGCGACAACCGCGACAATTCCGCCGACAGCCGCGTGCCGCTGCGCTCCGGCGGCGTCGGCCTGTTGCCGATCGATAATCTGATCGGCCGTGCGGACGCCGTGGTCGGCTCCTGGGACCTCGGCATGCGCAGCCAGCCGGTGTGGACCTGGCTGTCCGGATTCAGGCTGTCGCGGTTCTTCACCGCCGTGCACTGACCGGTCGCAGGTGAGCAAGGACGAATTCCTCTCGCTCGCCTTACGCAATCCGGTCAACGCCGCGATCCTCGACGAACTGCACCGGCTCGCGCTGCCGGATGCGTGGCTGGTGTCGGGATGCCTGGTGCAGACGGTGTGGAACGTGCTCACGGGGCGCCCGATCGACCACGGCATCGCCGATTACGACGTGTTCTATTTCGACGCCGACACATCGTGGGAGGCCGAGGACGCGGTGATCCGCACCCTCCATGCGCCCCTTGCGCATCTCGGCGCCAAGATCGAGGTCCGCAACCAGGCCCGCGTGCACATGTGGTACCCGGCCAAGCACGGCCTGCCCTATCCGCCGCTGAGAAGCTCGAGGGAAGGCATCGACCGCTTCCTCACGCAGAACACGCAGGTCGGCGTCAGGCGCGCAAGCGATGGCCACGAGGTCTACGCACCGCGCGGGTTTGACGACATTGCAGCACTGATCGCGCGGCCAAATCCAGGACCGAATTTTTCCGCGGCGAACTACGAAGCGAAGGCTAAGCGCTGGAAGGCGCTGTGGCCGGAGATCACGGTGATCGCGGCGGAGTGAGGTGCCGCTACATCTTACCCGTCATTGCGAGCGCAGCGAAGCAATCCAGAATCCCTCCGCGGAAACAGCCTGGATTGCTTCGCTGCGCTCGCAATGACGGCGGAGGGAGTGCGTGCTATCTGACCACGCCCGACGTGAACCCCGCCTTCCTTCGCGGCGGCTTGATTTCCTTCTTCAGGAAGCAGCGCGCCTCGCGCCCGGTGTAGCCGGGGCGGGCATAGGTGAAGGCGCGGCATTTGTTGTCGGCGATGCAGGCGGCCTTGCACGCCTCGACGCTTTCGCCATCCTTGAGCTCGAAATTGCGCAAGTCGCCGCCGGGACGGTCGATCGACGTCTCGACGCCTTCCACGCGCGGCTCGATCACGCCGGCGCCGCGCACGCCCGAGATACAGCAGCTACCCGGCACGCGCGCCGGCACGGTGTTCTTCAGCCAGCACACGGCCGAGCCGCCTTCGACATCGGGATAGTTGAAGCTCCAGGAGCGGCAACGGCGATCGCGCTCGCACAGCAGCGCGCAATCCTCGGGATCGCCGGAGGTGACGGGCGTACTGAAATAGTCGCCGCCGGGCCGGTCGAACGCCGTCTGGGCAAGCGCCGGCGCGCTTGCAAACGCAAGCGAAAGCAGCGTGACACATGCCGCGGCGCTGGCCATGATGGCCACGGACAGGCGGCCCTTCCCCATCGGAACAGCTTTCGAGTTATTGACGACGCTCAAGTTTTTTCAGCCGGTCATTTGATCGCCGCAAACCTGTATGGGCGATGAACGGCTGAATCCCGGGTGCCCGGTTTCAGAGGTCTAGAACGCGTATTCCGCGTAGGCCGGTTCCACCGAACCCTGCCAGGGACCGTTGAATTTATCCAGCATCTCCTCGGCCGGCGTCCGGCCGGAATCGATGATGCGATCGAGCGGCTCGAGATGCCGGGTTTCGTCACGGCCGAGTTGGTCGATCCGGCCGCGCCGGCGAAGGCCGGCATGGGCAAGAACGAGGCATTCCTTGGCGATCTCGAACAGATAGCGGTCCTTGATCCGCGCCTTGAAGCCCATGCGCGGCACGTCGTCGCGCAGGGCCTGGCGTTCATGCGCGCTCCAGTGCTTGACGATCTCCCAGGCGGCATCGAGCGAGGCATCATCGTAGAGCAGCCCGACCCAGAACGCCGGCAGCGCCGGCAAGCGGCCCCACGGGCCGCCGTCGGAGCCGCGCATCTCGAGATAGCGCTTGAGCCGCACTTCCGGGAAGATCGTCGAGAGGTGGTTGGCCCAGTCCGACAAGGTCGGACGCTCGCCGGGAAGGTTGTTGTTGCGGCCGTCGAAGAAGGCGCGGAACGAGGAGCCCGAGACGTCGATATACTCCTCGCCGCGCTTGACGAAATACATGGGCACGTCCAGCGCATAATCGACATAGCGCTCGAACCCCATGCCGTCCTCGAACGCCCACGGCATCATGCCCGAACGGGCATTGTCGGTGTCGCGCCAGATTTCGGACCGGAACGACAGGAAGCCGTTCGGCCTGCCCTCGGTAAACGGTGAATTGGCGAACAGCGCGGTCGCGACCGGTTGAAGCGCGAGCGAGACGCGCAGCTTCTTGACCATGTCGGCTTCGGAGGAGAAGTCGAGATTGGTCTGCACCGTGCAGGTCCGGTACATCATGTCGAGGCCGTATTGACCGACCTTCGGCATGTAATTGGTCATGATCTTGTAGCGGCCCTTGGGCATCACCGGGATATCGGCGCGCGACCAGGACGGCGTCATGCCGAGGCCGAGGAAGCCGATGCCGAGCGGGGTTGCGATCTCGCGCACCTGCGCCAAGTGCGCCATCAGCTCGCTCTGGGTCTGGTGCACGTTCTCGACCGGCGCGCCGGACAGCTCGAACTGTCCGCCGGGCTCGAGCGAGATCGCGCCGCCGCCGGTGACGTCGTAGAGGCCGATGATGTTGCCCTGCTCCATGATCGGCTCCCAGCCGAGCAGGAGCTTCATGCCTTCGAGCAGCGCGCCGATGCCGCGCGCGCCCTCGTAAGGCACCGGTCGATGGCCGTCGAGCGTGAACGGCGTTTTCTCGTGCTCGGTGCCCATGCGGAATTCGGACGGGTCCTTGCAGCCGGCCTCGAACCACGCGACGAGTTCGTCGCGTGATTGCAGCGGCGTCATGTCGATCTGGTCTCGCGCCATATCAAACTCTAATCAAAAGCGCTTCGACCGAACGCGCGCGGGTGACAGGGATGGCCCGCGAACCCACCGGTTGCACGGGCGAGCGGATTTGCCGCGCGATCATCGCGACGGCATGGTTTCGTTGGCGGCCGCGGGCGGCAGTTTCATCTCGCCGCACGAGCAGCCCAGGCGATCGAGCAGATTGCTGAGCTTGACGGCGTCGGCATCCGACAGCTTCGAACCGACATATTTCTCGATCGCGGCCGAATAGGCGCCCCACATCCGCTTCTGCAGCTCGCGGCCGGCTTCGGTGATCTCGACGAACTGGCCGCGCTTGTCGATCTTGCATTCGCGACGCGAGGCGAGGCCCTCGTCGACCAGGCGGTCGATTAGGCGCGAGGTCGAATATTGCGGGATCAGCATCTGCCGCTCGAGCTCGACCGGCCGCAGCTCGCCCGAGGGCGCCCGCGACAGTTCGAGCAGCGCGTCATACCAGGCCAGCGGTGGGAAGCCGGCCTTCTTCAAGTCCTGCTCGACGCAATCGAGCACGCGGCTCTGCACCCGCATCAGGCGGATCCAGGCCGCGGTTGCCTCGGTCGATGGTTTGCGTTTCATGGTCCCGCTCAAGCTCGTCGTCCGTCTCTTACTCCATTCGATGCACCTGCATCAATCTTGACTATTTCAAGCAGGTGCATGTAGTCGTTCTTTCGGCCGAACCAAGCGTCAGGGGAAGGAAATTCCTCGAAACCGGACGGTTTGCCCGGTGTGTGCCCGCCGTCCCCACATCGTGCTCCTGGAGGCAGCCCGCTCTATGGCCCGGTCGAGGTCGGTAGCGGCGCCAAGAAGCCCGAAAATAGTGAGGATTATCTGAAGCTGACCCCCCTTGGGGCCAGGTCCCTGCGCTGGGCCTCGACAGCAAATGAGATCGTGACGGAAGGCCAAGTGATTGTCCAGATGATCGCCGATCAGGCCTGGTCCACCGTTCGCGAAGCACGACCGGAAGGACGGCGAAGAGCCGGACCGATGATTCGGCTCTTTCTTGCCACATTCGCTAGTCCGAAGATTTGCGATGCGCTGACACCGATTTTACGAGCATTGTCCGGGTTAACAATAACTCCGTGTTGTGCGCTCCGGGGACGTCACCATCCTTGTGAGAGCAATGCTCTTGGCTCAGCTTCAGCGCGAGGACAGGACGCTAGCCGTCGGACCGGAAAAACTATCGTGACGACCGTACTCCTCCTCCTGCTCGCGAGTGCAATAACCGGCTTGGCGACGGGGCTATTCTTCCGAGTCTGGACTCTATTGCTGGTCTCGCCGGCGACTGCGATCCTTGCCGCGACGGTGCTTCAGACCTCAGGCTTTGGATTCTGGACGGGCGTTCCAATCGTCGTCGGCTGCCTGATTGCCGGCCAGGTCGCCTATTTGGCGGCGACGTTCTACGTGCACAGAGGTGAGCTTTCAGTGCAGGACGAGATCGACGGCGAACCAGGCAAGCACGGCCAGCGCCATATCAAAGATGAGGACGAGTAGGGCCAGGCCGACCCACGAAGGAATTTTTCTGCGCCGCCGGAAGAGCCTGCGGCGCGGCCACGGCCGCCCCAGCAGCAACAACGGGACGTATCGTACCGCAACGCCGGCTGCGCGGTCTTGAGACACCGTGGGGATCATTGCGGGACACCTTCAATGTCGATGGGCCATCCGGTGGATCATCAGCAAGAGCGGTGCCAGGGCGAAGCGAGCGTGGCCGGGGTGGAGGATTGGGTGCTGGGGTGAGACGAAAGCGCATCAATCGATGTGACAAGGCGCAAGGCAGAGCGCCCAAGCGATGATCTATCCCTTCCATTTGTGAACCATCTGATCAGCGGCGACGTCGAAGGAGCATCTCCAGGAGACAATTGCCTCCATGAACATGATCGTCCTCATGACCGCCGCGGGCGCGCCGCTGGCGATGCTCGGCTTGTCGACGCCGGTCGCGCCGGAACGCAATTGCATCTTCATGATCCATCCGCAGATCACCTCGGCCGTGTTCGAGAGCAAGGAAGGCAAGATCGTCTTTCCGGACCGGCCGACCGAATATCCCTGTCGCTACGCCAGGACGAAGAGCGGCACGGAGATCGCTTTCACCAACCAGAATGATTGGCGCTTCGAGGTGCGCATCGGCCGCGGCGACGAAGGCAGCTGGAAGGCCCGTCTCGACGACGATGTAGTCGGAGGGCGCGCCTTCTCGCCGTTCGGCGCCGGAAAATGAAAAAGGCCGGATCGATGATCCGGCCATTTGTTTCTGCGTAACCTCCTCCGTCAGGCTGCCGCCTTCTTCGGCGCGAAGCGGCCGTAGAAGGTCTCGCCCTTCGCGGCCATCTCTTCCAAGAGCTTCGGCGGGGTGAAGCGCGAGCCGTACTTCGCCTCCAGCTTGTGGCAGAGCTCGACGAACTTCTTCGTGCCCATGAAGTCGATATAGGACAGCGTGCCGCCGGTGAACGGCGCGAAGCCGAAGCCGAGGATCGAGCCGACATCGGCCTCGCGCGGATCGGTGATGACGTGGTCCTCAACGGTGCGCGCAGCTTCCACCGCCTGCACCACCAAGAAGCGCTGCTTCAGCTCCTCGATATCGAGCGTGTCGGGGTCGAGCTGCTTCGGCTGCAGTGCGGAAAGGCCCGGCCACAGGCTCTTCTGGCCCTTGCCCTTCTCGGGATAGTCGTAGAAGCCCTTGCTGTTCTTGCGGCCGAGGCGGCCCTGCTTCTCGACCATCTCCACCATCAGCTTCTTCTGCTCGGGATTGATCGCGTTGGGGCCGAGGTCGGCTTCGGTCGCCTTCATGATCTTCAGACCGAGATCGAGCGCGACCTCGTCCGAGAGCGAGAGCGGGCCGACCGGCATGCCGGCCATCTTGGCGCAGTTCTCGATCATCGCGGGCGGCACGCCCTCCAGGAACATCTCGTTGCCTTCGGCGACGTAGCGGCCGACGCAGCGATTGGCGAAGAAGCCTCTGGAGTCGTTGACCACGATCGGCGTCTTGCCGATCTGGCGGACGTAGTCGAGCGCGGTCGCGAGCGCGACGTCGCCGGTGTTCTTGCCGAGGATGATCTCGACCAGCATCATCTTCTCGACCGGCGAGAAGAAGTGAATGCCGATGAACTTGCCCTGATCCTTAAAACTCTCGGCCAGCGAGGTGATCGGCAGCGTCGAGGTGTTGGAGGCGAAGATCACATCCGGCTTCAGATATTGCTGCGCCTTGGCAAAGGTCTCCGCCTTGACCTTGCGGTCCTCGAACACGGCCTCGATGACGAGGTCGACGTCCTTCAGCGCGGCGTAGTCCGCGGTCGGCGTGATGCGCGCGAGCAGCGCTTCGGCATCACCGGGCTTGGCGCGGCCCTTCTTGATCTGCTCCTCGATCACCTTCTGCGCATGTGCCTTGCCCTTGTCGGCGCTTTCCTGGTCGCGGTCGATCAGGACGACGTCGAGGCCGGCGCGGGCCGAGACATAGCCGACGCTCGCGCCCATGAAGCCGGCGCCGATCACGGCGATCTTCTTCACCTTGGTTGCGGGCACGTCCTTCGGACGACGCGCGCCCTTGTTGAGCTCCTGCATCGACAGGAACAAGCTGCGGATCATCGCGGCCGCTTCCTTCGAGCGCAGCACCGAGGTGAAGTAGCGCGACTCCACGCGCAGCGCGGCATCGATCGGCAGCTGCAGGCCCTCATAGACGCAGCTCATGATCGCGCGTGCGGCCGGGTAATTGTCGTAGGTCTCGCGGCGATAGATCGCGTTGCCGGCCGGGAACATCATCATGCCGGCCTTAGAGAAGACCGGGCCGCCAGGCAGCTTGAAGCCCTTCTCGTCCCACGGCGCAACGGCCTTGCCGCCGCCCTTGATCCAGTCCTTCGCCGCCTTGATGAGGTCGGCGGCGGGAACGATGGCGTGAATGAGGTTCAGCGCCTTGGCCTTGTCGACCGTGACAGGATCGCCCTTGAGCAGAATGGTCATGGCGTCCTGCGGCGGCACCAGGCGCGGCACGCGCTGCGTGCCGCCGGCGCCGGGGAACAGGCCGACCTTGACCTCGGGCAGGCCGAGGCGCGTCTTGGGGTTCTCCGCCGCGACGCGATAATGGCAGCACAGCGTGATCTCGAAGCCGCCGCCGAGCGCGAGCCCGTTGATCGCCGCCGCCCACGGCTTGCCAGAGGTTTCGATTCCGCGCAGCACCTGCGAGAAGCGGCGGCTCTGATCGAACAGCATCTGGTTCGCCGCGGTCTCGCCCTGCTCCTTGAAAACCTTCGCATAGGCCTGGTTCATGCCTTCGAGCATGGACAGGTCCGCGCCGGCGCAGAACGCTTCCTTGGCCGAGGTGATGACGACGCCCTTCACCGCGGCGTCGGCCGTGGTCGCCTTGACGATCGCCTCGAGTTCGTTGGTCGAGGTCTCGTCGAGCACGTTCATGGAACGGCCCGGGATGTCCCAGGTGACGAGCGCGATGCCGTCGGAATCGGTCTCAACCTTGAAGTTCTTGTACGACATGTTTGTTGCTCCCTATCCTTAGACGCGCTCGATGATGGTCGCGGTGCCCATGCCGCCGCCGATGCACAGCGTGACGAGGGCGGTCGACTTGTTGGTGCGCTCGAGCTCGTCGAGCACGGTGCCGAGGATCATCGCGCCGGTCGCCCCCAGCGGGTGGCCGAGCGCGATCGCGCCGCCATTGACGTTGATCTTGGCATTGTCGATGTCGAAGGCCTGGATGTAGCGCAGCACGACCGAGGCGAAAGCCTCGTTGAGCTCGAACAGGTCGATGTCCGACTTCTTCATCCCCGAGCGCGCAAACAGCTTCTCGGTGACGTCGACCGGACCGGTCAGCATCATCGCGGGCTCCGAGCCGATGTTGGCGAATGCGCGGATCTTGGCACGCGGCTTCAGGCCGTACTTGCTGCCCGCCTCCTTGCTGCCGAGCAGCACGGCGCCGGCGCCATCGACGATGCCCGAGGAATTGCCGGCATGGTGCACGTAATTGACGCGCTCGATCTCCGGGTGCGACTGGATCGCGACGCCGTCGAAGCCGCCCATCTGCGCCATCATCGTGAACGACGGCTGCAGCTGCGCCAGCGACTGCATCGTGGTCGAGGGGCGCATGTGCTCGTCCTTGGCGAGGATGGTGAGGCCGTTGATATCCTTCACCGGCACCACGGATTTGTTGAAGCGGCCTTCGTCCCAGGCCTTGCCGGCGCGCTGCTGGCTCTGCACGGCGTAGGCGTCGACGTCGTCGCGCGAGAAGCCGTACTTGGTGGCGATCAGGTCGGCCGACACGCCCTGCGGCATGAAATAGGCCGGCACCGCCATCGAAGGATCCATCGGCCAGGCGCCGCCGGAGGCGCCGATGCCGACGCGGCTCATCGACTCGGCGCCGCCGCCGATCACGAGCTCATGCTGGCCACTCATGATCTGCGCCGCGGCGAAGTTCACGGCATCGAGGCCGGAGGCGCAGAAGCGGCTGATCTGCACACCGGGCACGGCTTCGCCGAGACCGGCCTTCAGCGCCGCGAAGCGCGCGATGTCGGAGCCGGCTTCGCCGACTGGGTCGACCACGCCGAGCACGACGTCATCGACCGAATCCTCAGGCAAATTGTTGCGGTCCTTCAGCGCCTTCAGCGGCACGGTCGCAAGCGCGAGCGCGGTGACTTCGTGCAGCGCGCCGTCCGGCTTGCCGCGGCCGCGCGGAGTACGAACGTGGTCGTAGATGAATGCCTCAGGCATGACGCCCTCCTGATGTGATGTTCGGTACGATTGGGAGCAGGTAGCGGAAGCAGGCTCAGAACGCGTCCGCCGGCAGTTCCATGATGGTGGCGCAGCCGGCCTGGATGCGCGCGAGATTGGCGGCGGTCTCCGGCAGCATCCGCTCCATGAAGAAGCGGCCGGTGACGAGTTTTGTGGAGAGATAGGGCGTCTGCCCGCTCTCGGCAATCTTGGCTAGCGTCACCTTGGCCATCCGCGCCCACATGTAGCCGAGCGCGACGAAGCCGAAGAGATGCAGGTAGTCGGTTGCGGCGGCACCGGCATTGTCGGGCTTCGCCATCGCGTTCTGCATCAGCCAGGTCGTCGCCTGCTGCAGATGGCCGAGCGAGGTCGAGAGCGGCGTGATGAAGGGCTTCAGCGCCTCGTCGCCGCCGTTCTCCTTGGCGAACGCCATGACCTCGCCGAAGAAGGCCATGATGGCGCGGCCGCCGTCGCGCGGCAGCTTGCGGCCGACGAGGTCGAGCGCCTGGATGCCGTTGGCGCCTTCATAGATCATGGCGATGCGCGCATCGCGCACGAACTGCTCCATGCCCTGCTCGGCGATGTAGCCGTGGCCGCCATACATCTGCTGCGCCTGCACCGCGTTGGCGAAGCCATAGTCAGTGAGGAAGCCCTTCAGCACCGGGGTCATCAGGCCCATGTGGTCGTCGGCGGCCTGGCGGTCCTTGGGGTCTTCGGAGCGATGGGCGACGTCGCTCTTCAGCGCGGTCCACATCACGAAGGCG
Source organism: Bradyrhizobium sp. CCBAU 45321 (assembly GCF_028128975.1). NCBI lineage: Bacteria > Pseudomonadati > Pseudomonadota > Alphaproteobacteria > Hyphomicrobiales > Nitrobacteraceae > Bradyrhizobium > Bradyrhizobium sp. CCBAU 45321. The sequence continues at coordinate 447,136 of NZ_LFKZ01000130.1, forward strand.
CGCGCGGCCTCGTTGAACGCGCGGATCGAGAGCAGCGTGCGGCGCACGTCGGGATGCACGATGATCGGATCGGCCTGCTTGTCCGGTGCCTTGGCGCCGGTGAGCGCGCGGCCCTGGATGCGCTCGCGGGCATAGGCGACCGCGTTCTGATAGGCGACCTCGGACTGCGCGAGGCCCTGCACGGCGACGCCGAGCCGGGCCTCGTTCATCATCACGAACATGCCCTGCATGCCCTTGTTCTCTTCGCCGATCAGCCAGCCGGTGGCGTTGTCGTAGTTCATCACGCAGGTCGAATTGCCGTGGATGCCCATCTTGTGCTCGATCGAGCCGCAGACGACGCCGTTGCGCGCGCCCACCGAACCGTCGGCGTTGACGAGGAACTTCGGCACCACGAACAGCGACACGCCCTTGATGCCGGCCGGCGCGCCCTCGATGCGGGCGAGCACGAGGTGGATGATGTTGTCGGCGAGATCGTGCTCGCCGGCCGAGATGAAGATCTTGGTGCCCGTGATCTTGAAGCTGCCGTCCGCCTGCCGCACTGCCTTGGTGCGGAGCATGCCGAGATCGGTGCCGCAATGCGGTTCGGTGAGGTTCATGGTGCCGGTCCATTCGCCGGCCACCATCTTCGGCACGTAGGTCTTCTTCTGCTCCGGCGAGCCGTGCACCAAGAGCGCCGCGGTCGCGCCCATGGTGAGGCCGCCATACATCGAGAACGCCATGTTGGCGGAGATCTGGAATTCGTTGACGGCTTGCGAGAGCGTCACCGGCAGGCCCTGGCCGCCATATTCGATCGGCGCCGACAGGCCGAGCCAGCCGCCCTCGGCGACCTGCTTGAAGGCCTCCTTGAAGCCCTTCGGCGTGGTGACGCTGCCGTCGTCCGCGCGCTTGCAGCCTTCGAGATCGCCGACGCGGTTGAGCGGCTGCAGCACCTCTTCAGCGAGCTTGGCGGCTTCGCCGAGGATGGCCTCGCGCACGTCGCTCGACGCATCGGAGAAGCCGGCGAGATTGTCGTAGCGATCGATCTGGAAGACGTCGTTGAGCAGGAAGTTCACGTCTTCGACGGGGGCTTTATAGATCGGCATTGGAGGTCTCCCGGCGTGGGCTTGAAGGGGATGTTGAGCTTATGATTGGGCGGCGGCAAGCTGCTCCGCCATGAGGCGGTGCAGCATGTTGATCGCCTTGAGCGGACGCACCATCACCTTGAAGTGGGTGATGCGTCCTTCGCTATCGAAGCTGATGATGTCGACGCCGTTGATCTCGATGCCGTCGATGACATTCTTGAATTCGAGCACCGCGCCTTTATCGCTGCGCCACTCGCCGACATAGGTGAAGCCGGGGCCGCCGAGCACCTTCTCGGCGCTGGAGAGGTATTTGAAGGTGATGTCGCGGCCGGCTTGCGGCGTGTGCACGACCGGGCTTTCGAACACGGCGTCGGGATGCAGGAGGTCCCAGAGCGCGGCGCGGTCGTGGGACTTCATGTAGGCGTACCAGGAATCGAGGCCGGTCATTCTCGGATGCCTCCCTCAAGGCTAGGGCAAAAGTTGCGAAAACAACCCCATGCACAGTAGCGAGGAGATTGATTTCACTTGATTATTCCAGTCGGGCCTGTGGCCCGCCTGCACGCTGCCTCATATGCACATTGACGCATATGCGCCGATGCGCATAAAGTCAAGCAACTTGGTCAAACCTAAAGAAGGGGGCCGGTCATGGCACTGGGCGACGCAATCCTCGCATGCCTGACGGAACGCCCGATGACGGGCTACGAGCTCGCCAAGACGTTCGATTCCTCGATCGGCTTCTTCTGGAAAGCCGACCATCAGCAGATCTACCGCGAGCTCTCCAAGCTGCGGGACCGCGGCTACATCCAGGGCCGCGAGGTCGTGCAGTCGGGCAAGCCCAATAAACTGATCTATACGCTGACTCCCGAGGGCCGAACAGCACTGCGGCACTGGGCCGCGCGGCCAAGCACGCCGCCCTCGATCAAGGACGACCTCCTGGTGCGGCTGCACGCGCTCGACAGCATCGACATCGAGCCCATGCGCACCGACCTGATGGCCCGCCTGGAGCACCACCGCGACCGCCACGCCAATTACGAGCGGATCCTGAAGAAGCGCTTTCCCGACGGCACGGCGGAGGGACGGCTCGACCTCGGCAATCTGCTGCTGCTCCAGCTCGGCGCCCGCCACGAGCAGATGGTGGCCGACTTCTGCGAGGAGGCGCTGGAGGCGCTATCGGCGATGAGCGGCAAGGCGACAGTGGTGCCGCTGGAGGATGGCAAGCGCGAGAAGGGCTGAGGGCGCCGACGTTACGCGAGCCCTTTCCGCCTCCTCGCTGTCATCGCCCGCGAAGGCGGGCGATCCAGTATTCCAGAGACGGCGCGGCTAGAGCCGAGGAGCCGCAGCGTACTGGATGCCCCGCCTTCGCGGGGCATGACACCGGTTTGTTTCGGGACCGGATGAGCGACACAACACCGCCCCCCGGTTCCCGCCGCCCAACTTTAAGACAGCCACGCCGCATTCCTTAACTCGTTATTTACCGTAACAGGAAAAAGTCGGTTTTCGAGGCAGACGACCCGCGCCAAATTCGATTGTCTTTGCAACCGGCACGCGTGGGGAAGCTGGAGGCGCCGGGGTGGGGTGCCGAAGTCGGAACCGGACAGAGTCATGAATTCGCGCGTATCGTGGAGTGTCGACGGCATCGATCCATCCGTCCGGGAGCGGGCCGAGGCTGCTGCGCGCCGTGCCGGCATGTCGCTCAACGACTGGCTGAACTCCACGCTCGGCGAAACTGCCCCGCCCAACTTCCGCGGACCTTACGATCAGCGTCCGCAGCACGTGCCGAGCCAAGGACCGAGCCAGGAGAGCCGCGAAGTCGCCGACATCCACCGGCGGCTCGACGCGATCGCCCAGCAGATCGAGCGGATCTCAAAACCCGCGCCGCGCCAAGACTCCTCAAGACAAGACGCCTCAAGACAAGACTCCTCAAGACCAGACGTCTCGCGCGAGCAGGGCGTCGCGCGCCAGCTCAACGATGCGATCTCGCGGCTCGACGCGCGCCTGTCGCAGATCTCCCGTCCACAGCGGCAAGCGCCGCAACCGCAGGCCCCTCGCCCCACCCCGGCCGAGACGCGCCAGCGCCAGGCCGACGCCGTCGAGCGCGCCGCCGCGCAAGTCTATCGCGGCTCACCACCCCTGAGCCCGGCTTCGTTCGACGTCGCGGTCGCCGAGATCACCGCGCGCCAGAGCGAGCTCGACGGCTTTGCGCCGCGGCAGATGCCGCCGCGTGCCGCGCCGCCGCTTGCGCCAACGGCTCCATACGCGCCGCCGATGGCGCCGCCGCCACCGCAGCCGGGGCCGGATTTTTCCTCGCTCGAGCGCCATCTGCTCAAGATCACGAGCCAGATCGAATCGCTGCAGCGGCCTGACAATACCGAGCAGGCCATCAACGCCTTCCGCAGCGAGCTGGCCGAAATCCGCGCCGCCATCACCGAGGCGATGCCGCGGCGCGCGATCGAATCGATCGAGAACGAGATCCGCTCGCTGCACCGCCGGATCGACGAGACCCGCTCCAACGGCACTGACGGGCAGGTTCTTGCCGGCATCGAGCGCGCACTGTCCGACATCAAGCAGGTGTTGCGCACGCTGACGCCGGCCGAGCAGCTCACCGGCTACGACGAGGCGATCCGCAATCTCGGCGCCAAGCTCGACCTGATCCTGCGCGCCAATGACGATCCCTCGACCGTGCAGCAGCTCGAAGGCGCGATCTCGGCGCTGCGCGCCATCGTCTCCAACGTCGCATCCAACGAGGCGCTGGCACGGCTATCCGAAGACGTGCAGCTGCTGTCGTCCAAGGTCGACCAGATCACCCGCGCCTCCGGTCCCAGCGACAGCTTTGCCGTGCTGGAGCAGCGCATCGCGGCGCTCACGGCGGCGCTGGAAACGCGCGAGCGGCCGCAGCCGTCCGAGAGCACCGAGCATCTCGAAGCTGCGATCCGCGCGCTGTCGGACCGTTTCGATCGCATGCAGGTCGGCAACGATTCCGCCTCGACCTTCGCCCATCTCGAGCAGCGTGTTTCCTATCTCCTGGAGCGGATCGAGGCCGCCGCCGATCCGCGTAACGGCAATTTGAGCCGCGTCGAGGACGGGCTGCACGACATCCTCAGGCACCTGGAACGGCAGCAGGCGACCTATGCGGCCCTCGCCGAGAGCCGCAACGCCGCGCCGCCGCCCGATTCCGGCATGGTCGATCTCGTCAAGCGCGAGCTCTCCGACATCCGCTTCAGTCAGGCCGAGACCAACCGGCACACCCAGGACTCGCTCGAGGCCGTCCACAGCGCGCTCGGTCACGTCGTCGATCGCCTCTCGATGATCGAGGGCGATCTGCGCGCGGTGCGCACCGCGCCGCCTTCCCCCGCCCCACAGCCGATGTCGATGCCGATGGCGGCGGCGATGGAGCCGGCGCCGATGGCACGCGAGCCGCGGCCGCAACCGCCAGCACAGCCGCCGAAATACGATCCGAAGCCCGAGCTGCCCAATCCAGCTGCCGCGCAGGCGCCCCCGGCTGCCTTCGTCGCCGCACCGCGCGAGTTCCACGCCGCCACCCCCACCGCGCCGCCGCCCGTGCCGGCGGCTCCGCCGGTTCCGTCGCGCGCGATCAGTGAGATCCTGGAGCCGCACACGGCGCGCGCTGCACTCGCGCCGGAACTGCCGCCGGATCACCCGCTCGAGCCGGGCACACGGCCGGGCGGGCGCGTCGCCACGCCGTCGGAACGCATCGCCGCCTCCGAAAGCGCGATCAGCGGAATTGCCGCCGCGCCGAAGGAGTCGGTGTCGTCGTCGAGCTTCATCGCGGCCGCGCGCCGCGCGGCGCAAGCTGCCGCCGCACAGCCGCCCGAGAAGCCGGCCCGCGGCGCCAAGGGCGCGATCGCCCGCGCCAAGGAGAAGGGCCAGGAAGGCGGCTCGACCATCACCTCCAAGATCCGCTCGCTGCTGGTGGGCGCGAGCGTGGTCGTGATCGTGCTTGGCACCTTCAAGATGGCGATGAACCTGCTCGAAGGCGGCAGCACGTCACCGACGCCGCAGGCGATGCAAAACATCCCGAGCGAGCCGGCACCGCAGCCGGCGCCGCCGCCGGTCGAGACCAAGCCAGCCGCGCCCGAGCAGATCACCCCGTCGATGACGTCGCCGACACCGATCGGACGACAGTCGCAGAACAATGCCGCACCGGCGCCCATTCCCGGGTCCGGCGGCTCGGCTTCGGTCGAAATCCCGCAAGCGCCTGCCGCGGCGGTGCCGCCGGCCTCCAGCGACGTCACCGGCGCGCTGTCGGGCACCAGCCGCGCCAGGCTCGGCGTCGTACAGGTGCCGCCGAGCGAGAAGCTGCCTGACGGCATCGGCGGCCCGGTCTTGCGCAGCGCCGCGATGAAGGGCGATGCGACGGCGGCCTACGAGATCGGCGTGCGCTTTGCCGAAGGCAAGGGCGTCGCCACGAATTACGACGAAGCGGCGAAGTGGTACGACCGCGCCGCGCAGGCCGGGGTCGTCCCCGCAATCTTCCGCCTCGGCACGCTCTACGAAAAGGGCCTAGGGGTGAAGAAGGACGCCGACATCGCGCGCCGCTACTACACCCAGGCCGCCGAGCGCGGCAACGCCAAGGCGATGCACAATCTCGCCGTGCTCGATGCCGACGGCGGCGGTCGCGGCGCCAATTACAAGAGCGCGGCGCAGTGGTTCCGGAAAGCGGCCGATCGCGGCGTCGCCGACAGCCAGTTCAACCTCGGCATCCTCTATGCCCGCGGCATCGGCGTCGAGCAGAACCTCGCCGAATCCTACAAATGGTTCAACCTGGCAGCTGCCCAGGGCGATGCGGATGCCGCCGGCAAGCGCGACGACGTCGCCAAGCGCCTCGACCCGCAATCGCTCGCGGCCGCCAAGCTTGCGATCCAGACCTTCAACGCCGAGCCGCAGCCCGACGATGCCGTCAACGTGGCGGCCCCGAACGGCGGCTGGGACAGCGCACCGCAGGCCAGCGCGAAGCCGGCCCCGAAGCAAGTGGCGACCAAGCGCTCGGCCTCAGCAGCGCATTGAGCCGCATCGCATTCAATCCACCTGCCGGCCGATGCGATGCATCGTCCCGCGCGGCTGGGCTCTCGCATATGGATTCCACGAGGACTGTCTGCGGGCTTGCTTCGCCTCTCCCGCTTGCGGGAGAGGCCGACGCGCTCGCAGAGCGCGGCGGGTGAGGGCTCTCGCCACGCAGGGACATCTTCAGTTGATCCCAATAGTCCCAGCGCGGAGACACCCTCTCCCCAACCCTCCCCCGCAAGCGGGGGAGGGAGCCCACTGCCGATGCCGCTGCATTCTGCGCACGCTATCCGATAGCCCTCAACCGCAACCGGGAGACGGCTGGGGGTATTAGCTCGCAGCTTTTGCATTCTGCCGGGAAATCGCTATTTTCCGCGGCCCGGAGGCCCCTGATGTCCGTTATTGATCTAGCCGCAAACCCGAGCGAGTTGCGTGCGCTCGCCGAACAATCCAACGCCTGGCCGTTCGAGCAGGCGAAGGCCATTGTCGCGCGGCTGAAAAAAAGCCCGAAGGACGAGGTGCTTTTCGAGACCGGCTATGGTCCGTCCGGCCTGCCGCATATCGGCACGTTCGGCGAGGTGGCGCGCACCTCGATGGTGCGCCACGCCTTCCGCGTGCTCACCGAGGACAAGGTCAAGACGCGCCTGTTGGCATTCTCCGACGACATGGACGGCTTCCGGAAGGTGCCCGACAACGTTCCGAACAAGGAGATGCTGGCCGCTCATATCGGCAAGCCGCTGACGCGGGTGCCGGATCCGTTTTCGAACGAATATCCGTCGTTCGGCGCGCACAATAACGCGCGCTTGCGCGCGTTTCTGGATCATTTCGGCTTCGACTACGAGTTCGCGAGCTCGACCGACTATTACACGTCGGGCCGGTTCGATGCGACGCTGCTGAAGATGCTCGCCGCCTACGATGAGATCATGGCGATCATCCTGCCGACGCTGGGCCCGGATCGCCGCGCGACCTATTCGCCGTTCCTGCCCATTAGCAAGACCACGGGCGTCGTGCTGCAGGTGCCGATGATCCGCCGCGACGTCGCGGCCGGCACGGTGACCTATGTCGATCCCGACACCAACCAGGAAGTTGAAACGCCCGTCACCGGCGGCAACGTCAAGTGCCAGTGGAAGGCCGACTGGGCGATGCGCTGGGTCGCGCTCGGCGTCGACTACGAGATGGCCGGCAAGGATCTGATCGATTCCGTGAAGCTGTCCGGCGCGATCGCCAGAGCGCTCGGCAGCACGCCGCCCGAAGGTTTCAACTACGAGCTCTTCCTCGACGAGAAGGGCCAGAAGATCTCGAAGTCAAAGGGCAACGGCCTCACCATCGACGAATGGCTGCGCTACGCCTCGCCGGAATCGCTGTCGCTGTTCATGTATCGCGAGCCGAAGGCGGCCAAGCGGCTGTATTTCGACGTCATCCCGCGTAACGTCGACGACTACCAGCAATTCCTCGACGGCTTTCCGAAGCAGGACGGCAAGCAGCAGCTCGGCAATCCGGTCTGGCACATCCACAACGGCAAGCCGCCGACGGGCGACATGCCCGTCACCTTCCAGCTGCTCCTGACGCTGGTGTCGTCGTCGAACGCGGAGAACGCCGAGACGCTCTGGGGCTTCATCGGCCGCTACCGCCCTGGCGTGAGCCCGCAGACGCATCCGAAGCTGGATGCGATGGTCGGTTACGCCATCAACTATTATCGCGACTTCGTCGCGCCGACGAAGCAGTTCCGCGTACCCACGGACAGCGAGCGCGCCGCGCTGCAGGATTTGCGCGATGCGCTGTCGCAGCTGGCGCAGGATGCCTCGGCCGAGGACATCCAGAACGTCGTCTACGAGATCGGCCGCCGCGAGCCGTTCCTCGATCAGGTCAAGAAGGGCAAGGACGGCCGCCCCGGCGTGACGCTGGACTGGTTCAACATGCTCTACCAGGTGCTGCTCGGCCAGGAGAAGGGCCCGCGCTTCGGCTCCTTCGTCGCGGTCTACGGCGTGCAGAACGCGGTCAACATGATCGACGGCGCACTGGCAAGGAGTGCGTGAGCGGCGCCATCACTGGCTCGCCCAGAGGATCCGCGCAACCCAGGCGACATCGCTCGCCGCCACCGTTCGCGCCGCCTGTGACGCATCGAGGGGCGCCAAGTCCAGGGTCTTTGCCGTGCGGCGCTTCAGGGTCGCAATCGTGATCTCGTCCGTCTTGATCTTGACCACCACGCGATCACCCTTGCGGATCGGCGCCGCAGGCGAGACCAGGATGATGTCACCGTCGCGGTAGGCAGGCAGCAGCGCAGCGCCGGAAATCTCCAGCGCAAAGACTTGACCGTCCTCTCCGATCGGAAGCGCGATCTCGGTCCAGCCCCCGCCGGTTGGAAGACCGGCCTCATCGAAGGCGCCGCTCATTCCGGCCTGTGCAAAGCCGAGCAGCGGCACCGAGCCGCGGCCGCTTCCACCGTCGTCATCAATCAGCTTCGCAAAGCTGTCGATCGAGGCGTGGGCCGCGGCCAGCGCTTTTGCGATCGATTCGGTCGAGGGCCAGCGCTCGCGGCCGTCGGCGGTGACCCGCTTGGACCTGTTGAACGTCGTGGGGTCGAGCCCGGCACGCTTGGCAAGGCCGGACGGCGACAATCCGGCGCGCGCCGCCAGCCGGTCCAGCGCGGCCCAGATCTGGTCGTGAGTCAGCATCCTCTGCGCTTTGGCCTGTCTGACCATGGAAGGTCCAGCCCGTCGCAACTCAGGAAAACTGTCCTCAAATCAACCGGTTTTCCGTTTTTCGCGCAAGAGGCGACCGAGGCGGCGTTCGCAAACGAAACGGGTAGCCGTTCGCGTCAGGAAAGCGCGCAAAACGGGAATCTGGAGCCCCGTGCCGATTTCATCGGCGCGGAAAAGGCACTAAGCCTTGAGTTCGGAAGGGGCGGCCTTTACGGTCGCGCCCGAGTTTCGAGGACCCGCGAAAAGCGAAAAAACCCAAGAGACTCAAAGAACAAACAAGGCTGCGGTAGCGGTGGTCAAGATCTACAAAATCTGTCCGGCCTCGGCCTGGCGCGAGGCGGAACGGCAGGGTGTCTACCGGGGCAGCGCAGATGACGCGCGCGACGGGTTCATCCATTTCTCGACCGCGGCCCAGGTTCCCGAGACCCTGCGCAAGCACTATTTCGGGCAGCGCGCGCTGTTCCTGGTCGAGGTCGACGGCGACGCGCTCGGCAGCGAGCTGCGCTGGGAACGCTCGCGCAATGACGAGCTCTTCCCGCATCTCTATGGCGAGCTCGATCTCGGCGCGGTGATCGCGGTGATAAACCTCAACACGCGCTCCGACGGCGGTCACGATGTTCCGGAGCTGTTGCCGTGATCCGCGCGTTCGACGCCTTTTCGCTGCCGGTGCTGCGCTGGCTCGATCCCGAGGACGCGCATCGCCTCGCGATCCAGGGCCTGCGCTTCCTGCCGCCGGTCAAGCCGCGTGCCGATGATCCCAAGCTCGCGGTGCGCGCCTTCGGGCTGAACTTTCCCAATCCGATCGGCATGGCCGCGGGCTTCGACAAGAGCGCCGAGGTGCCGGACGCGCTGCTGCGGCTCGGCTTCGGTTTCGTCGAGATCGGCTCCGTGACGCCGAAGCCGCAAGCCGGCAATCCGCGGCCGCGGCTCTTCCGTCTCGAGCGCGACGAGGCGATCATCAACCGCATGGGCTTCAACAACGACGGCGCGGAGGCGGCTCTGCGCCGGCTTGCCGCGCGGGCGCAGCACGGCGGCATCGTCGGCGTCAATGTCGGCGCCAACAAGGATTCGCCGGACCGCGTCGGCGACTACGTCAAGCTGATCGAGACCTTCGCGCCGGTGGCGAGCTATTTCACCGTCAACGTCTCCTCGCCGAACACGCCGGGCCTGCGCAACCTTCAGGAAGGCGCGCTGCTCGACGATCTGCTCGCGCGCGTGATCGAGGCCCGCGAGCGTGTCAGGCAGAAGGCCGGCGACACGCCGGTGCTGCTCAAGATCGCGCCGGATTTGAGCCTCGCCCAGCTCGACGACGTCGTGCAGGTCGCGCGCTCGCGCCGGGTCGACGGCATGATCGTGTCGAACACCACGGTCGCGCGGCCGAGCACGTTGCGTGAAGAGACGCGGGCGAAGGAGCAAGGCGGCCTGTCCGGCCGGCCGCTGTTCCGTCTGTCGACGCGCATGGTCGCGGAAACCTATGTGCGCGTCGAGGGCGCATTCCCGCTGATCGGCGCCGGCGGCGTGGATTCGGGCGGCGCCGCGCTGACCAAGATCCGCGCCGGCGCCAGTTTGATCCAGCTCTATTCGTCGCTGGTCTACAAGGGCCTCGGCCTTGTCGACGAGATCAAGCGCGACCTGACGTCGACATTGCTGCGGACGGGGCGGGATTCGCTGTCGGAGATCGTCGGTGCCGATGCGGCGACGCTCACGGCGGAAGACTGGCCGGGGATGTAGCACTGTCTCGTGCCCCGGACGCCATAAGCGCGTTTACGCGCGTCTTCGACGCGCTATGGCAGCGCTTCTGCAGCGGTGCGCTGCAGAGCCGGGGCCTATGCTGCCGCATCCTGGGTCCCGGCTCGCGCTTCGCGCGTCCGGGACACGAGAGCTACGGCTTCACGAACGTCGCCCGGTACAGCGCCGGATACCTCGCGCCCTGCAAGCCGCCGCGCGCGACGTAGAACGCGATCAGCGCACTCCACAGGCCGGCATTGCCGAACGATTGCAGCGCCAGCCAGGCGGCGAAGAAGATCGCGAGCGAGAGCAGCATCAGATTGCGCATCTCCCGCGCCCAGGTCGCGCCGACATAGATGCCGTCGAAACCGAAGGCGAACACGCCGGGGACCGGCGCCAGCACGATGAAGGGCAGGAACTCGCGCGCGGCGCGGCGGACGTCCTCGCTCGCCGTCATGACGTTGATGATGTCAGGGCCGAACGCTGCGAACAGCACGGCGACGACGATTGCGAAGCCGAGCCCCCAGAGCAGCACCAGCCTGGTCGAATCCGCAAATCCCTTGGCGTCGCGTCCGCCAAAGGCGCGGCCGCAGAGCTGCTGGGCCGCGTTGGCAAGGCCGTCGAGGAAGAAGGCGCTGACCAGGAGGAAATTGTTGAGCACGGAGTTCGCCGCCAGCGTGACGTCGCCGGCCCGCGCGCCCTTGGCGGTGAAGAACAGGAACACGGCGATCAGCGCCGCGGTGCGGATCAGGATGTCGGTGTTGACAGCCAGGAGCCGCATCAGCTTGGCGCGATCGAACAGCATCGCGCGAGGCACGGCAAAACCGCCGACCGCATGGCGCCTGCACACGATCACGCCGAGCATGAAGCCGATCGTCTCGGACAGAAGCGCGGCGATCGCCGCGCCGGCAATGCCGGTGTCGTAGACCAGCACCAGCAGGATCGTCGCGACCATGTTGACGAGGTTGATGACGACCTGGAGCGCAAGGGCCGGATTGGCGCGGGCCTGCCCCACCAGCCAGCCGAGGATGACGTAATTGGCGAAGGCGAAGGGCGAGGACCAGATCCGGATCATGAAATAGGTCTTCGCGGCGTGCGTCACGCCATCGCTGCCGCCCATCAGGTCGAACAGCAGGCCTGCCAGCGGCAGCTGCAGCACGATCAGCGCCGCACCGATCAGGCCGGCGACGATGAAGCCGCGCACCAGGATCACGGTCTGCTCGCGCGTCTCGCCCGCGCCGAGCGCCTGCGCGGTGAAGGCGAGTGTGCTCATGCGCAGGAAGCCGAACAGCCAGAACAGGCAGTCGAAGATGACGGAAGCCATCGCGACGCCGCCGAGCAGCGCGGCATCGTCGAGCCGTCCGATCGCGGTGGTCGAGACCACGCCGATCAGCGGCGTCGTGAGGTTCGCGATCATCGCAGGACCTGCGATGGCGAAGACCTGCCGGCTACCGACGCGGTGATGGACGGGCGCGTGCATGTTTCAGAACACGAGCACCATGCCGTCTTCGGCGGCGAGGTGCTCGACCTCGCCCAGGCGCGAGAGCATGTCGTCGCTCATATGGGTGAGGACGAGCCGCTTGGCGCCGATGTCGGGCAGATGCTGTTCCAAGGTCTTCAGGCTGAGGTGATTCTTGACCACCTTCTCGTACATATAGGCTTCGGCGATGAAAAGGTCCGCGCCATGCGCCAGCGGAATGAGCGTCTCCGTCCATTCGGTATCGGCGGTGTAGGCGAGCGTGCGGCCCTCGGCCGCGACGCGATAGGCTAGGAACGGTCCGCCCGATTCGCCGTGCACGACCGGATAGGGCGTCACATTCACCGCGGCGAAGTCTCGGCTTTGTCCGGGCGCGAGCTCGACCACGTTCAGCCCGAAGTGCGGCTTGGTGTTCGAGGAATGCTCGAACAGCGCCTCCATCACCTCGCGCAGCCGCCTCTCGATGCCTTGCGGGCCCGCGATCGTCAGCGGCCGCATTCGCCGCGAGAATTGCGCGTCGAGCAGGAAGAACGGCAGGCCGGCAAAATGGTCGCCATGGAAATGCGTGATCAGGATCAGCTCGATGTCGCCCCGATCGATCTCGAGCCGCTTCAGCGCCGGCAAAGCCGACGCACCGCAATCGATCAGGAAGTTCGCTTTGCGCCCCGAGACGTGGAAGCAGGTGTTGAGCCTGCCGCCGGAACCGAAGGCATCACCGCAGCCGACGAACCGCAATTGCATCGGCTGCGCACTCCCTCAATCCGATCCTTACCTGCCGCGTGGCGCGCCGAACACGCGCGACAGCAGCCAGATCGGAATCACGATAACCGCACCGAGCAGGAAGTAGCGCCACAGCCAGTTCACCGCGTCGAAGCCGAGGTCCCACAGCCGCTGGAACAGGAGGCGGATGCTGTGGATGATGTTCCAGGGGTCGAAGCCGATCGTCGCCAGCACGACGCCGACCAGGATCGAGAGCAGCGCCAGGCGGAACGCGACCGCCAGCGGCGAGCCGCCGAGAAAGCGGTGCAGGCCGTCGCTGCGGCCGGCCGGCAAATCTCTGACGTCTTGGACCATCGCAAACTCCTGAAGCGGATTCGAACCCATTATAGGGCACGGCGGGGGACATGGGGAACCCGCAAGGGGCCGTCAATCGGATTACGGGAGTTTAATTCGGACGGTCGGTCACCTCTCCCGCGACGCTATTGAGAGTGTTTGCCTGCGGCCATCCTTCGAGACGCCCGCTTCGCGGGCTCCTCAGGATGAGGACGGAGTGCGCGGCAGCAGCTATAACGTGCACCGACGCCGATTAGCCTCATCCTGAGGAGACCGCGAAGCGGTCGTCTCGAAGGACGAGGCGCGCGCTCAGGCGCCGCCAAAATTCGGCTCAGCGCGCGCCTCACACCTCGATCTCCGCCGCCTCTTCCTTCAGCATCTTCTCCAGCGTCCCCAGCCGGTCGGCCTCGCGCGGCGGCTTGTCCCAGCGCAGGCGGCTGATGCGGGGGAAACGCATGGCCACGCCGGATTTGTGCCGGGGCGAGCGCTGCAATCCCTCGAAGGCGACCTCCAGCACCAGCCCCTTGTCCGCTTCATGCACGACATGACGCACGGGGCCGAATTTTTCCGTGGTGTTGCGGCGGACGAAGCGGTCGATCTGCAAGAGCTCCTCGTCGGTGAAGCCGAAATAGGCTTTTCCGACCGGCACCAGCTCCTCGCCGTTCTCGGTCTCGGTCCAGACGCCGAAGGTGTAGTCGGAGTAGTAGGACGAACGCTTGCCGTGGCCGCGCTGCGCATACATCAGCACGGCGTCGATGATGTGCGGGTCGCGCTTCCACTTCCACCATTGCCCCTTCGGCCGCCCCGGCAAATAAGGCGCATCGCGCCGCTTCAGCATGACGCCTTCGACGGCGTCCGCGTCCTCGCCGGCGCCGGCGCTCGCGGGATCCGCGCGTGCGGCGGTGAGTGCTTCCCAGCTATCGAAGGGCACGGTGGGCGAGAGATCGATGCGGGGATCGTCGAGCTTTGCGATGAATCGCTCCAGCCGCTCGCGCCGCTCGGCAAAAGGCAGCTCGCGCAGATCGTTCTCGTCGTCGCCGAGCAGATCGTAGGCGCGCAGGTGAATCGGAAACTCCTTGATCAGCTTCGGCGAGACGACCTTGCGGTTGAGGCGCTGCTGCAACACGTTGAAGCTCTGCACCCGGCCCTCGCGCAGGATCAAGAGCTCGCCGTCGATCGCGCCCGGCAGGCGCAGCGACGGCACGAGATCCGGAAAGCTTCCGGTGATGTCCTCGCCCGTGCGCGAATAGAGCCGCGCGGTGATATGGCCGCGCTCGTCGCGCCCGGCCACCGCCTGCACCCGGATGCCGTCCCATTTCCATTCGGCGATGTAATCGGCGGCATCGAGCGCGGCGAAATCCGCATCCTCGATCGCATGCGCCAGCATCACCGGGCGGAACGGCGCGGGATCGCGGTTGACGGGCTTGTCGCCGCGGCCCTCCAGCCAGGCGAACAGGTCGAGATAGGGCGGGACGAGCCCCGGCCAGATCAGCTCGATCTCGTGCGGGTCCTTGTCGCCGAGCGCGGCGGCCGCAGTCTTGGCAAGGCGCGCGGAGATGCCGATCCGAAGGGCCCCGGTGACGAGCTTCAGCAGCGCCCAGCGGCCGGTCTCGTCGAGTTCGTCGAGCCAGCGCTCCAGCTGCCTGGGCAGTTCGGTCTTGCCGAGCGTGCGCAGCGTGGTGACGACTTCGGTGAGGCTCGGTGGCGGCGGGTTGTTGTGGGCGGCGAGCGCGGCCTTCGGCCACATCAGCGCCACCGTCTCGGAGAGATCGCCGACATAATCGTAGCTCAGCCCGAACAGCACCTCATCGGTGCGTGCCGCGATGAGATCGCGGATCAGCGCGGGCTTGGCGTGCTTGAAGCTGAGTGCGCCGGTCAGCGCAGCCAGTGCATAGCCGCGGTCGGGATCGCCGACCTCGCGGAAATAACCGGTGATCAGCCGCAGCTTGTTGTTGCGGCCGGGCTCATAGGCGATGCGGTCGAGCAGCTCGGCGAAGCGGTTCATGCTTCGGCCTCGCCTTGAATCGGCGTCTCGCTCTCCTCCTCGTCGCCATAGCCGACGAGATCGAGCGGCCGTGCCTTCAGGCCTTTGCTCCGGCACCAATGCACCAGCGCATCTTCCTGGCCGTGGGTGACCCAGATCTCTCCGGCGCCGGTCGACGCGATGGTCGCGGTGAGGCCGTCCCAATCGGCGTGGTCGGAGATCACCAGCGGCAGCTCGACGCCGCGCTGCCGCGCCCGGGCGCGCACGCGCATCCAGCCCGAGGCGAAGGCGGTGACCGGATCGGGAAAGCGCCGCGTCCAGAGATCGGAGGTGGCCGAGGGCGGCGCCAGCGTGATGGTGCCGGCGAGCGCCGCCTTCTTCATGCCCTTCACTGGTTTGAGCTCGCCGAGGTCGATCCCGCGGCTCTGATAATAATGCGTGATCGTCTCCATCGCGCCATGCAGGTAGATCGGCGCATCATAGCCGGTCTGACGCAGCAGCTTGATCACGCGCTGCGCCTTTCCGAGCGAATAGGCGCCGACGAGATGCGCGCGCTCCGGAAACAGCGCGACGGAAGCCAGCAGCTTCTTGACCTCGTCGCTCGCATCGCCATGCCTGAAGACCGGCAGGCCGAACGTCGCCTCGGTGATGAAGACATCGCATGGCACCAGCTCGAACGGCGTGCAGGTCGGGTCCGGCGCGTCCTTGTAGTCGCCGGAGGCGACGATGCAGGTGTCCTTGCACGAGACGGCGACCTGCGCCGATCCCAGCACGTGGCCGGCCGGGTGAAACTTGACCTTGACGTCGCCGAGCCGGATTTCCTCGCCATAGCGGATCGCCTGAGTCGAGCCGGCGAAATTCTCGCCGTAACGCAGCCGCATCATGTCCAGCGTTTCCTGCGTCGCCAGCACCGCGCCATGGCCGGCACGGGCATGGTCGGAATGGCCGTGGGTGATCACGGCCCGCTCCACGGGGCGGACGGGGTCGATATGGAAGCCGCCGGGCTTGCAGCACAGGCCGGCAGCATTTGGCAGCAGGATGTCTTGCGGACGCATGCCTGTTATATAAGTCGAACCATTACATCTTCGAGTCACTTACCCATTTCGTTTCCTGGTTCCTCAATGCCGCTCCGCCTGTTCCTGACCTCCGGCGATCTCATGGCCGACCGCCGTTTCGAGTTCGCGCGCGATCTCCAGCTCAAGGGCGACCTGCCGGCGGCTGCGGACCTCCTGGAGCAGGCGATCGAGCTCGCGCCCAACTTCACCTCGGCTTGGTTCACGCTCGGCGAGATCCGTCAGCAGCTCGGCCAGCGCGACAAGGCCATCGCGGCCTTTCGTGAAGCGCGTCGATGCGACCCCGGGGATCAGCACGGCGCCGGCCTGCACCTGATGCGGCTCGGCGATACCGAAATGACGGAGATGCCCAAGGCCTACGTGCAGGCGCTGTTCGATCAATACGCGCCGCGCTTCGAGCACGCCCTGATCAACGATCTCGGCTATCGCGCCCCCACGCTGATCTTCAAGGCGGTGCTGGCGGCGCGCGTCGCGGCCAAGAAGCCCGCCTACTTCAAGCGCACCATCGATCTCGGCTGCGGCACCGGGCTCGCGGCCGCTGCCTTCGCCAAGCAGGTCGACCATTTCACCGGCATCGATTTGTCGCCCGGCATGATCAAGGAGGCGCGGGCGACGAATCTCTATGCCGAGCTCGAAGTCGCCGACATGATCGAGGGCCTGCGCGGCAAGGCCGACGCGAGCGCGAATCTCGTCGTGGCCGCGGATGCGTTCGTCTATCTCTCCGAGCTCGCACCGGTGCTGAGCGAAGTAAGGCGCGTGCTCGTCTCAGGCGGCGTGCTCGCCTTCACGCTGGAGACGCATGCGGGCGACGGCATCGTGCTCGGCGACGGCCTGCGTTATGCCCATTCCGCGGAATATGTGCGCGGCGCCATCGCGAAGGCGGGGTTGAAGCTGCTGACGCTGGACCCGGCCTCGCCGCGCAACGAGAACAACGAGCCCGTGCGCGGCCTTGTCGTGGTCGCCGAGAAAACTTGAGTCTAGACGCTAACGCCTGACGATTTGAGCGTCATTGCGTCGCAAAGCTGCGACTTCCCACTTGCGAGCCGAGCTGCGATGTCAGCACAATGCGCGCATCAGGGAGAAAACAACAATGACCAAGAATCCATCGCGGCGCGATTTCAGCGCCGGCACACTCGCCACCATCGCCGCATCGGCATTGCCCGCGCCCTACGTCTGGGCCGCGGAGAAGAAATACGATGCGGGCGCCAGCGACACCGAGATCAAGATCGGTCAGACCGTGCCGCATTCCGGCCCCGGCTCGCTCTACGGCGTGCTCGGCCGCGTCGGCGAAGCCTATTTCCAGATGCTGAACGAGAAGGGCGGCATCAACGGGCGCAAGGTCAAGTTCCTCACCATGGACGATGCCTACAGCGCGCCGAAATGCGTCGAGGCCACGCGCCGCCTGGTCGAGCAGGAAGAAGTGCTCGCGTTGTACGGCTCGCTCGGCACCGCGCCGCAGACCGCCGTGCACAAATACCTGAACTCCAAGGGCGTGCCGCAGCTGTTGCTCAACACCGGCGCGTCGAAGTGGAATAATCCGAAAGAGTTCAAGTGGACGATGGCGGGCCTGCCGCTCTATCCGACCGAGGCGCGCATCCTCGCGCGCCACGTCGTCAGCGTGAAGCCGAACGCGAAGATCGGCATCCTCTACCAGAACGACGACTTCGGCCGCGACTTCCTCGGTCCCTTCAAGAAGGTGCTGACTGACGCCGGCGGCACCGCGCAAGTGATCATGGAGCAGACCTATGATCTCACCGAGCCGACCGTCGATTCCCAGCTCATCAATCTCTCCAAGTCCGGAGCCGACGTCTTCTACAACATCTCGACCGGCAAGGCCTCGTCGCAGTCGATCCGGAAAGTGGCCGAGCTCGGCTGGAAGCCTCTGCACCTCCTGTCCGCCGGCTCCACCGGTCGTTCGATCCTCAATGCCGCGGGCCTCGATAACGCTACCGGCATCGTCGCGATCCGCTACAACAAGGAGGTCGGCCTGCCGAAATGGGAGAAGGACCCGGACGTGATGGCGTTCGAGGAGCTGCGCAAGAAGTACACGCCGGCGATCGACCCCGACAACACCATCGCTTTCGCCGGCTACGGGCAGGCCGCCACCATGGCCGAGATCCTGCGCCGCTGCGGCAATGAGCTGACCCGCGCCAACGTGCTGAAGCAGGCATCGAACCTCCAAGGTTTCCACTCGCCCTATTTCCTCGACGGCGTCACCTACAGCTACACGCCCGAGGACTACACGCCGATGAAGACGCTGTTCATCTCCACCTTCACCGGGAAAGACTGGGACATCTCCGACAAGCCGATGTCGGAGTAGGCGCGGCGAATGCGGCCATCCTTCGAGACGCCCGCCTCAGGCGGGCTCCTCAGGATGAGGAGCGGAGTGCGCGGCGGTCGCTTCAAGGGAGACGGATGCCGCTTAGCCTCATCCTGAGGAGGCGCGTCAGCGCCGTCTCGAAGGACGAGGCGCGCGCTCAGGCGCCGACGCGCGATACCAGCCGATACGCCTGCGCTGCATTCACACCGAAAGCCTTGTCGCGCACACGCGGGCCGAGCCGCGCCAAGCAGGCCTCCAGCGCGGTCGTGATCTCGCCGTAGCTTCCCGCGAGCAGGCATACGGGCCAGTCCGATCCGAAGATCAGCCTGTCCTCGCCGAAACATTTCGCGGCGTGCTCCACGAACGGAAACAGCCGTTCCGCATTCCAATCGTTCCAGACCGCCTCGGTCGCCAATCCCGAGATCTTGCACCAGACATTGCCGCAGGCAGCCAGCACCGCGATGCGCTCGGACCATTCGGCGCTGCCGCCTTCGGCGATCGGCGGCTTGGCGGCGTGATCGAGCACGAAACGCGCGTGCGGAAAGGCCTGCGCGGTTGCGACCGCCGCGGGCAGCTCGCGGCTGCGGACAAGGAAATCGTAAGCGAGATCGTGGGCGAACACGGCCGTGAGTCCGCGCTGGACGTCCTCGCGCAGCAGCCAATCCGCATCAAGCTCGTCGTGGACCTGGTGGCGGATGCCGACCAGCTTGTCGCCACCAGGCAGAGCGCGCAGCCGGTCGAGCATCTCGCCGAGCGCCGCATCGGTGAGATCGGCCCAGCCGACCACGCCGATCACCGAGGGCGTCGCATCCGCGATACGCAGGAACTCCTCGGTCTCCTCCAGCGCTGAGCGGCATTGCACCAGGATGCTGGCGTCGATGCCGTTCGCCTGTAGCAGCGGCACGAGATCGGCCGGGCCGAAGGCACGGCGGATCGGCGCCAGCTCGTCCGCTTCCATCCAGGGATAATCGGCGCGCGCCGGATCCCAGAAATGCTGGTGGGCATCGACGATCATGCCTTAATCTCCGCCGGGAAGCGGCGAGCGCGCATCGACCAGCTTTCGTGCCCGCAGCTCCTGCCAGAATGCCGGCGGCACCGCCTTCTCGGACATCGCGACGTTGTCGGCGACTTCGGCGGCATTGCGCGCGCCCATCACGGCGACCGTCACCGCCGGATGGGCCATGCAGAATTGCAGCGCGGCGGCTTTCAGCTCGGTGCCGTGCCTGCGGCAGAGTTCGTCGAGCTCCAGCGCGCGTGCCACGAGCGCAGCGTCAGCATCCTGATAGTTGAATTTCGTGCTCGCCCGCGGATTGGCCAGGATGCCGCTGTTGTAGATGCCGCCGAGCAGGATGCCGATATTGCTGGCCTGGGACAACGGAAACAGCGCATCTAGCGCGCCCTGGTCGAGCAGCGTGTAACGGCCAGCGAGCAGGAAGCAGTCGACCGGCACGGCCTCGGCGAAGCGGGCCAGCATCTCGGACTGGTTCATGCCGGCGCCGATCGCCTTCACCGTGCCGTCCTCGCGCAGGCGCTGGAGCGCGCGGAAGGCGCCGCTGACGGCATCGTCATAATGATCGTCCGGATCATGCACGAGAAGGACGTCGACGCGGTCGAGGCCGAGGCGCTGCAGGCTCTCCTCCACCGACCGCATCACGCCGTCATAGCTGAAATCGAACACCGGCCGTTCGCGCGGCGTGCCCTTGTAGTGCTCGTCCTCCGGGACAGCGCCATCAGGTGCGCGCAGCAGGCGGCCGACCTTGGTCGAGATAGCGTAGGAGTCGCGCCTCTGTTGCCGCAGGAAGGCGCCCAGCCGCCGCTCCGCGAGGCCGAAGCCGTAGAGCGGGGCGGTGTCGAAGAATCGGACACCGAGCGACCAGGCCCGTTCGATCGTCCCGTGCGCATCGGCATCGCTGACGGGCGAGAACAATCCGCCGAGCGGGGCTGAACCGAGGCCGATCGAGGTGACATCGAGCGCCCCGAGCCGCGATCTTTTCATTCCCATGCCTTCCAGCGATCGTCGTCCATTCCAAATCATCTCTCCCGCTTGCGGAAACCGCAAGCGGGAGAGGCATGCAGAAGCGCGGGGCTGGGCAGCGCTCCTACTTCAACATCTTCGCGACGTTGTCCTTGGTGACGAGATCGAGGCCGGTGTAGACGATCTCCGGCACCTTCTCGCCCTTCTTGATGGCGAGCAGCGTGTCCATCGCCTTCTCGCCCATCTCGAACGGACGCTGGCCGACCAGCGCATTGGCATAGCCGTCACGCAGCAGCTCGAGCTGCATCTTCAGCGTATCGGCGACGACCAGCGTGAACTTGCCGGAATCGATGTCCTTCTTGTTCCTGCTGGCGAAGGCCTTGAAGCCTTCGGGCGCGAACATCGGCCATCCGCCGATCGGAACGATGGCGGCGAGATCCGGCGTTGCGGTGCGCATGTCCGTCATCTGCTGGACCGCGAGCGCGGGATCGTCGTTGCAGAAGCTCGGCGAACCCGCGACCTCGGTCCATTTCGAGCCCTTCAGCGCCTCGCGCACGCCGTCGACACGCTCGGCCAGGTTCTTGGCGCCGGGACCGCCGGAGACCATGGCGTATTTGCCGCCGTCAGGCCGCAATTTCAGCAATTCCTTGCCGAGGGCCAGGCCGAACTCCTTGTTGTTGGTGCCGATATAGGCGATGCGCTTGGAGCCCGGCGCGTCCGCATCGAAGGTGATGACGGGAATGCCGGCAGCGGTCGCCGCCTCGATCGACTTGGTCATCGCCGCGACGTCCGCGACCGAGATGGCGAGACCGTCGACCTTCTGCGTGATGAAGTCCTGGATGATCTGGGCCTGGTTCGCCGGCTCATGCTCGACCGGTCCCTTGTAGATGCACTCGATGTTGCCGAGCTCCTTGGCGCGCTTCAGGCAGCCGTCGCGCGAAAAGTCGAAGAACGGATTGTTCATCGCCTTCGGCACGATGACGAAGCGGTAGTTCGCAGCAAATGCCGGCGTGGCCATCATCGCAACCGCGATGCCGGCAAGAAGCAGTTTCCTCATTGTCTCCTCCACTCTTGTTGGTGCCTATCCCCTCGAAAGCCCCCGGGAAGCGGATAGGCGGCGTTTTCCTTGCCTTCCCGAGATGTCGTCATGTCAGGTCATCCGCGAGCGGACGCGGTCGACCAGCACAGCCAGAATGATGATCACGCCGACCAGCGTCTGCTGCCAGTACGAGCTGACCTGGGCCAGCACGAGGCCGTTGCGGATCACCTCCAGCAGCACGCAGCCGACGATGGCCCCGAGCGGGCCGCCGATGCCGCCGGCGAGATTGGCACCGCCGATCACGGCCGCCGCGATCACGTTGAGCTCGTAGGACATCGCCATGTTGGCCGGCGCCGATCCGAGCCAGCCGGAGATGATGATGCCCTGCAGGCCCGCGGCGAGCGCGCAGATCACGTAGACCTCGATCTTCACCCGCACCACCGGAATGCCGGTGAGCTCGGCCGCCTTCTCGTTGCCGCCGAGCGCGAAGACGTGGCGGCCGAACGAGGTGTGGTGCAGCACCACGGCCATGGTCAGCGCCAGGATCACGAGATAGATGAACGGCGCCGGCACGCCGAGCACGTCACCGGACGTGAGCGCATAGAAATAGTCGGCGTCCGGCCCGCCCGGGAAGCTGCCGCGTCCGTTGGAGACGACATAGCCGAGCCCGCGCACGATCGATAGCATGCCGAGCGTGGTGACGAAGGGCGACAGGCCGAGCACGGCGATGCAGAAGCCGTTGACGAGGCCTGAAATCAGCGCGGCGCCGAGGCCGGCGAGGATCGAGATGAGCAGGATCAGCCCCGGCACATTGGCGAGCACGGTCTTGCCGTCCGCCGCCATGTGCACCAGCGGCGAGCCAGGCGCCGACAGCTCGGTCATCACCATCGAGGTGATCATGGCGGAAAAGCACATCATCGATCCCACCGACAGGTCGATGCCGCCGGTGATGATCACGAAGGTGACGCCGAGCGTCGCGATGGCAATGAAGGAAAAGTTCTTCGCCACGTTCTGCATGTTGCCCTGGGTGAAGAAGTAGGGGCTGGCGAAATGCATGATCACCAGCAGCACCGCCAGCGCGAGCAGGACGTAGCCGGTCTGCGAGGCGAAGATGCCGCGCTGCCACCACCTGATCTTGCCGACATTGGTGAAGCTGATCGGGGATTCCAAGGGCATGGCCATCACGCCGCCTCCTTCGCACCGGTGATGAGGGCGGTGACCTCCTCGGGGGAGGTCTGGTGAATCGACTTGTCGGCGCGCTTCTCGCCGCGCCGCATGACAACGACGCGGTCGCATACGGCGAACACGTCGGGCATGCGGTGCGAGATCAGCATCACGGCGACGCCCTGCTCCTTCAGCCGGTGGATCAGGCCGAGCACCTGCTCGACCTGGCGCACCGAGATCGCGGCGGTCGGCTCGTCCATCATCACCAGCCGCGCATTGGAGAGCCGGGTGCGCGCGATGGCGACCGCCTGGCGCTGGCCGCCCGACATCTGCCTGACGAGATCGTCGGGTCGCGTCTCCGAACGCAGCTCGCCGAATAGCTCCAGCGCGCGCGATGCCATCGCCTTGTGGTCGAGCAAGGCAATCGGTCCGAACCTGCGCTTCAACTCGCGGCCGAGAAAGACGTTGGCGGCCGCCGTCAGATTGTCGGCGAGCGCGAGGTCCTGGTAGACGACCTCGATGCCGACGGCGCGGGCATCGACCGGCCGGTTGAAATGCACCGCGCTGCCGGCAAAGCGCATCTCGCCATGCGTGGGGCGGAAATTGCCGGCGATGATCTTCACCAGCGTCGACTTGCCGGCGCCGTTGTCGCCCATCAGGCCGACCACCTCCCCGGGCCAGACCTGCATGTCGACGTCGTGCAGCGCGCGGATCGCGCCGAACTCCTTGCCGATGCCGGTGAGCTCGAGCACCGGTGTCGCGTCAGTCTTCGTCATCAGCGGCGTTTCCTCAGACATAGCGGTTGACCAGGGATTCCAGATATTCCTGCCGGCCCGAGCGCGGCTGCGGATCGAAGCCGGGAGACATCGCGCGGTCGGCGAGATCGGCAAGCGAACGCTGGCCGCCGAGAATGGCGCGGCCCTCCGGGCTCGCCCATCCCTCGTAGCGTTTTGCGAGCGGCGCACTCAGCGTGCCGGCGTCGAGCATGTCGGCGGCGGCGAGGAAGGCCCGCGCACAGGCATCCATCGAGCCGACATGGGCATGGATGAGATCATCGGGGTCGATCGACTGGCGGCGGATCTTGGCATCGAAATTCAGCCCGCCGGTGGTGAAGCCGCCGCGGTTCAGGATCTCGTGGAACACCAGCGCCAGCTCCGGCACGTTCATCGCGAACTGGTCGGTGTCCCAGCCGAGCAGATCGTCGCCGCGGTTGATGTCGAGCGAGCCGAACACGCCGAGCGCCTCGGCCAGCGCGACCTCGTGATGGAAGGAATGGCCGGCGAGAATGGCGTGGTTCTGCTCGATGTTGAGCTTGACGTCCTTGAGCAGGTCGTAGCGTTCAAGGAAACCGTAGCAGGTGGCGACGTCGAAATCATATTGATGCTTGGTCGGCTCCTTCGGCTTCGGCTCGATCAGCAGCGGGCCCTTGAAGCCTATTTTGTGCTTGTGCTCGACGACGAGCGAGACGAAGCGGCCGAGCTGGTCGAGCTCGCGCTTGAGATCGGTGTTGAGCAGCGTCTCGTAGCCCTCGCGTCCGCCCCACAGCACGTAGTTCTGCCCACCGAGCCGGTGCGTCACCTCCAGTGCAGCACGAACCTGGCCGGCGGCATAGGTGAAGATGTCGGGATCCGGATTGGTCGCGGCGCCCGCCATGTAGCGGCGGTGCGTGAACAGGTTCGCAGTGCCCCAGAGCAGGCGAACCTTGCTCGATGCCATCTTCTGCTCGAACAGATCGGCGATGGCGTTGAGGTTGGCGACGGACTCGGCGAGCGAAGCGCCCTCCGGCGCCGCATCGACGTCGTGGAAGGTGAAGAAGGGGACGTCCAGCAGGCGGAACAGCTCGAAGGCGGCATCGGCCTTGGCGCGGGCCATCGCCATCGCGTCGGTGCCGTGGTGCCAAGGCCGCAGGAAGGTCTCGCCACCGAAGGGATCGCCGCCCGGCCAGCAGAACGAATGCCAATAGCAGACCGCAAAGCGCAAGTGATCCTCGAGCCGGCGGCCATGCACCAGGCGGTCCTTGTCGTACCAGCGGAAGGCGGGCGCGCCTTCGGCATCCTTGCCGCCGAAGGCGACGGGTGCACTTGCATCGAAGAATTTGGCTGGCGCGTTCACTTAAGACTCCTTCAATGCGGGATAAAGCGCGCGCCATCGCCGATAGGCCTCGTCATATGCCGCGGCGACGGACGGGCGGGGTGTGAAGCTTGCGAGCCGCCGCGGGCGCGTGCAGACGTTCGCGGGGTTCTCGCCGGTCGCGGCGAGCCGGCCGAGCCGCGCAGCGCCGAGCGCGGCGCCGACCTCGCCTTCCTCGACGCGGTGGACGGGCATGCCGAGCACGTCGGCGCAGATCTGCGCCCATAGCGGCGAGCGCGAGCCGCCGCCGACGAGATCGACCTCGCCGATTGGCCCGCTGGCTGTGCTCAGCGCCGCCAGATTGTCGCGCGCGGCAAAGGCGACGCCTTCGAGCACCGCCTGCACGATCTCTGAACGCCCGGTCGCGCCGCGCAGACCGACCAAGGCGCCGCTGGCGGCGGCATCGTTGTGCGGGGTGCGCTCGCCGTCGAGATAAGGCAGGAACTGGACCGGGCTTGGTGCATCGACGCGCTCGCCGAGCGGTGCCAGGAGCGCCGCGGCCGGCGTCTCCATCACGCCGGCAAGCCAGGCGAGCGAGGCTGCGGCCGACAGCATCACGCCCATCTGGTGCCAGAGGCCGGGCAGCGCGTGGCAGAAGGCATGCACCGCCGAGGCCGGGGCGGGGGCGAAGCGATCAGTGACGCGGAACAGGACGCCCGACGTTCCCAGCGACAGGAAGGCATCGCCGGGCGCGATGGCGCCGAGCCCGATCGCGCTGGCCGCATTGTCGCCGGCGCCGCCCGCGACCACCACGTTTTTCGCCATGCCCCAGCGCTGCGCGTATTCAGGCGCGAGCACCGCGCTCACCGCACTGCCCTCGACCAGACGCGGCATGTGGTGCAGATCGAGCCCGGTGGCATGCAGCAGCAGCGCGGACCAGCGGCGCAGACCGACGTCGAGCCACAGCGTGCCTGCGGCGTCCGACATGTCCTCGACCATCTCGCCGGTGAGGCGATAGCGGACATAGGCCTTCGGCAGCAGCACCTTCGCCACGCGGTCGAAGATCTTCGGCTCGTGCCGCGCCACCCAGAGCAGCTTCGGCGCGGTGAAGCCGGGCATTGCGAGATTGCCGGCGATCGCGTGCAGCGAGGGACAGCGCCGCTCCAGCGCGGCGCATTCGGCCTGCGAGCGGCCGTCGTTCCAGAGGATGGCCGGACGCAGCGGGCGGCCGTCCTCGCCAAGCAGCGTCGCGCCATGCATCTGACCCGACAGCCCAATGCCGCGCACCTGCGCAACGTCACGCGGATGGCGCGCGGCGAGATCGTCGACGGCGCCGACGGCCGAATCGACCCAGGCGTCGGGATCCTGCTCGGACCACAACGGCGCCGGGTGCGACAGCGCAAGCTCGCGCGCCGCCGTCGCGGTCACCGCGCCGGCTTCGCTCACGAGCACCGCTTTCACACCGGACGTGCCGATGTCGATCCCGAGATACAAATCGTCCTCCCTTTCGCCTGCCGCGGGAGCGCGATCTTGCGTCGCTTTTCCCCGCCGGCGGTCCCGTTTCCAAGTTCACCTGCCGCTAGGGCAGATTGTCCCGCATCACAATGTCGATCCGGATCTTCTCCTGTTCACTCAAGATCGGCTCGCCGCGGGCGAGCGCGAGCAGCACGCGGACGGCCGCGCGCGCTTCATGTCCGGGGTTCTGCGAGATCGCGGCATCCATCACGCCCTGCAGTAGCAAGCGGCGCGTCAACGCGGTAACGTCGTGCCCGACGAACACCACCTGTTTGTCACGCCCGGCCGCGCCCGAGGCCTTGTCGTTCAACGCCTTGCCGTTCAGCGCTTTGGCGACGCCCTGCGTGCCGGCGCCGACGTTGTAGAGACCAACGATGTCGGGATGCTTGCCGAGCAGCCGCGCCAGCAGCTGCTCCGAACGATCGTCCTCGTCGCGCCCTTCCAGCACCGGCAGCACGCTGAGATCTGGGAATTCGCTCGCCATCACCTGGTTGAAGCCGAAGATGCGCTCGGCATGGTCGCGCAGGCCCTGCGAGCCCGCGATGATCGCGACCTTGCCAGACCTCTGGCCGACCAAGCGTCCGACCAGCGCGCCGGCGGTGCGGCCCGCGGCGATGTTGTCGATGCCGACATAATGGTGGCGGCGCGACGACGGCACATCCGAGACCAGCGTCACGACCTTGGCGCCGGCATCGACGAGGTCATTGATGGCGGCGCGGACGCTCGGATGGTCCAGCGCCACCACGGCGACGCCGTCATAGTCGCCGGACAGCGCCTCGAGCGAGGCCGCGAGCGCGGCGGGCTCGAACACGTCGGTTGCGATCATCTCGACATTGAGGCGGCGGGCCGACAGCCAAGCCGCCATCTCGCCGAGATAGGCCTCGATCTGCTGCATGAACGGGTTCGGCCCCGACGGCATCACGAAGGCGAAGCGGCGGGCCCGGCCGCGCGCGAGCTCGGCGGCCGCCACATGCGGCTGGAACGAATTGCGCGCGATGGCGTCCTTGACGCGCCGGACCGTATCCGGGCGGACCCCCGGCCGGTTGTGCAGCACGCGATCGACCGTGGCGAGGCTGACACCCGCCTCGCGGGCGATGTCCTTCAGCGTCAGCACAGTCGGGGCGAGGGTCTCGGCCATGGCTGAAGGCTAGCAGAGGTGTTTTGAGGTACGCAACTCATTTTGGTGAGGGGAAGCGTCTTTTTGCTTCCTCTTCCAGGAACGGCTCCGCGAGCGGACCGTTGCCGGGGCGTGCATAACGACCTCACACATGATTCCGGCGAGGGGCTGAGCCCGACGCTCGAGCGCAACATCCAGGCACTGGTGGCGCGGCGGCGCCGCGAGCAGCAGGCGGCACGCGGCCAGGACAAGGTCGCGGACGCGATCACGGCCTTCACCGGCAGCATGATCTTCGTCTACCTGCACCTCGCCTTGTTCGGGTTCTGGATCATCGCCAACCTGCATTGGATTCCGGGAGTTCCGGCCTGGGACGAGAGCTTCGTCATGCTGGCGATGATCGCCTCGGTGGAGGCGATCTTCCTCTCCACCTTCGTGCTGATCTCGCAGAACCGCATGACCGCGGCGGCCGACAAACGCGCCGATCTCGATCTCCAGATCAGCCTGCTCGCCGAGCACGAGCTGACCAAGGTGGCCCGCCTGCTCACTCAGGTCGCCGAGCGGCTCGACGTCAAGCCGGACTCAGAGCGCGACCTGCAGGAAGCGGCCCGGGACATCGCCCCCGAGCGCGTGCTCGACAAGATCGAGGAGACGCGCTCCTAGAGCGCGATGCGATCAGGGTGAAGCGTCATCGCGCTTTAGGTTGTTGTTTGAGCATGATCTTTTCGGAAAACCGCTTCACACTTTTCCGAATCATGCTGTAGCTATCGGCGGCCTGGCGCCGACAGCTCCAGCGTCAGGAACAGGCTGTTGGGATCCTCGACATAACCCTCGAACGGGCGGCAGGCGACGAAACCGTGCGCCATATAGAGTGCGTGCGCCGGCTTGAAATAGTCCCACGAGCCGGTCTCGAGGCTGAGCCGCGTCATGCCGCGCCCACGGGCCTCCGTGATGATGTGACGCAGCATCTGGCCGCCATAGCCGCGCCGGCGCGCAGTCTGCAGCGTATGCATCGACTTGACCTCGCCGTGGCTCGTCGACAGCGTCTTCAACGCTCCGGTGGCGACCAGCGTCTCGCCGTCCCAGCCGGTCCAGAACGCGACCTCGGGTGCACGCAGGCCCGCCAGATCGAGCGCATGGTCGCTGCCCGGCGCCGTCTGCGCCCGCGCGGCCGCAACGTGGTGATCGAGCAGCGCGACGACGCGCGGATCATAGGTGTCGCCGGTACGGATCTGCATCGTGCTCGTCTCCACGCTTTGCCTTCACATCTTGCCGTAGGACGCGCCGCGCCTGACGATGATGACGTAGCGCGCGTCCTGCTTGGTTTCGTTCTCGAAGATCACGGCGCGCATCACGTCGAAATCCAGACAATCGCCCTCGCGCAGCCGCACCGCCTTGGCCTCGATATGCACGGCGATCGCGCCCTCCAGCATCAGGAGCTGCTGGGTGAAGGCGTTGCGGCCCCAGGGGCTGTAGGAGACGCGCGCGCCGGCGGGAAGGTCGACCACGATGATCTCGATGCCGCTGGCCGCATCCGGCGGCGAGGCGTGCCGCCGGCGATAGCCGCTGTCGGGATCGCGCCAGAGCGGCTGGTCGGAAAGCCGCACCAGGCGCTCCGGCGGCTTCTCGGCGAGCGCGACGACATCGCTGAGCGTGACGTCGAGCGCGGCGCAGAGCTTGTTCAGCAGCGCCGCCGTCGCACTGCTCTGCGCCCGCTCCACCCGCCCGATCATGGCCCGGCTGACGCCGGAGCGCGCCGCGAGTTCGTTCAACGTTATCCCGGCCTGCGTCCGCAGCGTCTTCAGGCGCCGGCCAATGGCGCGATCGAGTTTTTGCTGGTCCATCTCTTTGCAGGTCCTGGCCTTCATCCCAACATTGCCCGGCACGAGGACCTCACCCGCCGGACGCCCTGGAGCTTAAGCCGGGGAAGCGGTGCATGCCGAGAGCGAAGAGCTAATATATTGGAATCTTTGCGCCGCTCGCGAGAGCGAGTTTGTCACGCCGGCACCAATGAAACGTCGATCGGGGAAAACTTGGAGCGGGCGAAGGGAATCGAACCCTCGTATGCAGCTTGGGAAGCTGCCGTTCTACCATTGAACTACGCCCGCGATGCGCAGCTTACGCCCCTCTTGATTAGCCGAGACGGCGCCTGCCGCCAAGCGGTTTGGCGCGAACGGCCGGGCGGTTGTTAACGTCCTGATAAGATTCCAGGTGCGCCGGATTGTGGCGGTGTTATGATCGCTTTTCCGGGGAGAAACGTGCACTGAGTGGGGCGTGTGCATGGTGGGGCGGGCTTACGCGATATTCGACACGGCCATAGGCCGTTGCGGCATCATCTGGAGCGGCACCGGCGTGGTCGCCGTGCAATTGCCGGAGGCGCGGGAGATCGACACCCGCCGCCGGATTTTCCAGGTCCATCCCGAGGCGCGGGAGCAGCGCCCGTCCGAGAACGCCGAGCTGGCGATCGAGGGCATCACGGGCCTGCTGCAAGGTCACGATCCCGATTTTTCCGAGGTCAGCCTGGACGCCGGCGGGGTGCCCGGCTTCGACCGGCGCGTCTACGAGTACGCCTGCAGCATTCCGCGCGGGGAGACGCGCACCTATCACGAGGTCGCCCGGGCGCTGGGCGCCTCCGGCGCGTCCTATTCCGTGGCGCAGGCGATTGCGAAAAATCCCTTCATGCTGATCGTGCCCTGCCACCGGGTGCTGGAGGCTGGCAATTACACCGACAGGCTCTCGCCCCATGGCGGCGTGATCTCCAAGCGGCGGCTGCTGGCGCTCGAAGGCGCCCACCCCATCGCCAGCAAGACGCTATTCGAGGTGCTGCTGCCGGTTGCTCCGCCGCGGGCGCCTACCTAAATACGCGGGATGCACGCCACCACGTTGCTGACGACGCCCTCGATCACGGCATCCGAGTTTCGCTGCGATGCGGGCCCGGACGACAGGCCGTTTGCGGAATGCCGCACCGGCCATTCCATCGCCTATGTCCGCTCCGGCAGCTTCGGCTGCCATTGCCGCGCCGGCTTCTTCGAGCTGGTGGCGGGCTCGATGCTGATCGGCGCCCCCGGCGAGGAATACACCTGCACGCATGAGCACGTGTCCGGCGACGTCTGCCTCGGCTTCTTCTTCAGTGAGGATTTGGTCGACGCCCTCGGCGGACGGAGCGAGGTCTGGCAGATCGGCGCGACGCCGCCGCTGCCCGAGCTGATGGTGCTGGGCGAGCTGGCCCAGACGGCAGCAGATGGCAACAGCGATCTCGGTCTCGACGAGATCGGCCAAATCCTGGGCGGCCGTTTTGTCGACGCCGTCTCGGGCAAAGCGCGCAAGCCGGCCACCCCCACCGCACGCGACCGCCGCCGCGCGGTGGAGGCGGCGCTGTGGATCGACGACAACTCGCATGCCGAGCTCGACCTCGAGCAGGCAGCCAAGCAGGCGGGATTGAGCCCGTTTCATTTCCTGCGGCTGTTCTCGGCCGTGCTCGGCGTCACCCCGCATCAATATCTCGTGCGCTCGCGGCTGCGCCACGCGGCACGGCTGCTCGCTGACGACGACATCCCCGTCACCGACATCGCCTATGACGTCGGCTTCGGCGATCTCTCCAATTTCGTCCGCACCTTCCATCGCGCCGCCGGCGTGTCGCCGACCAAGTTCCGGCAGGCGTCGAAGGGGGAGCGCAAGATTCTCCAAGAGCAGCTTGCCCTCAACTGACTAGGGTCGTCTCCGGCGCGTGTCCTTCGCGGCACGCTTCTTCGCAATGGAGACGAACATGTACGACCACATCGGATTGCGCGTTGCCGACCTCGACGCCGCCACGCGCTTCTACAGCGCGGTGCTGGCGCCGCTCGGTTTTGTCCTGTGCTCGAGCGGCGACGGCTATGCCGGCTTCGGGCCGAAGGGCGAGCCGGCGCTGTGGCTGCACCTGAACAAGGGCCGCAAGGCCGACGGCGTCCACATCGCCTTCCGCGCCGGGGATCATGACGCGGTCAAGGCGTTTCACAGCGAAGGCCTCAAGTGCGGCGGCCGCGACAATGGCGGCGCCGGCCCGCGGAAGGATTACAGCCCAACCTATTACGCGGCGTTCCTGATCGACCCTGATGGCAACAATGTCGAGGCGGTTTGTGTGTGAGCGCTAGCCACTCGCTCCGTCATTGCGAGGAGCTCTTGCGACGGAGCAATCCAGACTGCTTCCGCGGATACAGTTCTGGATTGCTTCGCTGCGCTCGCAATGACGGCATCTGTGGCACCACTTATCGCAATCAAGGATACCTTCATGGCCTCCATCCACACGACATCTCCCTCCCCGCCCCCGCGCGCGACGTCTGGGGCGCAGTGCGTGATTTCGGCGCGCTGCATCGGCGGCTGGTGCCGGGCTTCGTCACGGCGTGCACGCTCGACGGCGATGCGCGCATTGTCACCTTCGCCAACGGCTCGGTCGCGCGCGAAGTGCTGGTCGACTGCGACGATGCGCGGCGGCGCCTCGTCTATGCCATCAGCAACGAGCGGCTGAGGCATTACAGTGCCTCGGTGCAGGTCATTGCCGAGGGCGAGACGAGCTGCCGCCTCGTCTGGATCATCGACATGCTGCCGAACGAGCTCGCGCCTTACGTCCAGGGGCAAACCAAGGAGGCGGTGGCCGCCATGCACAAGGCGTTTCCGCCCGCGGCTGCCTGATCGTTCACTGTGAGTTTTCTCACAGTGCTCCGTCCTCGCCGGCCATAACCATGGCCGCGTGCGTACGGTTGGCTCTGCTCTCCCGGCGGCCACGCACGCGAGGAGCATGCCATGAGAGGTGCGGACAAGGTGATCTGCCAGGCAGCCGCGGTGCTGCTGCTGTTTTCGATCTCGAGCGTGCCGGCAAAGGCGCAATTCCTCGGCGGCGGCGGCGCCGGCGGAGAGGACATGATGACCCAGATGGCGCCGATGCTGGAGATGATGAAGGCGAAGATGGGCAAGCGCCGCTTCGCCATGCTGATGCAGACCATGGGCCCGATGATGAGCCGCATGATGGAGAACGGCGGCGGCGGGCTCGGCGGCTTGATGGGCGGCGGCGGCAATTTCGGCGGCGGATTCAGTGCACCGAGCTATGGCGGCTACGCGCCGATGGGCGGCGGCACCATGCCGGTCGGGATCGGCAGCATGGGCGGCGGCGACATCATGGGCATGCTCGGCGGCAGCGGCGGCAGCGACATGATGGCGATGATTCCGCAATTGATGCGGCTCGCAAATACCGGGGGCGGCCATCGCCGCCACAAGCGTCGCTAGTCGGCAGCCGAAAGCGCCGGCTTGATCGCAGGCTTCGTCTCGCGCGGTCCCCAGCGTGTCAGCACGACGCTGGAGCACGACAAGAGGCCGAGCACAACCATCGAGCTCGCGGCGAGCCAGAAGAAGCTCTGCGCGCTGGCGCCGTGCCTCGACAGCCACCAGCCGATTCCGGCGATGTAGATCAGCCGCGCGGTCTGCGCCAGCACCGGGCCGATCACCTTGGCCGCGCCTTGCGAGGAGAAATACATCGTCGTCGCAAGACCGAAGAAGGCGTAGAACGGCCCGACCGTCGAGAGATATTGATGGCTCGCCGCGCGCACCGCCACGCTGTCGGT
Source organism: Bradyrhizobium sp. CCBAU 45321 (assembly GCF_028128975.1). Taxonomy (NCBI): domain Bacteria; kingdom Pseudomonadati; phylum Pseudomonadota; class Alphaproteobacteria; order Hyphomicrobiales; family Nitrobacteraceae; genus Bradyrhizobium; species Bradyrhizobium sp. CCBAU 45321. The sequence continues at coordinate 480,030 of NZ_LFKZ01000130.1, forward strand.
GAACATGTTGACCCAGAGATCGGGGAAGATCGCAACGAGGCACGCCGGCGCGCCGACCGCCACGAAAGCGGCAACACTGGCGGTCCAGGCGACGCGCCGGGCGCGCGCGATGCGGCCGGCGCCGATCGCCATCCCGACCATCGGCACGCAGGCGATGCCGAACGAGAATGCGATCGAGGTCAGCAGGAATTCGAGCCGCGCGCCGACGCCGTAGCCGGCGAGGATCGCAGTGCCGAACTGCGCCAGCATGTGGGTGAAGATCGAGATCGTCAGCACCGATTGCAGCGGCGAGAAGCAGGCGATGGCGCCGACCTTAAGGATGTCGAAGAACATCGCCCATTGGATGCGCAGGCCGCGCAGCTTCAGTGTGATCCGCGCGCGGCCGGAGAACAGGTACCAGCTCATGATGCCGATGTTCATGGTGTAGGCGATCAGCGCGCCGGCGGCGACGCCGCGCATGCCGAACTGCGGCACTGGCCCGAGCCCGAGGCCGAGCGTGCCGCCGAGCACGATCTGCCAGGCCGCGGAGTTGAGGATCAGGAACGACGGCAGCTTCATGTTGCCGGTGCCGCGCAAGATGCCCGCCATGGTGTTAAGCAGCCAGGGCAGCACGGCGCCGCCGAAGAACACCTGCGTGTAGGCGATCGCATGCGCAAGCACATCGCCGCGGCCGCCGAGCATTTCGAGCAGCCTCGGCCCGAAGATCAGCATGCCCAGCATGAAGACGAGGCCGAAGCTGATGCCGATCAGCATCGCGTGCACGGCCAGGATGCCGGCGCGCTCGCGGTCCCCGGCGCCGAGCGCACGCGCGATGGCCGAGGCCACCGCGCCGCCCATGGCGCCGCCGGACATCGTCATCGTCAGAATGATCGTCGGAAACACCAGCGCCATCGCCGCCAGCGCCTCGACGCCGAGCCGGCCGACATAGGAGGTCTCGGCGATGACGACGCAGATGCCGGCCGACAGGCCGATCACGTTCGGCCAGGCGAGCGAGAGCAGCGTGCGCAGGATCGGCCCGTCGGTCAGGGCGCTTCTGATCGGCGGCGGCGGCGGCGGCAGCGGGCGCTCTTGCTCATCGACCGGGATTTCGGCGATGTCGGACATGTCCTCTCCCGGGCGCAGGCGCCATTTGCAGCGCAGCAATCACTTCGTGTGCCAATGGCTTCGTTCGCGCGAAAGGCGCGGCAGAGGCGTGTTAGCACGGCGCGCGGCGCTTCCGCCTGCGCCTGATGCAGGCGTGCCCTGCGGCAGCGCATTTCAAGCGGTGGAATTACTCGATCGTCCACACCAGCGGCGGGCGGCCGCCTGCAGCGGTGCGCATCTGCACGCAGATGTGCCGGCCGCAGCCTGCGGTGAGCCCTTCAAGCAATCCCTCCAGCACCTTCGCGCAGGCGCGATGATAATCGGCGACGTCGTCCATCAGCTTCCAGCTCTGCTGCCGGATCTCGAAGGTGCCTTCCGATTGCGTCATCTCGGCCGCATCATCCTGCGCGGCGAGCAGCGCGTTCAGGAACGATGCGAATTCTCGCGCGCCGCCGCGGGTCGTCGCCAGCGCCGCGGCGACCTCGTCGAAATATTGCATGCCGATCAGCTTGCCGGTGAGGTGCAGCAGATAGCCGGCATCCTCCGGGCCGAACAGCTGCACCATCACGGGCGCGGCGGTGCGGACATATTCCATCGCGTAATTGCGGTAGGCCTTTTCCAGCCGCGGTTTTGGCCAGCTCGCGACCGGCAAGGCGGGCGCCGTCTTCGCATCGAACAAAGGTGCTTCGAGGTGGCGCGCGAACACGAGGCGCTGGTCGAGTTCTAGCGGATGGTCGTAGAGATGGTAGTAGCCTTCGAGCCCGTCCTGGCCGTCGACGCTCTGTTTGGTGCAGACGAAGCCGAGCCTGAGATCGCCGAGCGCAACGCCGTTGTTGGCGTGCCAGCCGCGCAGCATGGCACGGGAGACTTCGCCCGGCACGCCACAGATCGCGGTGCCCTTCCAGATCCAGCGCGGCGGCGGATAGCGGATCCAAGCCTTGGTGTCGCTCTCGTACATGTATTCGACATGCACGCCGCCGATCCAGTTGGAGAGATAGTGGTATTGCGCAGCCGCGACCGCCGGCGGCAGATGGTCGATCCCGAGCTTTTTGAGCCCCGGCAGGAAGCGCTCCTGCTGCTGGCGACGGAACACGCGGAAGACGAATTCTGCCGCATCCGCCGTGCCGCGGCGCGTGACGATTGTGAGGATCAGCCCGGTGAAACAGGCGTGATAGAGATCGGCGATCGCACGCCAGCGCTTCCATTGCGCTTCCTGCGCGAGGTCTGGTGCGGTGGTCATGTTCGCTCCCGGCTTGTTGTTTTGCGGGAGTGTGTCATCGCGGATCGGGTGACGCAACCAGACGCGATCTCGGTGTCATCGCCCGCCTTGTGCGCCATTGCGCACTGGGACGGGCGATCCAGTACTCCGAGATGGTCATGCTTGAATCGAGAGGCCGCGGCGTACTGGATTCCCCGCCTCCGCGGGGAATGACAGCGGTGGGTGAGGTTAGCACTACACCCTGAAATGCTTGCTGAGCTTGAGGCCTTGCGCCTGGTAGTTGGAACCGATGCGCTGGCCGTACATCGCGTCGGGGCGGGCCAGCATCTTTTCGTAGACGAGGCGGCCAACGATCTGGCCGTGCTCGAGGATGAACGGCACCTCGCGCGAGCGCACCTCCAGCACGGCGCGCGATCCCAGCCCGCCGGCGCCGGCATAGCCGAAGCCGGGATCGAAGAAGCCGGCATAGTGCACGCGGAATTCGCCGACCAGGGGATCGAACGGCACCATCTCCGCGGCGTAATCGGGCGGCACCTGCACCGCTTCCTTGGAGGCGAGGATGTAGAACTCGCCGGGGTCGAGGATCAGGCTGCCGCCGGGGCGCGCCGAGATCGGCTCCCAGAAATCCTCCACCGCGTAGCCCGCGCGGCGGTCGACATCGACGACGCCGGTGTGGCGCTTGGCGCGATAGCCGACGAAGCCGCTCGCCTTCTCGCCGGAGAGATCGACCGAGACGGCAACGCCGCCCGAGAGATCGGCATCGTCGATGTCGACGAGACGCTCGCTGGCGTGCAGCGCATCGAGCTCGTCGGCATTGAGGATGGCATCGCCGGTGCGGAAGCGCACCTGGCTGAGACGCGAGCCCTCGCGCACCAGCACCGGAAACGTCTTCGGGCTGATCTCGGCATAGAGCGGGCCGTGATAGCCGGCGCCGATCATGTCGAAGCGACGGGTGCCGTCGGCGATCACGCGGGTGAAGACGTCGAGCCGGCCGGTCGAGCTCTTCGGATTGGCGGCAGCGACGATCTCGGGCGGCAGCGCGAGGCTCTCGAGCAGCGGCACGATGTAGACGCAGTTGGTCTCGAGCACCGCGCCGTCGGCGAGGCTAAACTCGTGCAGCTTCAGCTCGTCGATGCGCTCGGCCACGGTGGCACCGGGCCCGGGGAGGAAGCTGGCGCGGACCCGATAGGCGATGTCGCCAAGGCGCAGATCTAGGCTCGCCGGCTGGATCTGGCTCTCGACGAAGTCGTAGGCGGGCAGGATGAGACCTTCTTCCGCCATCGCCGCGATCGTGCGGTCGGGCAGGATACCATTGGCGTCGGCGGCGACCGTGAACGTCAACCGGGGGTCCTCATCAGGGGTCGAATGCATCCGGCCATGCCGGAAATACAAGTCTTTTACGGCTATCCGATGGACGCCTTGACGGAAAGGGCATTGCGGAATATGAGCATCACTTATCCCGTGGTGATTTGAGCCGGCCGGCTTGCAGCCACGTTAAATAAGTCGCTAAACAGGCCGGGGACCTCTGTGATCCCGGCCCGTGGAGATATCCAGGCCGGTTTTTTTGTGACCGTTTTGCCTCGACGGTCATGTCGGAGAGGGTCCTATGTCGAAGTCGTCTGCTGCCTACCGCCCCGAAACCCGCCTGGTCCATTCCGGCACCCTGCGCTCGCAATATGGGGAGACCTCGGAGGCGCTGTTCCTGACGCAAGGCTATGTCTACGCCAGCGCGGAGGAGTGCGAGGCGCGCTTCAAGGGCGAGGATCCCGGCTTCATCTATTCGCGCTATTCCAACCCGACGATTGCAATGTTCGAGCGCCGCATGATCGAGCTCGAGGGCGCCGAGGCCGCGCGCTCGGCGGCAACCGGCATGGCGGCGGTGACGACCGCGATCCTGGCGCCGCTCAAGGCCGGCGATCACGTGGTCGCCTCCCGTGCGCTGTTCGGCTCCTGCCTCTACGTCATCCAGGACCTGTTGCCGCGCTACGGCATTGAGGCCACGCTGGTCGACGGGCTCGATCTCGACCAGTGGCAACGGGCGCTGAGGCCCAACACCAAGACGTTCTTCCTGGAGAGCCCCACCAACCCGACGCTGGACGTGCTCGACATTCCCTCGATTGCCGAGATCGCGCACAAGGGCGGCGCGCGGCTCGTCGTCGACAACGTGTTTGCAACCCCGATCTGGCAGAGCCCGCTCGCGCTCGGCGCCGACGTCGTCGTCTACTCCGCAACCAAGCACATCGACGGCCAGGGCCGCTGTCTCGGCGGCATCATCCTGTCCTCCGAAGCCTTCATCGCCGAGCACATCCACAATTTCATGCGCCAGACCGGCCCGTCGATCTCGCCGTTCAATGCCTGGGTCCTGCTCAAGGGACTGGAGACGCTGGGCGTGCGCGTGCGCGCGCAGACCGACACGGCCGCGCGCGTCGCCGAGGTGCTGGCGAGCCATCCCAAGATCTCGCGACTGGTCTATCCCGGCCGCGCCGATCATCCGCAGGCGGCGCTGGTGAAGAAGCAGATGCGCGGCGGCTCGACGCTGGTCGGCTTCGAGGTGAAGGGCGGCAAGGCGGCGGCGTTCCGTGTGCTCAACGAATTGAAGCTCGCCAAGATCTCCAACAATCTCGGCGACGCCAAGAGCCTCGTCACGCATCCGGCGACCACGACGCATCAGCGCCTCAAGCCGGAAGACCGCGCCGCGCTCGGCATCAGCGAGGGCTTCATCCGCTTCTCGGCGGGGCTGGAGCACGCGGATGACCTGATCGAGGATCTCACCGCGGCGCTGGAGAAGGCGTGAGGGCGAATGGCGAATAGTGAGTGGCAAATGGACCCAGCCCTATTCGCTACTCGCCATTCCCTACTCGCCTCTACATCGGCCGGTACGTTCTCACATCGGCGGGCACGCTCACACCGAGCTTGATCTGGCCGACGGAGCGGATGATGTCGTCCCCGAGCAGCTGGGCGAAGCAGGCATAGCCCCAATCGTTCATGTGCAGGCCGTCGGCGATGACGAAGCTCTCGACCGGGATCGACTGGTTCTCGTGCCAGTCGCGCATCACCTCGAAGCGGGGGAAGATACCGACCTTGCGGAGCTCGGCGACGTTGCCGAGCAGCTTGATCATCTTGCCGGCGCTCTCCTTGCGCTGGTTGACGGCCGGCGAATATTGCGGATCGACCAGCACGATGTCGGTGCCGCCGGCGGCCTGAATGCGGTTGATGCCGTCCTCCACCAGCTTGACGGTCTCGCCGGGATCGAGATTGCGCAGCACGGCGTTGGTGCCGACCTGCCAGATCACGAGATCCGGATGCCTGTCGATCACCTGCGTCTGCAGACGCTTCATCATCTCGGGGGCGTCCTCGCCGCCGACGCCTGCATTGATGACGCTGATGTCGGCGGTCGGATAGTGCCGGCGCAGCTGCGCGGCGAGACGATTGGGGTAATTGAACTCCGGCGAGCTCGCGCCGAACCCTTGAGTCGACGACGAGCCGAACGCGACGATGACGACGGGCTGGCCGGCGGCCAGCTTGCTCGCGACATGCGGCAGCGAGCCCATCGCCTTGGAGCCGCCCTTCGGCGGCAGGCAGGGCACCCGGCTGAAGATGTCGGCGGCGGACTTCGCGACCTCCTTCACCTTGTCGATGGCGCGCGAGGTGACGCCGCGCTGCTCGGGCGACCTCGCGGCGACGGTGGTCTGGGACGGCGCTGCGGGCGCGGGATCAGGCGACTGGGCGGGTGCGGGGGTCGCCGGCTGTGCAGCCGGCGTCTGCGCATGCGAGGCGGGCGTCAGCAACAACAGCACTGCTGTTGCAGGCACGGCCAACCATGACGTCAGGCAAAAAGGGCGGAGAGAACTCATTAACGCTAGACCTCAATTTTGCTGCTGGGCCGGCTCCAGATGAGCAGCGTCAATCACGAACTGTGCCAAGGCCCGGCCGAGGCAATCATGGACCTGTTTCGCCAGCTCAGGCCCGCGGGACGGGTTGAACAGGTCGAACTGGCCCTGTTCATTCCACTGCCGCATGATCGCGAAACGATCGAACAGCGGGATGTCGTGCTCCTGTGCCACGACGCGCATATTATCGAGAAAAGGCTGCGCCGAGATCATGGTCTCGGTGCGCGGGCTATATTGCAAATTCATCAAGACGACGTCCGCCCCTGCCTTTTGCAGCGCAACAACCCCGTCGGTCACCGCGCTACGAAATTCGTCGGGATCGATGGATCGGATAGCATCCACGGTCCCGGTCTGCCAGATGACCAAAGTAGGCGTTTTTGCTTCCATCAGCTTAACGAAGGTGGACGCGGTCTCCTCTGCCGTTTTCTTGCTCTGTATTTCTACGGAGACGTGCACCGGCTCGGAGGGCGGCAGCTTCTCCTTGAGGATCGCCTCCATGCGCGCCGGATAGGAGCTGCTCTCCGACGACGGAATCGTGGTCGAGCGGCTGCCGATCACCAGGATGTCGAGCGGTTTGCCGGCCTTGATCGCCTCGGCGACCTTGGGCAGCTGGCTTTCACTGGTCAGCAGATAGGACGGCAATTCGCAGGCCGCAGGCACAGGGGATGCGGCAGACGCGGCATCGCCCGCGCGCGCCGTGGGCGCGGCGAGGTTACCGCACAGCAGGACCAGGCTCAGGAGAACCTTCGCCTTCATCAGCCCCCTCCCGCCAGATCGGCGTTGCCGACGGCGTTCTTGGTTTTCGCACCGCTCTTGTCAGCCACACGCTTGTACCACGAAATGATCCACGCAACTCCCCACATGATCAGGATTCCGGAGAGGCTAATCAACGCATGCATCACCGGCCCGCCGGAGATTTCGGCGAGGACGAAATGGCCGGCAAAGGCCAGGAAGACGCCGAGGCAGAAGATCTCGAGCGAATGCTGACCACATAGAATCAATGGTCGTAGCCAGCGCGATTTCAAGCCCGGCCAATCGCGGGGCAGGAAGCGTACGGTCAGCGCCGCCAGCGCCAGGAAGTGCGCGAAGCGCAGCACGTCGAGGTCGGTCTTGTCGATCGGATACATCCATTGTTCGATCTGCTTCGGCATGAACTGGGAGAGCTGGGGCACGTACCAGGTCAAGGTCACGTAGAACGCCGCGATGAGATAGGCGATCGAGATCCACATCGTCACGGGCGAGGCCAGGATGCCCGACATGCGACGCGCACCTCCGAGCGCGCACCAGGCACCGAACACGAACAACAATTGCCAGGCGAAAGGATTGAAGGCCCAGAAGCCGTTCGGATAGGCCGACAGGTAAAGGTCGTACTCCCAGGTCACCGCGTAGAGCAGGACCGACAGCCCGAGCGTGACGTCCGGCCGCCATTTCATCGACCACAGGATCAGAGGCAGCGCCAGCATCAGCACGATGTAGAGCGGCAGCACGTCCATGTTGACGGGACGGAAGCGCAGCAGCAGCGCCTGCACGATGACGACGTCGGGCTGCTTGAGGAAGTCCATGATGCCCATCTCTTCGGTGTAGAGCGGGTTCTCGAACCTGGTCGCGACATAGGAGATCTCGGCGAGGAAGATCGTGAACAGGAAGACGTGGGCGACGTAGATCTGCCAGACCCGGCGCAGGATGCGCGCGGTGGCGATGAGAACGCCGCTCTCCAGCATGGCCCGGCCATAGACGAAGGCGGCGGTGTAGCCGGAGATGAAGATGAAAATTTCGGTGGCGTCGCTGAGGCCGTAATTGCGGATCGTGAACCAGGTCAGCAGACTGGGCGGCAGATGGTCGATGAAGATCAGCCATAGCGCGAGCCCGCGGAACAGATCGAGTCGGAGCTCGCGCTCGCCGACGGCGGGCAGCGTGATGGCCGGCGCTGCGGCGCGCGCCTTGGTCCCTGCGGGCTTGGCGCCCGCGGTTCCTGCGATGGTCGATCCCGTCACTTGGTCGGCAATGGTCATCGGGGCCTGGAAACCCTTCCGCAAATCGCGACGTTGAAGCAGTGTAATGGTCCGGCTGTCGTCTCGCAAAGCGTCCGGATCACATCAGGGTGTCTCCCTCGGTGGTGTGCTTTCCCGCCAATTCTGGCGGGACGATGTCGCCAAGGCGCCCGCGGGGGTTTGGTTCCCGGGGCGGATTTCGGTATGATGACAGCCATGTACCGCGCCGTGACCCGCCAGATCGAAGTGACCGTCGAGCCGAACTTTGTTCCGGAGCAATCGTCGGCCGACCGCTCGCGCTACTTCTGGTCCTACACCATCGTCATCACCAATTCGGGCGAGGAGACCGTGCAGCTCAAGACGCGGCACTGGATCATCACCGATGCCTCCGGCCGCCAGCAGGAGGTGAAGGGCGAAGGCGTGGTCGGCGAACAGCCGATTCTCGCCCCCGGCGAGCGCTTCGAATACACCTCCGGCGTGCCGCTCTCGACCGCCTCGGGCTTCATGACCGGCCGCTACCAGATGGTCAGCGAAACCGGCGAGCGTTTCGAGATCGACGTGCCGACATTTTCGCTGGACAGCCCCGACAACAAGCGGGTGTTGAATTAGGGAGGCGAGTTCGCCGTAACACTCACAACTGTCATGCCCCGGCTTGACCGGGGCATCCAGTACGCCACGGCCTCTCGTTTCGATCAGCATCGTCTCGGAGTACTGGATCGCCCGATCAAGTCGGGCGATGACACCGCGCGTGTGGCACTGCTCCACTCGTCATTGAGTGCAGCGACGCGGGTAGGCTTACGCGTCCTCGACGCCCGCTTCGTGCGGCGTGAACTGGTACACCGACGAGCAGAACTCGCAGGTGACCACGACCTTGTCGTCCTTGACCATGGCGGCGCGATCGTCGTGCGAGAAGCTCTTGAGCATCGCGGCGACCGCATCGCGCGAGCAGGAGCACCGCGCCTCGAGCACCTGCGGATTGAACACGCGCACGCCGCGCTCGTGGAAGAGGCGGTAGAGCAGCCGCTCGCCGGAGAGCTCGGGATCGATCAGCTCGACGTCCTCGACGGTCTCGATCAGCGAGCGCGCCTCGACCCAGGCATCGTCCTCGGCGACGCTGTGCACCTCGGTGCCGTTGGGCGCATCGCCGGGATGCAAGTCCGCCTGCCGCGCGCGCTCCGGCGCCTTCGGCAGAAATTGCATCAGCATGCCGCCGGCGCGCCAGCGATGCTTGCCGCCGTCGCTCGAGCGCCACTCCTCGCCGACCGCGAGGCGCACGCGCGTCGGGATCTGCTCGGAGCGCATGAAATATTCGTGGGCGGCGTCTTCCAGGCTGCCGCCGTCGAGCGCAACCAGGCCCTGGTAACGGCTCATGTCGGGGCCCTGATCGATGGTCATGGCGAGATGGCCGCGGCCGAGCAGCGTGCCGGAATCCTTGGTCGTGCCCAGGCGCGAGGCGTCGAAGCGCGCATAGGCGCGCAGGCGGTCCGGGGCCTTGTAGTCGACCACCAGGAACGACACCGGACCGTCGGTCTGGGCCTGAAGAATGAAGCGGCCCTCGAATTTCAGCGTCGAGCCGAGCAGCGTCGTCAGCACGATGGCCTCGCCGAGCAGCTTGCCCACGGCGGCGGGATAGTCGTGCTTGGTGAGGATGTCGTCGAGCGCAGGACCAAGCCGCACCAGGCGCCCGCGCACGTCGAGCGCGTCGACCTCGTAAGGCAGCACGGCGTCATCGATCGGAACCGATGATGGCGCGCGAACCGGGCCTTCAGGCCCGGTTTTCATGTCAGGAGATTGGGAAACCATGGCGCTTTATCTGGGGTCGTTCGATGCAAATTGAAAGAGGCACGCCCGCATTCCGTCGTCCGCGGAACGACGAGCTGCGTAGCCCGGATGGAGCGCAGCGCAATCCGGGGGGTCTTTCCACGCGTTGAGAACCCCGGATTTCGCTGCGCTTCACCCGGGCTACGAGAAGGTTACTTCACCGCGTCGAAGCACCAGGCCAAGATGCCCTTCTGCGCGTGCAGGCGGTTTTCGGCCTCGTCGAACACGACCGATTGCGGCCCGTCGATCACCTCGTCGGTGACCTCCTCGCCGCGATGGGCCGGGAGGCAATGCATGAACAATGCGTCCGCCTTGGCCAGCGACATCAGCTTGGCATTGACCTGGTAGGGCTTGAGCACGTTGTGGCGGTGCTCGCCCTCCTTGTCGCCCATCGACACCCAGGTGTCGGTGACGACGCAATCGGCGCCGCGCACGGCGGCCTCGGGATCGGTGCCGAGCACGATCGGCGCGCCCGTCGCCTTGATCCAGTCGCGCATCGCCTTTTTCGGTGCGAGCTCCGGCGGCGTTGCGACATTGAGCTGGAATTTGAAGCGCTCGGCGGCATGGGCCCAGGACGCCAGCACGTTGTTGTCGTCGCCGGTCCAGGCCACCGTCTTGCCCTCGATCGGGCCGCGATGTTCCTCATAGGTCATGAGGTCGGCCATCACCTGGCAGGGATGCGAACGCCGCGTCAGGCCGTTGATGACGGGCACGGTGGCGTTGGCCGCGAGCTCCAGCAGCGCATCGTGGTTGAGGATGCGGATCATGATGGCGTCGACATAGCGCGACAGCACCCGCGCGGTGTCGGCGATGGTCTCGCCGCGGCCGAGCTGCATCTCGGCGCCGGTGAGCATGATCGCCTCGCCGCCGAGCTGGCGCATGCCGACGTCGAACGAGACGCGGGTGCGGGTCGAGGGACGCTCGAAGATCATCGCCAGCGTCTTGCCCTCGAGCGGCCTGACCGGCTGCTGCGCCTTCTGCTTCGCCTTCATGGCGGAAGAGGCGGCGAGCATGCTCTTGAGCTCAGACAGCGGCAGCTCGTTGATGTCCAGGAAGTGCTTGGGAGCTTTGTTGGGCGTCGTGCTCATCAGCTTGCCGCCCGCTTGGTCTGGCTGGAGGAGATCGCAGCACAGGCGCGCTCGAGCCGGCCGACGCTGTCCTCGATCTCCGCTTCGGTGACGATCAGGGGCGGCAGGAAGCGCACGACATTGTCGCCGGCCCCGACGGTGAGCAGCTTTTCGGCGCGCAGCGCCGCGACGAGATCGCCCGACGGCACCACGGCCTTGATGCCGATCAGGAGGCCCTCGCCGCGAACCTCGCTGACGACATCAGGGTGACGATCGATCACGGAGGCGAGCTTCTGCTTGAGCAGCAGCGACATCTTCTGCACGTGGTCGAAAAAGCCGGGCTTGAGCATGACGTCGAGCACGGCGTTGGCAGCCGAGATCGCGAGCGGATTGCCGCCGAAGGTCGAGCCGTGCGAGCCGGGCCCCATGCCGGCGGCCGCATCCGCGGTCGCCAGCACCGCGCCGATCGGAAAGCCGCCGCCGAGCGCCTTGGCGAGCGACATCACGTCCGGTGTGACGCCGGTGCGCTTGTAGGCAAAGAGCTCGCCGGTGCGGCCCATGCCGGTCTGCACCTCGTCGAAGGCGAGCAACAGGCCGCGCTCGTTGCAGAGCTCGCGCAGCGCCCTCAGGAAGGCGTGAGGTGCAGAACGAACGCCACCCTCGCCCTGGATCGGCTCGATGAGAATGCCGGCGGTGTGCGGACCGATCGCCTTCTTCACGGCGTCGAGGTCGCCATGCGGCACCTGATCGAAGCCGTCCATCGGCGGGCCGAAGCCCTCGAGATATTTTGCAGATCCGGTGGCGGCGAGCGTCGCCAGCGTGCGGCCATGGAAGGCACCCTCGAAGGTGATCATGCGGTAACGCTCCGGATGCCCCTTGGAGAAGTGATGGTGGCGCACCAGCTTGATCACGCCTTCCAGCGCCTCGGCGCCGGAATTGCAGAAGAACACGAAGTCCGCAAAGCTCTCATTGCAGAGGCGGCTTGCGAGCTTTTCGCCATCAGGGCTCTGGAACAGGTTCGACATGTGCCAGAGCTTGGTCGCCTGCTCCTGCAATGCCTTGACCAGCGCGGGATGGACATGGCCGAGCGCATTCACCGCCACGCCCGAGGTGAAATCGAGATAGCGATCGCCGTTGGTCGCGATCAGCCAGCAGCCTTCGCCGCGCTCGAAACCGAGGTCGGCCCTGGCGAAAACGGGGAGCAAATGCGGCGCTGCGCTGTTAGTCATGACATCACTTGAATGTTGCGGACGGTGTGAGGCATGCATTGCGCGACGCACCATCAACCGGCCCCGGAAAACGAAACGTGCCGCCTTTTAAGGGCGGCACGTGCCACTATCTTATGCCTGGCAAGACGGGTGTCAATGCCGCCCGGAAAGCCTCGCGAAACGCTGATTCCGTAGTCTTGCGGTGCCGATTTTGCGGGTTTTTCACCACGGAACATGTGGAAGCGAGTCGGCGGACTCTTGCGCGGGAGTCACGCCATATTGTAGCGTTTGGACTGTCAGATACGACATCTCGTGCAGCAGTTCTGATCCCAGAAGTCCTCATGTACCGGCGTAAACGTTCGGGCGTCTTGAGCGCGCCCGGCGAGCCTTAAGGGATTCTGACGGCACGGGTTTTTCAAGGCTAAAGCATTCGCTGCGAAGGCCCCAGGATGGCAGGCGCGCAGCGAGGGAAAGGGTGCAATGACGGTTTTGACCTGGTCCGATGATCGCGTCGAGCAGCTGAAGAAGCTCTGGGAGGCCGGACTTTCGGCCAGCCAGATCGCGGCGGAGCTCGGCAATGTGACCCGCAATGCCGTGATCGGCAAGGTGCACCGGCTCGGCCTGTCCGGCCGCGCCAAGAGCCCTTCATCGGCAGCGCCGCGGCCGCGCAAGGCACGGCCCGCGCAGCACATGATGCGGGTGACCCGCCCCGTCGCGCGCGGCAACACCGCGCTGGCGCAGGCCTTCGAGGTCGAGTTGGAAGCCGAGCCGGTTACCTACGACAACGTGGTGCCGATGAGCCAGCGGCTGTCGCTGCTGGAATTGAACGAGGCGACCTGCCACTGGCCGGTCGGCGATCCCTCGAGCCCGGATTTCTTCTTCTGCGGCGGCAAGGCGCTCTCAGGCCTGCCCTACTGCGCCCAGCATTCGCGCGTGGCCTATCAGCCCGCAGCGGATCGCCGGCGTGCACCGGCGAAGCCAGGCACGCGGTGAATTTGCGGTATTCCCTGATCAACAAGCTTGATCACCAAGCTTGATCGCCAAGACTGCAGCCGTCATACGATGACGGCTCCACCCACTCGGTGTCATCCCCGCGAACGCGGGGATCCATAGCCACAGGGCGCAATTGTTGCGCGAGATGGTCACTCCGAGTCTTCGCCAAACCACGCCTTGTGGCTAATCGCGACGAGCGCAAGCGCTCGCGCTGAGATCCCGGGCTCGCGCTGCGCGCGCCCGGGGATGACGGTCGAGATCGGCGCCGCAGTTCGCCAAACCAGCTGTCGCTGGCGCTTTATGTCTGCTCAGCCTTCGCGAAACGATCGTCCAGCGCGTAGCCGGCGCCGCGGACGGTGCGGATCGGGTCCTGCTCGCGGCCGAGATTGAGCAGCTTGCGCAGGCGGCCGATATGGACGTCGACGGTGCGCTCGTCGATGTAGATGTCGCGGCCCCAGACGCTGTCGAGCAGCTGCTCGCGCGAGAACACGCGGCCGGGATGCTCCAGGAAGAACTCCAGCAGGCGATATTCGGTCGGGCCGAGATCGATCGGCCGGCCCGAGCGCGCCACCCGGCGCTTGTCGCGGTCGAGCTCGATATCGCCATAGGCGAGCACGGTGGCGAGGCGCTCGGGGCTGGCACGCCGCAAGAGGCCCTTCACGCGCGCGAGCAGCTCCGGCACCGAGAACGGCTTGACGATGTAGTCATCCGCGCCGGTCGCAAGCCCGCGCACCCGCTCGCTCTCCTCGCCGCGCGCGGTGAGCATGATGATCGGCAGCTGCTTGGTCTCGGGACGGGTCCGAAGCCGCCGGCACAGCTCGATGCCCGACAGGCCCGGCAGCATCCAGTCGAGCACGATCAGATCGGGAATGTGCTCCTTGAGGCGGGTGTCGGCGTCATCGCCGCGCATCACCGTCTCGACGTCATAGCCGTCGCCTTCGAGGTTGTAGCGGAGAAGCTCGGTGAGAGCTTCCTCGTCCTCAACCACCATAATGCGTGCGCCCATGTGGTCGTCGCTCCTTAAGTCGTCAGGTGTTCGGCACCGTCGTGGCGAAGGTCGTCATGTCGCCCTTCGGCCGCTTGTCAGTGATCGCCTGGCCCTCGATCATGTAGAACACGGTCTCGGCGATGTTGGTGGCGTGGTCGCCGATCCGCTCGATGTTCTTGGCACAGAACATCAGGTGGATGCAGAACGAGATGTTGCGCGGATCCTCCATCATGTAGGTGAGGAGCTCGCGGAACAGCGAGGTGCAGATGGCGTCGACTTCCTCGTCGCCCTTCCACACCGCCATCGCCGCCGGCAGGTCGTGCGCGGCATAGGCGTCCAGCACCGACTTGACCTGCTGCTGCACGAGGTCGGTCATGTGCTCCAGGCCGCGGAACAGCTTGAGCGGATGGAAATCCGTCTCCAGCGCCGCGACGCGCTTGCCCATGTTCTTGGCGAGATCGCCGATGCGCTCGAGATCGGTCGCAACGCGCATGGCGCCGACGATCTCGCGCAGGTCGACGGCCATCGGCTGGCGGCGGGCGATGGTGAGCACGGCGCGCTCCTCGATGCGCTTCTGCAGCGCGTCGAGCTCGGCGTCGGTGGCGACCACGCGCTGGCCGAGCGCGACGTCGCGGCGGATCAGCGCGTCGACGGAATCGACGATCATGCGCTCGGCGATGCCGCCCATCTCGGCGACAAGGCGGGTGAGCTCCTGAAGATCGCTGTCGAAGGCCTTTACGGTATGTTCAGAACCCATGTTCCGTCTCCTCAGCCGAACCGGCCGGTGATGTAATCCTGCGTGCGCCGATCGCTCGGCGACGTGAAGATCTTGCTGGTGTCATCGAACTCGATCAACTCGCCGAGATACATGAAGGCGGTCTTGTCGGAGACGCGCGCCGCCTGCTGCATGTTGTGGGTCACGATCGCGATCGTGTAGTTCTCGGACAATTCCTGGATCAGCTCTTCGACCTTGGCGGTCGAGATCGGGTCGAGCGCCGAGCAAGGCTCGTCGAACAAGATCACCTCGGGCCGCACCGCGACGGTGCGGGCGATGCAGAGGCGCTGCTGCTGGCCGCCGGAGAGCGACAGGCCGGAGGCATTGAGCTTGTCCTTGACCTCGTTCCACAGCGCGCCGCCGCGCAGCGCCTTCTCGACGCGGCCGTCCATCTCGGACTTGGAGATCTTCTCGTAGAGACGAATGCCGAAGGCGATGTTCTCGTAGATCGTCATCGGGAACGGCGTCGGCTTCTGGAACACCATGCCGACCCGGGCACGGAGCAGGTTGAGGTCGAGCTTGGGGTCGAGGATGTTGGTATGGTCGAGCAACAGCTGACCGTCTGCGCGCTGGCCCGGATAGAGGTCGTACATCCGGTTGAAGATGCGCAGCAGGGTGGACTTGCCGCAGCCGGACGGGCCGATGAACGCCGTGACGCGGTTGGTGCCGAGCGCCAGGTTGATGTTCTTCAGCGCGTGGTGATCACCGTAGTAGAAGTTGAGGTTGCGCGCGGTGACCTTGGCGGGCGCCTCGGGCAACGGCTGCGAACCGGGATGAACGGTCGGTGCGCTGACGGAAACAGACATTTCACTCATTTTGCAGTCCTCTCGGCGCCAAGGATGCGCGCGCCAATGTTAAGGGCAAGCACGGTCAGGGTGATCAGCAGCGCGCCGCTCCAGGCGAGTTGCTTCCAATATTCGTAGGGGCTCTGCACGAAGTTGTTGATGGTGACAGGCAGGTTCGCCATCGTCTTGTCCAGGCCGAGGCTGAAGAACTGGTTCGACAGCGCCGTGAACAACAGCGGCGCGGTCTCGCCGGCGACCCGGGCGGTGGCGAGCAGCACGCCGGTGATGAGGCCGGCGCGCGCCGCACGGTACGCGATTCGCCTGATCACCAGCGAGCGCGGCAGGCCGAGCGCGCTGGCAGCTTCGCGCAACGGATTCGGCACCAGCAGCAGCATGTCCTCCGTGGTGCGCACGACGACCGGGATCACGATGACGGCAAGCGCCAGCGCGCCCGCAATCGCCGAGAAGCCGCGCATCGGCACCACCACCGCGCCATAGATGAAGAGGCCGATGATGATCGAGGGTGCCGACAAGAGAATGTCGTTGATGAAGCGGATCACCGAGGTCAGCTTGTCGTTGCGGCCGTACTCGGCGAGATAGGTGCCGGCGAACAGGCCGAGCGGCGCGCCGATGCCGACGCCGATCACGGTCATGATCAGCGAGCCGACGATGGCGTTGCGCAGGCCGCCCTCGTTCGATCCGGGCGGCGGCGTGTCAGCTGTGAAGACCTGGAGGTTGAGCCCGGCCAGGCCGTTGTAGAGCAGCGTGACCAGGATCAGCGCGAGCCAGGTGACGCCGAAGGCGGCGGCGGCGATGCAGAGGCCGCGGATGACGATGTCCCAGCGGCGGCGGCGTGAATAGATCGGGTTCATGGCTTCACTTCCCGGCCTTGGTTTCGAGGCGCAGCAGCATCAAACGGGCGGCCGCGAGCACGAAGAACGTCAGCACGAACAGCAGGAGGCCGAGCAGGATCAGGCCGGACTGGTGCAGGCCGTCGCTCTCGGCGAACTCGGATGCGATCGCCGCCGAGATGGTCGTGCCCGGCGCGAAGATCGACGAGGAGATCCGGAACGAGTTGCCGATGATGAAGGTCACCGCCATGGTCTCGCCGAGCGCCCGGCCCAGCGCCAGCATGACGCCGCCGATGATGCCGACGCGGGTGTAGGGGATCACCACGCTGCGGACGACCTCCCAGGTGGTGCAGCCGACGCCGTAGGCGGCTTCCTTCAGCACCGGCGGCACCGTCTTGAACACGTCGACCGAAATCGAGGTGATGAAGGGCAGCACCATGATGGCGAGGATCAGCGCGGCGTTGAACAGGCTGAGATAGGACGGGGGCCCTGCGAAGATCGCGCCCAGCACGGGGACGCCGTCGAACACCCTGATCATGAAGGGCTGGAAGGTGTTGGCCAGGAAGGGGCCGAGCACGAAGAAGCCCCACATGCCGTAGATGATCGAGGGAATGCCGGCGAGCAGCTCGACCGCCATGCCGATCGGGCGGCGCAGCCATTGCGGGCAGAGCTCGGTGAGGAAGATCGCAATGCCGAGACCGACGGGAATGGCGATCAGCATCGCGATGAAGGAGGTGACGAGCGTGCCGTAGATTGGCCCGAGCGCGCCGAGCACCGGCGGATCGGCCGAGGGCGCCCAGCGCTGCGTCCACAGGAAGGAGATGCCGAACTCCTGGATCGCCGGGAAGGCGCCGACGATCAGCGAGATGATGATGCCGCCGAGGATCAGCAGCACCGAGATCGCGGACAACCGCGTGATCCAGTAGAAGGTGACGTCGCCGAGCTTGAACGCGCTCAAGGCCTTGGCGCGATCATATGGACCGGCAGCATCAATCACATTGCTCTCAACAGCCATCTCAGCCACGCCGATCCCCTATACCCGTTTTATGTACGCTTGTTGTTGGTGGCGCGCTCCGGATGCGGCAGGAGGCCGATCCGGAGCGGAGATCTTGCAGCGTCCCGGAACCGTGTCCGGGACACATATGGCGCCTTAGCTCTTGATCTCGGCAGCCCAGGTCTTCTCGATCTGCTGGACGACGCTTTCCGGCATCGGAATGTAGTCGAGCTCCTCGGCCATCTTGCCGCCGTTCTTGAAGGCCCAGCGGAAGAACTTGATCGCTTCCTGCGCGGCCGCCTTGTCGGTGGCGGACTTGTGCATCAGGATGAAGGTCGCCGCCGTGATCGGCCAGGACTTCTCGCCGGGCTGCTCGGTCAGGATGACGTAATAGCCGGGAGCCTTGGACCAATCGGCGTTGGAGGCGGCCGCCTGGAAGGCCTCGACGGTCGGCTGCACCGGCTTGCCGGCCTTGTTGACGAGACCGGTGTGGGTGAGCTTGTTCTGCTTGGCATAGGCGTATTCGACATAGCCGATCGAGTTCTTGGTCTGGCTGATGTTGCCTGACACACCCTCGTTGCCCTTGGCGCCGACGCCGACCGGCCACTCGACCGCGGTGCCCTCGCCGACCTTGCTCTTCCAGTCCGCGCTGGCCTTGGAGAGATAGTTGGTGAAGTTGAAGGTGGTGCCCGAGCCGTCCGAACGACGGACCACGGTGATGGCTTCTGACGGCAGCTTCGCGTTGGGATTGAGCTTCTTGATCGCGGCATCGTCCCACTTGGTGATCTTGCCGAGATAGATGTTGGCCAAGGTCTCGCCGTCGAACACCAGCTCGCCCGGCTTCACGCCCTCGAGGTTGACGACGGGGACGATGGCACCCATCACCATCGGCCACTGGACGAGGCCGTCCTTCTCGAGCTGCTCGGCCTTGAGCGGCGCGTCGGTGGCGCCGAAGGTCACGGTCTTGGCCTGGATCTGCTTGATGCCGCCGCCGGAGCCGATGGACTGATAGTTCAGACCGTTGCCGGTCTCCTTTTTGTAGGCGTCGGCCCACTTCGAATAGATCGGGAACGGGAACGTCGCGCCGGCACCGGTGATGTCGGCTGCAAAGGCTACCGTCGTCGATGCGGCGACCAAGCCGGCAGCGACCATGGTTTTGAGGAAATTCATGCTGGTCTCCATACAGGGGAGCGAAGCGCCATCCGCGCCCGATCGCGCTCCCCGCGCCGCCGCTTTAGGGGCGGTCGGCTGTGCTTTTACGAAGGTTTCGTGACAGTTGGATGACGACACCAAGCAGTTGAAATTGCTTGCGTTTCCGATCAAGCCGGAGTCTTGGTTTGGGGAAAACAGGCGGTGAAGGTGGCGCCCTGCCTGGGCACGCTTTCGATCAAAAGGCGGCCGCGATGACGGTTAAGAATATGTTTCACCAGCGATAACCCGAGCCCGGTGCCGCCTTGCGAGCGGCTGTCGCCGACATCGACCCGGTAGAAGCGCTCGGTCAGCCGCGGCAGGTGCTCCGGCGCGATGCCCGGGCCGAAATCGCGGACCATGACCCGAATTTCCTGAGTTCCGTCAGCGGCGGCGCTCGAGGTCAGCGACACGATGACGCGCCCGCCGGAGGCGCCGTATTTGAGCGCGTTCTCGATCAGGTTCTCGAACAGGCGGAGCAGCTCCTCGCGGTCCCCCGCGATCATCACCGGTGGCTCCGGCAGGTGGATGTCCACCTCGACCTGACGCTCGCGCGCCAGCGGCTCGAGCCCGTCGGCGACCTGACGGATGATCGGGACGAGATCGACCAGGGTGTCGGGCCGGACATGGGCCGACAGCTCGACCCGCGACAGCGACAAGAGATCGTCGATCAGGCGCGCCATGCGCGTGGCCTGGTTGTGCATGATGCCGAGGAAGCGCTCGCGCGCCTTGGGATCGTCCTTGGCCTGGCCCTGGAGCGTATCGATGAAGCCCGACAGCGCCGCCAGCGGCGTGCGCAGCTCGTGGCTGGCATTGGCGACGAAGTCGGCGCGCATCTCCTCGACCCGGCGCAGCGGCGTCTGGTCGTGGAAGGTCATTAGCATGCATTTGTCGGCGCCGCCGAAGCTGGTCGGCACCGGTACCGGCGTGATGATCAGCTCCATCCAGCGATCAACCGGAACATGATCGAGATAGGTCGCGCGCCGCGGCTCGGTGGTCGCGATGGCCTCGCGCAGCGCGGTGATGATCTCCGGCGAGCGCAGCGCGAACTGGGCGAGCTCGTTCTTGCGCAGCGCCGGCGCGAGCTGGGCGGCGGCGGCGTTGAGGTGGATGACGCGGCCGGCCCGGTCGAGCAGCACCGCCGGATCCGGCATGCCGGCGACCACCGCGGCCACCGCCGCGCTCTCGACCGGGTTGATGCGTCTGACGTCGTCGCGGGAGGTGGCGGGATCGTGCAGCCGCCACGGGATCAAGGCAGCCGCCGCGATGCAGAGGAACACGATTGCAGCGTGCAGCGCCGACAATTCGCCGAGCGAGACCACGACGGACAGCGCCAGCGCCGCGGCGATCAGGATGATGGTCGAGTGCCGCAGCCGATCGGACCAGGGCTGGGCGGAGGGAGAAGAGGGGGCGTCGATCGCCATCGGGGCGGACTTCTCCTGGGGACTGTCCTTAAGGACCTGACACCGGTCAGGCGCCGCTGTCGCTGCGCTCTCTCACATAGGCGGCTTCAGGCGCCGGGCCGGGGTCCAGCTTGAGCGCCGCCTGTTGCAAGCGCTTCGATCGGGCGCCGATTATAACCTCTCGAAACGTCAGCAAGATTACAGATAAGACGAACGGAGACAGATAATAGAGGACGCGGAACAGGAGCATGCCGCCCAGCAGCTCCTCGCGGTCCATCTGCCAGAGGCCGACCAGCATGGCGGCATCGAACACCCCCAAGCCTCCGGGTGAATGGCTGGCGAAGCCGAGCAGGGTCGCCGAGACGAAGATCACCGCGACCATCACGAAGCCGAGATTGGGCTCGTCGGGGACCAGCACATACATCGCCAGCGCGCAGAAACCGAGATCGACGATGCCGATCGCGATCTGGAGCAGCGTCAGCGGGCCGCCCGGCAGCACCACGGTCCAGGGGCCGCGGCCGACCACCCGCGGCTGGCTCCAGACCCAGATCACGTAACCGATCAGCGCCACGATGATCGTCAGCGCCAGTGTCCGGTTCAGCCAGACCGGCAGCTGGTCGATCGAGGCTGCCGCCTCCGGATGGTAGGCGATGCCGAGGCCGAGCACGGCGGCATTGCCCAGCCAGAAGGTCAGGCCGGCGAGAAAGCAGATTTTTGCGACGTCGATCGCGTTGAGCCCATAGGCCGAATAGATGCGGTAGCGCACCGCCCCGCCGGTGAAGACGGAGGCGCCGACATTGTGGCCGATCGAATAGCTGGTGAAGGCCGCGAGCGCGTTGATGCGATAGGGCACATGGGCATGGCCGATCGCGCGCGTGGCGAAGAGGTCGTAGAAGGTCAGCGTGAAATAGCCCGCAGTGACGAATAGCGCCGCCATCGCAATCTGGCTCGGCTCGGTGCTCTTGATCGCTTCGAGGACCTCGTTGAAATCGATGCCGCGCAGCATGTGGTAGAGCACGTAGCAAGCGATGCCGATGACCGCGATGCTGATCACGACTCCAAGCTTATGCAGGACTTGCTTCTGGCGCAGAAACGTCATCGCCCTGCGTATGGCTTCCAGCATCTAGACCTCGAACAACGCTTCAGCGGCCAGGGTGGCCGGCGGACAGGCGGACGCGCAGGCATTCAACGAACCCTCGCCGCCGGCGCCGGAATCGCGCATGCCCCCTGCCCCTCCACTAGCGCGTTTTCGGCCGAAGTGGAATTCGCCAATTCGAACAAAAACACGTGCCTTCAATATTTTAGGCAGGGTTGCAGCTCCCAGTGCCAGGGTTTGGCGCTTTCGTCGGCAAGGCTTGGCGCGAATCTCCAGGCGATCCTGCGCAGGGGCCATGAAGTTTTGATGATTTCGGCCGCACAATGTTCCGTCACGCCTTAAGCCGACGTCAATCTATGGAGCCGGCCTGCCTGTTGAAAGAGGGGTGACTGGAGCGGCCAGGTCCCGGTTTTCCAATGCGCCGAAAGGCCGCGGCGGAGCACACCCCGTCCCTCGCTGAGGGTGCATAGCAACATCACACAGCGGCTGGCGGCGCGGTACGCGAGACCACGCGGTCGCGCAGCCACGCGCCGATCGTGCCGCCGACGAGATAGCAGGCGAACATGATCAGGCCGAGGTCGAGCCAGTAGCCGAAGCGACCGGGGACCACATGGGTGAGAGAGGCCGCGACCAGGGCGGCGGCAAACACTGCGAGCCACCGCGCCGTCACCTTCGAGGTGCCGTTGCCGCGCTGGACCACCGAGATCCAGCCCATGCAGAAGCCCAACAGCAGCGAGCCGATCAGCCAGCCGAGATGGAACGAGACGAGATAGGGCATCGTCACCTCACCAGAAATTCGATGCGGCGGTTCTGCGCCTTGCCTTCATCGGTGTCGTTGCCGGCGACGGGCTGCGTGCTGCCATGGCCGACCGCGGTGAAGCGGCTGGCAGGAAGGCCCGCCTTGACGAGATAGTCGATCACCGCCTGCGCGCGCTTTTCCGAAAGGGCCTGGTTGAAGGCATCCTCGCCATCGGCGTCGGTGTGTCCGACGACCTCGATATTGGTGGTGGGGCAGCGCAGCGCGGTCTCGATGAGGCGATCGAGAATGCCGGCCGAGTCGGGGTCGATGTCCGCGCGCCTGTTCGCGAAGCGGATCTTGCCCTTGGTCAGAAGCTCCGAGAACAATTGCTGGCACACGGTGCCGTCGACCGGGCCTGCGGCGGGCTTCACCGTGATCTCCGGCTTGTACTGCCAGTTCTTCGGGAAGTCCTTGCCGAGGCCCGCGCGGATCTCGTTGGCGGCGCCCTCGTAGAGTGCATCGCCCGAGAGCTTCACCTCGCGGTCGGAGACGACCAGCGTGCCGGTCGACAGCCGCGACAGCGCGCCCAGCGCGGCGATAACAGCCGTGCTGAAGGAGCCGGGGGCGCCGATGCTGGCCTTGAGATTGTCGACGACCTTTTCGGTGAAGAACTTTCGCGAGGCGCTGGTGCCGATCGCGGCGTGGACGTTGTTGTCCGGAACATAGCCGGTCAGCGTTACCGTCGCAGCCACCGGATCCTTGTAGGCCTGGAAGATGTAGGGCGGCGCCTTGATCTCGTTGGCCGCAATCGAAAAACCCTCGGGCAGGTTCTTCAGCGCAGCCGCGATCGCCTCACGGCCGCCGAGCTCGCGCGCCATGCCCGACAGATTGACCTTGGTGTCGGTGATCGTGATCTTGCCGTCCTTCAGCTTGCCGATCTGATCCAGCAGCAGCACCGCGGCGGCTTCGAACCGAGGCGGCGCCCCGCGCGCCAGCCCCATCTGGTCGGCGACCTCGACGCCGCCGACTTCCTTGCGGGCCGCCTCGGTCAGCCGGGCCCTCATCGATGGCAGCGGCGCGGAGCCCGACAGCGTCACCCGCACCACGTCGCGCTCGGCATTCCAGACGAAGGGCTTGGCCTCGGGAACGAGGCGGGTCCGGTCGTCGACCAGCCGCACGCCGGGCACGGTTTCGACCGCCATCACGGCGTCGCGGCGCCCCTCCTCGGAGAAGGCGTCCGC
Organism: Bradyrhizobium sp. CCBAU 45321; assembly: GCF_028128975.1. NCBI lineage: Bacteria > Pseudomonadati > Pseudomonadota > Alphaproteobacteria > Hyphomicrobiales > Nitrobacteraceae > Bradyrhizobium > Bradyrhizobium sp. CCBAU 45321. Next base: position 503,362 of record NZ_LFKZ01000130.1, read on the forward strand.
GGCCAGGCTGACGTCGCGGCCGTCGACCGCGATCCGGGTCTTGTCCAGAACGGTCTCCTTGAGCGCAGCCGAGCTGCGGGCCGACAGATCGGCCTCCACCGGTAAGGTATTATTCCAGGCCGCAAATCCCCACATGACGGCAAGGGGGATCAACCCCGGCCACCATTTGCTGGCCCACGAGAAAAGCTTCTGCATTCGACGACCCGACCTCTGGAAACGGAGACAAAACAAACCCTTGGCAGGCTGTCAAACCGGAAATGGCCCTGGTCCCAAGGCCCGGGTGGGACAATCGGAATAACTTTTTCTTCAAGAGTTCTTCCGTAAGTTGAGGCCGGAATGCCAAAGTCCCCACCCGGTCATGAAACAACTGCGTAACAACGTCATCCGCGCCGGGCTGGGAGCACTCTATCTCAGCGGGGCGCACCACCTGTTGCGCCCGCTTTTGTCGGGCGTCGGCGCCATTTTCATGCTGCACCACGTGCGGCCGGCGCGCGAGGCCGCGTTCCAGCCGAACCGGCATCTCGAGGTCACCCCCGACTTCCTGCGCGCCACGCTGTGCCATTTGCGCACGCGCGACATCGACATCGTCAGCATGGACGAGCTGCATGAGCGGCTGGTGCAGGGCCGGTTCGACCGCCGCTTCGCCGCCTTCACCCTCGACGACGGTTACCGCGACAATCTGGATTACGCGCTGCCGGTGCTGCGCGAATTTGACGCGCCGCTGGCAGTCTATGTCGCGAGCGATTTTGCCGACGGCACAGGACGATTGTGGTGGACGGCGCTGGAGGCCGTGATCGCCAAGGCCGAGCAGATCGACATTCAGATCGGCAATTCCGCGCTGCGGCTCGATGCGACCAATGTCGCGGCGAAGCAGGCGGCGTTCGACCGCCTGCACGACTGGCTTCGCGCGCTGCCGAGCGAGCAGGATCTTGCGCGCGAGATCGGCGCGCTGTGCAGGACCTACGGCGTCGACATGGAAGCGCTGTGCCGCGGCCTGTGCCTGTCCTGGGCCGAGCTCAAGACCTTTGCCGCCGATCCGCTGGTCACGATCGGCGCGCACAGCGTCAGCCATTGCAACCTCGCCAAGCAGACGGAAGACATCGCCGCGCAGGAGATGGCCGCAAGCCGCGCGCGGATCGAGCAGGTGTTGGAGCGCCCCGTGCTGCACCTCGCCTATCCCTATGGCGACCGTGACGCCGCGGGCGCGCGCGAATTCGCCCTTGCCGCATCCGCCGGTTTCAAGACCGCGGTGACGACGCGGCCCGGCATGCTGTTCGCGGAGAATGCCGACCACATGACCGCGCTGCCCCGCGTCTCGCTCAACGGCAATTATCAGGACGCGCGGATCCTGCCGGTGCTGACCTCTGGCGCCGCGACCGCGATGTGGAACGGCTTCCGCCGCATCGCGGCGGCGTAGGCCTCAATCTGCACTGGTCGAGGACAAGCGCGCCTTCCTTGACTCCTCTCCCTGCTCCGCCCACAACCGGCGGCAACAAAGGGAGGAACGCATGTTCAACGATCTGTTCTCGCTCAAAGGCCGCATCGCGCTGGTAACCGGCGGCTCGCGCGGCATCGGCAAGATGATCGCGGCGGGATTTCTCAGTGCCGGCGCGGCGAAGGTCTACATCACCGCGCGCAAGGCCGGACCGTGCGAGGAGACCGCCAAGGCGCTCAGCGCGCAATATGACGGCGAATGCATCGCGCTGCCGATCGACATGTCCACGGTCGCCGGCTGCGAGCTGCTCGCGAGCGAATTCAAGAAGCGCGAATCCAGGCTCGACATCCTCGTCAACAATGCGGGCGCGGCCTGGGGCGCGGAGTTCGACGAATTCCCCGAGAACGGCTGGGACAAGGTGATGAACCTCAACGTCAAGGCGCCGTTCTTCCTGACCAAGGCGCTGGCGCCGACGTTGCGCGCCTCGGCAAGCGCGGAACGGCCGGCGAAGGTGATCAACATCGCCTCGATCGACGGCATCTTCGTCAATCCCGGCGAGACCTATTCCTATGCCGCGAGCAAGGCCGGGCTGATCCACCTGACGCGGCGCATGGCGGTGAAGCTCATCCCGAACCACATCGTGGTCACCGCGATCGCGCCGGGCCCGTTCAAATCGGACATGAACCGCGCCGCACGCGACCACGCCGACGAGGTTGCAACGCGCGTCCCCGTGGGCCGCATCGGCACCGACGAGGACATGGCAGGCGCCGCGATCTACCTCGCCTCGCGCGCGGGCGATTACGTCGTTGGAGCGACCATCGCGGTGGATGGCGGCATCGTCTATGCGAACCCCGGGATCAAGGGCAGCGGGTGGGACAGCGATTGATCTGGCGATCTCCCGTCACGCGCAGCGGGGCTCAAAACCAAAACGTTGAAAACAACCCCATGCACAGTAGGAGGCCCCTTGATCGACAAGGGGCTTTTCTTGCCGCGCGGAAACGACCCTTGCCGCCGCGATGATGTTGACACGTCGGGCAAAACACTGCCGAGCTGGGGCATGTAGTCAAAATCCATCAGGGGCGATGCAGGCACAGCGACGTCTGCTTTCCGCTCGAAAAGGTGCATTGGCGGTCCCAGATGTGCATGTCCGCCAAGGCCACAATCGAGAGCGTTGCAACACGCCAGGACCACCGCATTCCGGTAGTCGACAAGTGGGACGTCAGCGCTTATCGGGCCTGAGAATAAGAGTTTTCCCTTCTCTCGGGGCGTCATCCCCCGAAGTGAACACCAGATCGCCGTGTCGTTTGGCAGGGACGTAGTTTCCCTGCGGTATTGGCCTTCCACGTTGTTGCGGGATCATCATGCGCGGTATCGCTCGACGAGTTGGACGACCCGTTCGACGGCACGCGCGGCGGGCTGTCGGGCCTGCGAAAAATTGAGACGGACACTGTCGTCGGAGTGAGGGCTAAATTCCGTGCCAGGGGTCACCGTCACGGCGGCCTGATGTCGGAGTATGCGAACGAAATCCCTCATGGATACCGACAGCTTCGGCAGGCGTGGGAACAGGTAGCTGCCGCCTTGTGGTCGACGGACTCTGACACCCTCCACCGAATCGAACGATTCGATCAGATCATCCCGAATGATCTGATGCAGGCGTATACGCTCCTCCATCCATCCTGTCGGCTCGTCAAACCAGCTTTGCAGCACCGATTGGCTATAGCCCGCGGCCCGCAGCGAGACGATCGCCTGCAGCTTTTCCATGCGCGAGATGATCGCTGGAGATCCGAACGCCACCCCAAGACGATACCCACTCAGTGATTCCGTCTTGGAAGGTCCCATGATCGTGATGATCCGGTCAGGGTCGACGTCGCCGGCGCGCAGGTGCCAATAGTCCGCTCCATCGAATATCTGTCGTGCGTATAATTGATCGACGATCACGGTCACACCGTAACGTACGGCGAGCCGCGATATGCTCTCGACGTCCTCCCGACAGTAGATGACGCCAGTCGGATTGTTCGGGTTGGAGAAGACGAAGACCTTCGCTCCGGCTCTGAGGGCATCTTCGAGACCGGAGAGGTCGATTCCACTTGAAGTGGTCGTTCCGAGATAGTCCAGGCTGACGGGAACGATTTCGCCGCCGAAGAACTCGACAAGTTTTCGGTTTGCGAAGTAGTCCGGTCGGACGATCGCGACCTTATCGCCTGCTGACACCGTTGACGCGATGGCCAGAAAGAGTGCGCCCTGGGTTCCTGGCGTGACCATCAGACCCTCGGAGGCTGAAACCGGTGCACCGGTGAAACGCTCGAGCTTCGCCGCGAGCCCATGACGAATCTCGGCATCGCCCCTGTATTCTGTGTAGGCTCTCTTGCCGCCGACACGGACGCCTTGGACGAATGCTTCCAGGGTACCCGGTGCAGGCTCGAAGGCATCCACGTCACCATGGGAAAAGTCAACTGGCATACCGTCGAGAGTTCTCCCCTTCAGCAAATTTGCATGATGAGTCGAAGCCTGACGTACCTCCTGGCCTGGCGCATCGTCGGTAGCAAGTCTTCCGAATTTCTCTAGCAACGAAGTCATCATGTTTCCTTCCTCGGTGCTCCTTTGATGCACCGAGCCAATTGCCTGATCAGCGATGCGGTTTGTGACGCTCAGCTTGCCGAAGCTGATCTGGACCGTCCTTTGTGCAGCGCCACGAGTTCGGCAAGCGAATTGACGGTCAGATGCGGCTCGGCCTCCGTCGCCAAGGTGGCCCCGCTTCCGGCCCGGTCGTGGCGACGATTGACCCACACGGTGGTCAGCCCAAGTTCGCGCCCAGGAGCGACGTCGTGATGCTTGCTCTGCGCGACATGCAGGATTTCGTTTTTTGCCATGCCTTTCGCGGCCAGCGCCTCGATGGCGCGTGTGAAGTGCGGCAGTGCAGGCTTGTACGAGCCGACATCCTCCGCCGTCACCGTTAATTCGAAGGGCACTTCGAGGTGGCGCAGCGTTCCCGTAAGCGACGTGTTGTCAACATTTGACAGGATGACTAGCTTGTAGAAGCGCGACAGATACCGCAGGCTATCCACGGTGTCGGGGAAAGCTGGCCATTCCGGAACCGAAGCCGAGAAATTTGCGGCATGACCTCCGTCCGCGGTCCAGCCAAAGGTGCGCTCGATATCCTTCCATGTCCTGGCGAGCACTTCGGGGTAGAGCAATGCAGGTCTCGTCTGTTGATGCTTGGCCTGGTGAAGCGCGAAGGACGTGACGACGAGATCGGTCGGAATCGCCGGGTTGATGGCGTCGATCCATGGACGGACGACCCGGGCAATGCCGGTCTCCCAATCGATGAGCGTGCCATAACAGTCGAACGTAACAACCTTGAACTTGTCGAAATCGATCACTCGAGGCCTCCTGGTCTGTTGGCGGCGCCTGACGAGCTAGAGCCGCCGATCTCGGTTTTAAAATGCGATGCCGCCAGAATCGCTGGGCCGGGTCACAGAACCTTCGAAAGGAAAGCTCTGGTCCGGTCGCGGCCCGGTCTTCCGAGCACTTGCTCCGGCGTTCCCGTTTCGACGACTTCGCCTTCGTCCATGAAGGCCACGATGTCGGCCACTTCGCGTGCAAATCCCAGTTCGTGCGTGACCACGACCATGGTCTTTCCGGCTTTAGCCAGCGCCTTCATGACGTCGAGCACTTCGCTGACCCGTTCCGCGTCCAGGGCCGACGTGGGCTCGTCGAACAACAGGACGCGGGGGTTCATCATGAGCGCGCGGGCAATAGCAACGCGCTGCTGTTGCCCGCCGGACAGGTGCGCCGGATATGACGATTCGTAGCCGGCCAGTCCGACCGTCGACAGAAGCTCGGCGGCCCGCTCGCGCGCGTCCGCCGCGGCTTCCTTGCGCAACAAGGTAGGAGCGCAGGTCAGATTCTGCGCAACGGTCATGTGCGGAAAGAGATTGAAGTTCTGGAACACCATGCCGACGTGTTCGCGCTGCTGCGCCAAACGACCAGGCGAAAGTCTCCTATAGGCTCGACCGGATAGGACGTAGCCCTGAAGTTCTCCGAAGATCCGCACCTCACCTCCCTGAATCTCCTCCAGGCTGTTCAGGCAGCGCAACAGGGTGGACTTGCCGGACCCGCTCGGGCCGATGATGCAGGATACTCGACCGGGCTCGACGGAGAAATCGACGTTCCTCAACACGGTGCGACCGCCGAATCGCTTGACAAGACCGCGGACGGAAACAGCCAGATCGCTCATCGATCGCGTCCTCTTCGAAGCAGCTCCTTCCACGTCGCGTCCGACTTGCGACTTGTCGATCGGCCATATGCCCGTTCGACCCCATGCTGGACGACCGAAAAGACGGTCGACAAGGCGAGGTACCAAAGCGAAGCGACGATGAGGAGGGGAATGGTCTGATAATTGGTCCCGTAAATGATTTCGGCACTGTGCAGGAGCTCGGACACGCCTAGTACCGATACCAGCGAGCTGTTCTTCAGCATCGCAATCGTCTGATTCCCGATGACAGGAACGATGACCTTCATCGCCTGCGGCAGGAGGATGCGGAAAGTTACCTGCCGCGGCCGGAGCCCCAGGCTGGTGGCCGCCTCCGTCTGACCGCGATTGACGCTCTCGAAGCCCCCGCGGACGATCTCCGCCATGTAGGCGGCTTCGTTCGTGATCAACCCGATGATCGCTGCGAGGAAGGGCGTGACTATCTGCGTGGCATTCACCTCGTATCCGAAGAAGCCGAGCGTCGGATAAAGGGCGGCAAGGTTGAACCAGAAGATCAGTTGCACGAGCAGCGGCGTTCCTCGGAAGAACCAGACATAGCCAGACCCCAGCTTTGCGACCACGGGCGATTGAGACCGCATCATCACGGCCAGCACCGCTCCGATCAGTACTCCGAGAACGATGCTGATCGCGGTGAGCACCAGCGTCATTCCGACGCCCCTGAGGATGATCGGCGCCATAAGATATTCGGCGGCGATATCCCAGTGGAAATTGGGATTGGTCACGACCGAACGCGTCAACGACAACGTCACTAGGATGGCGACGATCCAGCCGGCATACTCCCAGCGGGAACGATGTGGCTTTCTGACGTCCACGAGAATTTTAGGGGCGACCCCCGCCATATTCGGATCCAACATCTCGGCGGCTCTCAGTGGAGTTCGATCGTTTCGAGCGTGGCGTTAGGCAGGCCCCACGCCCGGAATATCTCCTTGTACTGCGGCATGGTCACGATGTGCTTCATGGCCGCGACCAAAGCGGGAGTCAGCGCGCTGCCTTTCTTCGTGGAGAGCGTTATGGGGAGCGGGCGGATCTCCGCGCCGGCGACGCGAAAAATCGGCTGCTTGAGAACCGCGTAACTCATGACCGGCGTATCGCCGAACGCGGCGTCAAGACGACCGGACAAAAGCTGGGTCAACGCATCCTGCTGGCTCGGAAGGCCCACGATGTTGACAGGTTTTTTGCCGCTTGCGGCACACTCGTCCGAGAGTTCCGGCAACAGCTTCGCGAGTTGAAGAGAACCGAGTTGAGCGCCGACGTTCAGGCCGCAGAGGTTCGAGACGTCGGCATTGCTGCTCCTAAGGGTGACGGCCTCGGAGCCCCACTTCGCATAGTCGATCATGTCGAGAACTTTGGTGCGTTCCGGCGTTACCCCCATGCTTGCGATGGACAGATCGAATTGCCCGCTGAGCAATCCGGGGATGATGTTGTCGAATCCTACGTTCGCGAACTGCACCTGCACCCCGAAGACGCGGCCCATCAATCTGGCGAGATCCGGATTCGTGCCGAGTGGCGTTCGACCATCCGTAGCCAGAAACTTGTTCGGCGGCGTCGACAGATTCATGGCCACCTTCAGGCTCTTCGTGCTTGCCGGCAACAGCGCGGCGACTTCCTTCACGGGCTGAACGTCGGCGAAGTCGTTGGCGTCGGTCGTGCTCAGGGCTGGCGCTTCCGAAGCTGCTGATGCGCTTGCGTTCCAAGTGGCGGCGCCGATAGTCCCCGTCGCGATCGCAACCATGAAGCCTCGGCACAGGGAGCGGTAGGCCACTGAGTGTCTCATTTTCCTAATCCTCTTCATGGCAAACGGTTGCTGGTTGTTGGCGCTCAAGTTGACGCCCTGACCGGAGTTGGCGCGACGCCGCTCGTGGCGCGCGGCTGGGAAATCATTCGAGTTCGTCCGCCGTGGAGACGGTGGCCGGTAGCTGATCCAGCATGCGAAGCATCGCCTGCTGGATCTGATCGCCGGTCAGCCGGGCCGCCTGCTCGACATCGCCCGCCCGTAGCGCGTTCACGATATCGCGATGACTGTCATCCCAATCGGCCGACAGACCGACCGTGCGCCAGACGGGGAGCACATATCGATTGATTGCGATCTGCAGTGCCGAAATTTGCGAGAGCAGCCGGGGGCGACCCGAGCGACCGTACAATCGATTATGGAACGCCCAATGGAGGACGGCGGCCTCTGCTCCCAGTCTTGATGGCCGCACCTGTGCGAGAATCTCTTCGGCTTGATCGTAGTCAGCGGCCCGCAGGTGCGGCGCCGATAGCCGAAGCGCGTGCGGCTCGAGCAGCTTCCGCATTTCCATGATGTCTTGGAAATCGGCTCGGCTCAGGGGCGCGACCCTAATGCCCCTATTGAAGCGCTGCACCGCCAAGCCTTCCGTGACTAGCTTTGCCAGCGCTTCACGAACCGGGACGCGGGAGACGCCAAATCGCTGAGCGATTTCGTCTTGGTTCAACCGCTCGTTCGGAGCGAAGGCGCCTTCGAAGATGGCTTCCCGCAACGCCCTTGCGATCGCGTCAGGCAGGCCGTCACGGCCGGCAATATGACGAGCGGCCAAATCGGCGAGGAGGTCGGGCATGAAGAAGTGCACCTAAAATGAATATTGTCGAATGTATTCATTTTAAGGGGTGAGTCAATCCTTTGGTAGCAAGGCTACAAAATTCAGTATTTTCAATGGCTTGATGATTGTTTAGTGGAAAGCCTCACGCAGGCCAGTGGGATGCGGCCCAAAAAAGACTAGTAGACAATCGCAGTGGCGGAGATGTCCCCTCCATTCGTTACGAGTACGCCGCGGCGCCTCCACCGTCGCTGGAATGCGGGATCGCCCGGCCAAGCCGGGCGATGACAGCGGGATGTGTGGCGAGATCGCCGCGTCTTGCGAAGAGCGCTTCGTCCCGCCAGCAGCCCTTACGACTCGATCTTCACGTACTCGAAATCGCCGGGCTTGTTGTCGATGCCGACTTTGGGCGGCGAGATCCAGGAGGCGAACTGGCCGATCTCGGTGACGGGCTGCATCAGCGAGGTGATGAAGTCGCCGTCGCTCGCCGACGGCAGCCATTCGTCCTTGCGCTTGGCCCAGGTGGCATCGTCGATCAGGATCCCATCCGGCGTCGCGTGCACGTCCTTGAACTCGCCGATGTGGCGGTGGAAGGCGACGTTGGGCAGCGTCAGCTTGAAGTCGTAGCCCGCGGTCGAGATCACCTTGTTCCAGCGCAGCATGCCCTTGATGCAATCCTGGCTGTAATCGTCGCGCAGGCGCATGTTGAGCGCGGTCAGCGCCGGCTCGTCAACCAGCTTGATCTCGCCGTTGATCAGCTTGAGCACCGGATAGTTGGAGTTCTTGAGCTGGTGATCGTCGTCGATCTGGGTCTCGTGATAGCGGCCCTTGATGCCGGCGTTGAAGGCGTTGGCCGCGTTGGTCGAGACTTCCGAGCCGAACAGGTCGAGCGAGAGCGTGTAGTGCAGGTTCAGCTTCTTCTGGATGGTCGGAAGATCGATCACGCCGAGCGCGCGGACTTTCGCGATGTCGGTGGGGTCGGTGATGCCGGCCGCCTTCATCGCATCGCAGGTGCGCTGCACGACGCGGGTGATGCCGGTCTCGCCGACGAACATGTGGTGCGCTTCTTCCGTCAGCATGAAGCGGCAGGTGCGCGACAGGGGATCGAAGCCGGACTGCGCCAGTGAGTGCAGCTGCATCTTGCCGTCGCGGTCGGTGAAGTAGGTGAACATGAAGAAGGACAGCCAGTCCGGCGTCGCCTCGTTGAACGCGCCCAGCATGCGCGGCGCGTCGGCATCGCCGGAGCGGCGGCGCAGCAAGTCATCCGCTTCTTCACGTCCGTCGCGGCCGAAATACTTTTGCAGCAGGTAGACCATCGCCCAGAGGTGACGGCCTTCCTCGACGTTCACCTGGAACAGATTGCGCATGTCGTAGAGCGAGGGCGCGGTCTTGCCGAGATGGCGCTGCTGCTCGACCGAAGCGGGCTCGGTGTCGCCCTGGATCACGATCAGGCGGCGCAGCATGGCGCGATGCTCGCCCGGGACTTCCTGCCAGGCCGGCTCGCCATAATGCTCGCCGAACGGCACGACGCGATTTTCTTCCTGCGGCGCAAGCAGGATGCCCCAGCGATATTCGGGCATGCGGACATAATCGAACTTGGCCCAGCCGCGCGGATCGACGGAGTAAGCGGTGCGCAAATAGACCAGCGATTCCTGGAAGCCTTCCGGCCCCATGTCGCTCCACCAGTCCATGTAACCGGGATGCCAGCCCTCCAGCGCTTTGAGCACCTGGCGGTCTTCGGCGAGGTTGACGTTGTTCGGAATCTTGGTCGAGTAGTCGACGTTCATGATGTTCATGTTCATGTGGACCTCCCGTGTGGGACTAGCTCGTTTGAAGGGGCGAATGGCGAATGGCGAGTAGCGAACGGGCATTCCCTATTCGCCATTCGCCACTCCCTACTCGCTAGACTCTCGTCATATCGAATTTCGGTTTCTGGCCGCTGCCGTAGCGGCGCAGCGCGCCTTCTTCGCCGACGGCGTTCGGGCGCTGGAAGATCCAGTTCTGCCAGGCGGTGAGGCGCGCGAAGATCTTCGATTCCATCGTCTCGGGGCCGACGAAGCGCAGGCTGGCTTCCATGCCGGTGAGGCTGTCGGGCGAGAAGCTGGCGCGCTCCTCGAGGAACACGCGGACCTCGTCGTCCCAGTCGATGTCGTCGAGGGCGAAGGTAACGAGGCCAAGCTCTTCGGCCTGCTCGGCGTCGAGGCTGGTGCCGAGCGTTGCTTCCACGCGCTCCAGATCGGACGGATCGGCCTGGAAGCGCGCCTGCAGCCGTGTCAGGCCATGACTCATCGGATAGGGACCGAAATTCATGGCGGACAGCTCGATCGACGGCGGCGGACGATTGTCACCCTGGCGGGTGCCGATCAGCATGTAGGAGCGGTCGGCGGCGAAGACGAGCTCGGCGAGCGTGCCGGCAAAGCAGGAGCCGGGCTCGACCAGCGTCACCAGCGTGCGCGAAGTGACGTCGACGCGCTTGAGCACGCGCTTCCAGTAATGCCTGATCTCGTTGACCAGCCAGTGCGCCTTGTTGGCTTCGAGGAACGCATCGCAGGCGAGCACATGGGCGCGGTCGCCATGGCTCTTGAAGACCAGCATCGCGATCTCGAGCTCGTTGATGCGCAAGTGCAGGATGGCGTCGTCGAGCTCGCGCGCCACTTGCAGCGGCCAGAACGAGGCGCCTTGCGCCATCATGCCGTCGATGTCGGCGGGCGGCGCGGTCTCCGGCGCCTTGATCGAGATGGTGGCAATGCGGGCGGTGCGATCGATGTCGACGCTGACGAAGCCGTAGCGGATGCTGTTTTCGTCGATCAGGCGCCTGAGCGGCGTCAGCGCGATGCCCTTGCCGCTGCCCTTGCGCGTCGAGGCCGCCGCAAACTCCTTGGCGCGCTCGGCGATCTTGGCCTCGAGCTTGGAGTTCGGCGCGATCTCGTCGACGAGGCGCCATTGCACGGCGCGCTTGCCCTTCACGCCTTCCTCGATGGTGCAGAAGACATCGGCGTGGTCGCGCCGCACCTTGCGCTTGTCGACCACTCGCGTGAGACCGCCGGTGCCCGGCAGCACCGCGAGCAGCGGCACTTCGGGCAGCGCGACGGCGGACGAGCCGTCGTCGGCGAGGATGATATGATCGGTCGCGAGCGCCAGCTCATAGCCGCCGCCGGCGGCGGAGCCGTTCACCACGGTGATGAAGCGCTGGCCGGAATTCTCCGAGGAGTCTTCCATGCCGTTGCGGGTCTCGTTGGTGAACTTGCAGAAGTTCACCTTGTGCGCATGCGTCGAGCCCGCGAGCATGCGGATGTTGGCGCCGGCGCAGAACACGCGGTTCTTGGCCGAGCGCAGCACGACGACTTTCACCTCGGGATGCTCGAAGCGCAGGCGCTGGATCGCGTCGGCCAGCTCGATGTCGACGCCGAGATCGTAGGAATTGAGCTTGAGCTGGTAGCCTTCGAACAGGCCGCCATTCTCGTCGACGTCCATCGTCAACGTCGCGACGTCGCCCTCGACCGCCAGCTTCCAATGCCTGTAGCGGGACGGTTCGGTCTGGAAATCGATGAATGTCGCGCCGCCTGCGAGGCGCCGATCTTCCCCGGCCATGAGCCACCCTTGAGCTTGGTTATGCATTCTGGAGCGTTAGATGCACAATAGTGCATCTTATTAGATTAGTCTAGCCCGAATCGCGGCGCCATATGCACTTTGCTTCATCTAGGCGCTCATGGGTTTCATGCGGCCTGAAGCCCCGGATCGTCCCGCAAGGCGGCCTGCGCAAACTGCACGATGGCATCAAGGGTCGGCCCCGGGGCCTCGCGATGTGGGGAATGCGCCGCGCCGGCAATGATTTTCAGGTCGACCGGGCAGTAACATTCTTCCTGCGCGATCTCCGCCTGGCGCACGGTCCCATATTGATCGTCCGCGCCCTGCACGATCATCACGGGCACGCGGATGTAGGCAAGGTATTCGGAGATATCCCAAGTGCGGAATTTCGGATCGAGCCAGGCGCCGTTCCAGCCGTAGAAGGCGTTGTCGACGTCCTTGTGCCAGCGCGTGAGCTTCGACCTGAGGTCCGAAGTTTCGAACGTCGTCTTGATCGCGGCGATCGATTTGATCGAGATGTCCTCGACGACGAAATGCGGCGCGATCAGCACGAGCCCATTGAGGCGATGATCCTGATGCGCCCCGGCATAGATGGTCGCGATCGAGGCACCATCGGAGTGGCCGAGCAGGAGGCCGCGCTTGAAGCCGATCATGTCGAGCAGCTTCGGCAGCACGTCCAGCGCCTCGCGATGCATGTAGTCGAGCGGCCGCGGCAGCGCGACCGGGCTGGACTGGCCGTAGCCTGCGCGCGAATAGGCGAAGATGCCGGCGCCCGTGGCCTGCTGCAGTTTTTCCAGGAAGTCGCCCCAGAGGCCGACGCAGCCGAGGCCCTCGTGCAGCGTGACGATGGTGGGAGCGTCCGCGGACGATGGCGCGAGCCATTTGTATTCGAGGCTGGCTCCATCGATGCTGAGGAAGCCGGTTGGGGTGAGTTGGGTCATGGTCGAATTCCCATTCCTAGCCGATGCCGAGATGCCCACCTCCCCTGGAGGGGGAGGGTCGATTCACAGCGAGCGCAGCGAGATGTGAGGCGGGGTGGGGTGACAGCCTCTCCGCGGATGCGGTGCCCGTGGAGAGATCACCCCACCCCGCCACGCGTCTCGCTACGCTCGATCGCGTGCCGACCCTCCCCCTCCAGGGGAGGGTAAGCGAGCGCGTTCGCCGCCTGCTCACTCAATTCGCGCCCTCGCGCAATTTGAACCGCTGGATCTTTCCGGTCGCGGTCTTGGGTAGCGACTCCACAACGTCGATCCAGCGCGGATATTTCCAGGGGCCGATCTTCTGCTTGACGTGCTCCTTGAGCATCTCCTGCAAATCCGTCGTCTTGGCGCCCGGGCGCAGCACGACGAAGGCTTTCGGCTTTAGGAGTCCTTCCGGATCGGCCTGGGGCACGACGGCAGCTTCCAGCACGGCGGGATGCGTGATCAGCGCGCTCTCCACTTCGAACGGCGAGACCCAGATGCCGGAGACCTTGAACATGTCGTCGGCGCGGCCGCAGAAGGTGTAGCGGCCATCGGCGTCGCGGATGTATTTGTCGCCAGTGCGGGTCCACGGCCCCTCGAAGGTGCGGCGGCTCTTGTGGCGCTGGTTCCAGTAGCCTTCGCCGGCGGAGGGCGCATCGACCAAGAGCTCGCCGACCTCGCCGTCGGCGACGTCCTGCCCGGCCTCGTTGACGAGCCGCACCGCATAGCCCGGCACCGGCTTGCCGGACGAGCCGTATTTAATGTCGCCGGGCGCGTTCGACAGAAAAATGTGCAACAGCTCGGTCGAGCCGACGCCGTCGAGAATGTCGACACCGAACCGTGCCTTCCAGCTGTGGCCGACGGATTCCGGCAGCGCCTCGCCGGCGGAGGTGCAGATGCGCAAAGCCTTGCCGCCGCGCTGGCTCTTCATGGTCTCGTCGTTGAGCATCGCGGCGAACAAGGTCGGCACGCCATAGAAGATCGAGGGATTGTAGCGGTTCATCAGCTCGAACATGCGCGCCGGCGTCGGCCGCTCGCTGTTGAGGATCACGCTGGCACCGACAGACATCGGGAAGGTCAGCGCATTGCCGAGGCCATAGGCGAAGAACAATTTCGCCGCGGAGAGGCACACATCGCTCTCGCGAATGCCGAGCACCTGCTTGGCGTAGGTGTCGGCGGTCGCCTGCAAATTCGAATGCAAATGGCGCACGCCCTTCGGCATGCCCGTCGACCCCGACGAATAGAGCCAGAACGCCGGCTCGTCAGGATGCGTCGCGGCGGTGGTGAACTGATCGCTCTCGCCGGCGAGTTCTTCGGCAAGCTGCTTGTGTCCGTTCTGCTTGGCGCCGGAGACCACGACATGCTCGAGATCCGGCATGCGGCCGACGACGTCCTTGATGACGGGATAGAGCGCTTCGGACACGAACAGCACGCGCGCGCGGCAGTCGGCGAGGATGTAGGCGTATTGGTCCGCGGTCAGCAGCGTGTTGAGCGGCACCGGCACGATGCCGGCGCGGATCGCGCCCAGGAACACGACCGGGAAATCGACCGTATCCAGCATGATCATCGCCACGCGCTCCTCGCGGCGGACGCCGAGCCGGCGCAGCATGTTGGCGGCGCGCCGGGTCTGTTGCTGGAGCTCGCCATAGGTGAGCCGCGAGACGGTGTCGTCGAAGGCGAGCTTGCTGCCCCTGCCCTCCCTGACATTACGGTCGAGCAGCCAGGTCACCGCGTTATAGGATCCCTCGCTCACGGACATCTCCCCGGAATTTAGAATTATAATTCATAGAAAGACACCACGGCGGCTTGCTGTCAATGCCAGCAGGCACTATGTTTCATTAAAATGCGCCGCAGGACCCCTGTAAAGAAGACTCATGACCGAAAGTCCCGACGCCGAATCCCGCTTCCTCGAACAGCTCGGCCAGCGTGTGCGCACCATGCGCGCGTTGCGCGGCATGTCGCGCAAAGTGCTCGCCAAGGTGTCGGGAATTTCGGAGCGCTACATCGCGCAGCTCGAGAGCGGCAAGGGCAACGTCTCGATAGTGCTGCTGCGCCGCGTCTCCGATGCGATGGGCGCGCATCTCGAAGACTTGCTCCCCTCGCCCGATCCGACGCCGGACTGGCAGATGTTTCGCGATCTCCTGCGCAAGGCAACGCCCGCGCAGATTGCTCAAGCCAAGGATCTGCTCTCCGGCGGCAGCGCAACCGCGCCGCGGCGCGCGCCGTTCTGCGGCATCGCGCTGATCGGCCTGCGCGGCGCCGGCAAGTCCACACTTGGGCGGATGCT
The DNA here is from genome assembly GCF_028128975.1 of Bradyrhizobium sp. CCBAU 45321. Lineage (NCBI taxonomy): Bacteria > Pseudomonadati > Pseudomonadota > Alphaproteobacteria > Hyphomicrobiales > Nitrobacteraceae > Bradyrhizobium > Bradyrhizobium sp. CCBAU 45321. Next base: position 518,462 of record NZ_LFKZ01000130.1, read on the forward strand.
GGCGAAGAGGATCGGCTGGAGTTTCGTCGAGCTCAACAAGGAGGTCGAGCAGCAGAACGGGCTCTCGGTCGCCGAGATCATCGCGCTGTACGGCCAGGAAGGCTTTCGCCGCATGGAGCAGGCGGCGCTGCAACAGCTGCTCGCGCGCAACGAGCTGATGGTGTTGGCAACCGGCGGCGGCATCGTCTCCGAGCCTTTGACTTTCGACCAGGTCCTCTCCTCGTTCTACACGATCTGGCTGAAGGCCGAGCCCGAGGAGCACATGGCACGCGTGCGCCGCCAGGGCGATCTGCGGCCGATGGCGGATGATCGCTCGGCGATGACGGAGCTGCGCAACATCCTGCTCAGCCGCGAGCCGCTGTATTCGCGCGCGACCGCGGTGGTGGATACCGCCGGGCTGTCGGTCGACGCCGCCGCCGCGCGGCTGATCGATGCGGTACGACCGGTGCTCCAGAACGAAGCGCGCAGCTTCGGGCTGCGCAGCGTGGCGCTGTAGAGATGACCTCCACCGACGTCGCCATCTCCATGTTCGAGCGGATCGGCGGCCGCGCCACGATCGAGGCTCTGGTCGATCGCTTCTACGACCGCATGGACACCCTGCCGGAGGCGAAGATCATCCGCGCCATGCATGCGGACGACCTCGGCCTGATCAGGGACGTGCTGAAGCGCTATCTCACCGAATGGACCGGCGGGCCGCGGCTCTACACCCCCGAGAAAGGCCATCCGCGGCTGCGCCAGCGCCATTTCGGCTTCGCCATCGGGGACGCCGAGCGCGACGCCTGGATGCTCTGCATGCGCGGCGCGATGGAAGAGACGATCGCCGACGCCGCCGCGCGGCAGGATCTCGACAAGGCGCTGTCCGGCCTCGCCGATTGGATGCGCAACCGGCCGTGACAGGGCGGCAACGCCTTTGGCAATTCGACGGCGTGCCACGCATCGGTTCATTTGAGTTCCGCGGCGATCGCCTGCTAAGCTCCAGACAGGACCGGCATGCTTCCTGACACCATTCGCAGGGAACGCAAAGCGACGGAGCGTTAACGCGTGATGGACGCACCTCCCGATGTCATCCGTCGACCGCCCTCGCCGCGTCTTGCGCGTCTGATCTCCAGCATTTCGTTCTACCGCGAGCGCGGCATCGGCTTGGCCGCCTTCCGGCATGCCGCGCCGCTTGCACTGCCTCTGCTGGTGAATTTGGGGACGCCCTTCCGCATCGCGCTCGGTCACCAGCCGGACACCGCCGATGCGCGGCCGAGTTTCGCGGCGGGTCTGTTTCCCGGGCCGGTCGTGATCGAATCCGACGGGCGCGCCGAATGCGTTCAGGTCGATTTCACGCCGCTCGGGGCGTATCGCTTCTTCGGAGGCGCCGTGCCCGATCTGACCGCGCGGATCGTCGGCCTCGACGACATCCTGGGACGGCACGGCAGGGAGCTCCGCACCAGAGTGGCCGAGGCGGCCGGCTGGCAGCGACGATTCGAGATCGTGGAAGACTTCGTGCTGCGCCGGGCCGTACACGAGCCCTCGCCTGAGGTCGCTTTCGCGCTGGAGACGCTGTGGCGAGGCGCGGGCGCGGTCAGGATCGCCGACATTGCCTCCGACATCGGCTGGAGCCGCAAGCATCTCACGCGCCGCTTCCACCACGAGATCGGCGTTCCGCCAAAGGTGCTGGCGCAGATGCTGCGCTTTCATCGCGCTTGCGTCCTGGCCCGGACGGATGGCACAGGCGGCTGGGCGGCCATTGCCGCAGACGCCGGCTATGCCGACCAGGCGCATCTTGCCCGCGATTTCCGCTTGTTCAGCGGCGAGACGCCGACCGGATGGGCCGCGCGGCTCGATGTCGTCGATCCACGCCTGATGCGGGACGGCGGAGGCTAGAGCATGATCCGGAAACGTGCGTAGCGGTTTTCCGAAAAGATCATGCTCAAACAACCTTAAGCGCGATGACGATCCATCCTATTCGCATCGCGCTTTAGCGCCAAGACAGCGCGAGACTTGGGTCAAGTCCCATTTGTTCAAGCCGGCCGCCGCGATCCGAACTAAGGTCGCTTCGTGACAGAAAAGGGCTTGCTTGGAGAATGTCATGAACCCGCCGAACGTTTATGAAGCGCCGCGCCTCTACCACACCATGCGCTGCAAGGATGCCGAGGCGATGATCGCCTGGCTGAAGAACGTTCTCGGCTTCACCGAACGGGTGGTGTACCGCAAGGAGGGCACGGTCGTTCACGCCGAGCTGGCGTTCGGATCGTCGATCCTCATGCTGGGCGCGCATCGCGACGATGCTTACGGCAAATTGGTTGGCGACATCGGCGGCCGGCGGACGGATGCCGTCTATCTCGCTGTCGATGATCCCGACGCGCTCTATGCGAAGGTGAAATCCGCTGGTGCAGAGATCGAGATGGAGCCCTACACGACCGATTATGGCAGCCGCGATTTCGCCGCACGCGATCCGGAGGGCGGGCTCTGGAGCTTTGGCACCTACTGGCCCAAGGTCGGCGAGCAGCCGCTCGCGGGATAGCGGGCGCTCGCGTCAAATACTGCTCCGCGGCCGAACCGTCTTGCTCGCTAGACCGACCAGTAGTGCGGATGCGGGTAGGGCCGCGAGCGGTCGCCCCAGTCGAACGCGTCGCCATCGAACTCGCACGGGCCGCTGCTGAGTTCGTCCAGCGTCTGCTCGGTCTGGAACGCCTGCCGTGCTGGATCGTATTTCAGCGCGCCCCACTGCAGCGGATAATGGTGACGCGTACCGAGCAGCCCGCCGGTCTTGATCACGGCATAGGCAACCGTTCCGCTCATCTTGTCGAGCATCAACCGCTCGATCGTGCCGAGCTTCGTGCCGTCGCGTCCGTAGACGGCGACGTGCTCCACGCGATCACTGGGAACCATGGTGTGGTTCATGGTGTCCTCCCTGTTCTCGTCTGTTCACGATATTATAGCACCGGTTTCGCGGCGGCGGGAGCAGCTACAACTGCTGTAAGCGGCCCGCCCCGGCCACCAGAGCGTCACTTCAGCCGAATCGTGTCGACGCGACGGCACTGGACGCAATGATAAACGTGCTCCGCAGGCAGCGTGACTATTCCAGGTAGTGTCGCCAGGAACTTCATTGGCCGCCTGCATTTTGAGCAGATGAGGATCGGCGGCTCGTCTTGGCGATCGGAACTCATACAATAACCGGGGCTGAAGGCGCCCGCACGTTACTGCCGCGCTGCGCGCGCTTCATCCCGGGAGAACTACCGGCCTTGATCGGAATCCGATCGGCCCCGCTCGGCGCGCTGCTTCACGCCCGCGTGAGGCGACTTCTTCCGGACTGTTGCGACGACATCGCGCCGCCCCCGGACGAAGCCATTTTCCTCACCCGGCGAAAAACGCCGGAAAGGCAGGCGGTCTAGAATTTTCTGCATTGATCAACAACGGAGTTCGGTCATGTGGGGTCAACTTTTCAGCCTGATCTATCGCCTGTCCTGCCGGACCACCCTGATCGAGATCGGCACGCACCGCCTCGCGCGTTAGGTCCATGAAGCCCATGGGAATTGGGTAAGATCGATTGACCAGATGACGGGGATTACCATGCGCAAGCTGATCCTGATCGCCGCGATGTCGCTGATGGCAAGCCAGGCCCATGCCGGAGGCTCGCGGAGCCTCAGCCTGGCAGCCAGCAATGCAAGCCAGCAGGCGGAACAGCCGGCCACCGCGACGCCAGTTCCGGCGCAGACGCCTCAAGCCCCGCCAACAACGAATGTGCCGACGGCGACCGCACCAGCTGCATCGACGGCGCCTGCCTCGGCAATTCCGGCCGCCACAACGTCGGCCCGGTCCGCAACGGCGTCGAGGGCCGAAACCGCCAAACCGAAGCGCCGGCAGCCGTCCACCGAGGCGCGCGTGATCCGCGAGCTGCATCGGCACGGAATTTATTGGTGAGAGCTCACGTTATCTCTTCCGTCATTGCGAGCGCAGCGAAGCAATCCAGGATCTTTCCGCAGCGGCAGTCTGGATTGCTTTGCTGTGCTCGCAACGACGACGCGGCTGGAGCGGGGCTCAAATTCCCAGATATTTGTGCTGCAGATCCGGCGCGGCCATCAGCTCGTCGGAGGTGCCGCTCCACACCGTCTTGCCGCGCTCGATGATGTAGTGGCGATCGCAGATGCGGGCGAGATGGTCGACGTTCTTGTCGACGACCAGGATTGACTGTCCGCGGCTCTTGAGCAGCGACAGGCAATTCCAGATCTCCTGCCGGATCAGCGGCGCGAGGCCTTCGGTCGCCTCGTCCAGGATCAGGAGCTTTGGATTCGTCATCAGCGCGCGGCCGATCGCGAGCATCTGCTGCTCGCCGCCGGAAAGCTGGTTGCCCATATTGGACGCGCGTTCGGCGAGGCGCGGAAACATCACGTAGATCGCGGCGAGCGTCCAGGGATTATCGCTGTTGAAGCGATCGGCCGCGGCCGCGACCAGGTTCTCGCGCACGGTGAGGTTCGGAAAGATCTGCCGGCCCTCGGGCACGAGACCGACGCCGAGCTTGGCAATTCTGTAGGACGGAAGCTGCCGCACCTCCGCGCCCGCGAAGCGAATGGTGCCCGCGCGCGCCGGCGTCAGGCCCATGATGGAGCGGATGGTGGTGGTCTTGCCCATGCCGTTGCGGCCCATCAGCGAGACCATCTCGCCCGGCTTGATCGACAGCGACAGGCCGAACAGTACCTGGGACAGGCCGTAGCAGGTCTCGATGCCGTCGACCTCGAGCAGCGTGTCAGCCATGATGCGTCACCACATGCTGATCGCCGAGATAGGCGCGCTTGACGTCCTCGTTGGCGCGGATCGCGGCCGGATCGCCGGAGGCGATGACGCGGCCATAGACCAGCACCGTGATGCGGTCGGCGAGCGCAAACACCGCCGGCATGTCGTGCTCGACCAGCACGATCGAGACCTCTTTCCGCAGCTCCTGGAGCAGCTTCACCATGCGCTGGGATTCGGTCACGCCGAGGCCGGCCATCGGCTCGTCCAGCAGCAGCAATTTCGGCTTGCTGGCGAGCGCGACTGCGAGCTCCAGCTCGCGGCGTTCGCCGTGGCTGAGCCTGGACACCACGATATCGGCACGGTGACCGAGGCCGACGCGATCGAGCGCCGCCTGCGCGGCATCGCGCAGACCCTTCTCTTTCCGCGCATTGGCGAAGAATCGGAACGAGGTGCCGGCATGCGCCTGCGCCGCCAGCGCGACATTGTCCGCGGCGGTGAAGTCGAGCAGCAGCGAGGTGATCTGGAACGAACGCGCCAGGCCCAACGCGCAGCGGCGATAGGCCGGCAGATAGGTGATGTCGCGCCCCGCCAGCAAGACGCTGCCGGAATGCGGTTCGAGATGCCCGGTGAGCTGGCTGATCAGCGTGGTCTTGCCGGCGCCGTTCGGGCCGATGATGGCGTGCAACTCGCCGGATGCGACGTCGAGCGAGACGTTGTCGGTGGCGATGATGCCGCCGAAGCGACGCACCAGCTTTTCGACGCGGAGCAAGGGTTCAGCCACGGCCAGCCCTCCCGAGTGCGCCCATGATGCCGCCGCGGCCGAACAGGACGATGAGCAGCAGCAGCGGGCCCAGGATCAGCGCCCAATATTCGGTGATCTGCGACAGCAGCTCTTCCAACAGCAGGAACACCACCGCGCCCATGACCGGGCCGAACAGCGTGCCCATGCCGCCCAGGATCACCATCACCATGAGGTCGCCGGAACGGGTCCAGTACATCACGGCAGGGCTGACGAAATCGGTGTTGTTGGCGAGCAGCGCGCCGGCAAGGCCGCACATCGTGCCTGATATGACGAAGCAGACCAGTTGGTAGCGCTTGGCCGGGAAGCCGATGGCCTGCATGCGCTGCTCGTTGGAACGCAGGCCCTGCACGACAAGACCGAAGCGCGAGTTGACGATGCGCCATATCAGGAGCATGACGCCGAAAAGGCAGGCGAGGCAGAGATAGTAGAACTGCGTGCGGTTGCCGAGATCGATCAGGCCCGAGAAGTCGCTGCGCGTGTAGATGGTCAGGCCGTCGTCGCCGCCGTAACGGGCCAGACCCGAGGCGACATAGTAGGCCATCTGGGCGAAGGCCAGCGTGATCATGATGAAGTAGACGCCACGGGTGCGCAGCGACAGCGCGCCGATCACCAGCGCATAGATCGCCGACGCCGCGATCGCGACCGGAAACTGGATGAAGCCGGACCCAACGCCTTCCTGCGCGAGCATGCCGACGGCATAGCCGCCGATGCCGAGATAGGCGGCATGGCCAAAGCTCATCAGGCCCGCAAATCCCATGATGAGGTTGAGGCTCGCGGCCGCCAGCGCCAGGATGATGATGCGGGTGAACAGCGTCAGGATGAAGATGTTGCCGGTCAGATGCGAGTAGAGCGGCAGCAGCACGAGGCCCGCCAGCATCAGGGCCGTGACGGCCTTGCTCACGCTCAAACTCTTCATCGACGGTTGGCCGGAAACAGCCCCTCCGGCCGCACCACCAGCACGATCGCCATCAGCAGATAGATCAGCATGGAGGACAGCGCGGGCGCGGCGGTGGATGCGGCGGCGCCGCTCAGCACCTGGCGGAGCAGGTTCGGAAGGAAGGCGCGGCCGAGCGTGTCGATCATGCCGACGAAGATCGCAGCGAGGAAAGCGCCGCGGATCGAGCCGATGCCGCCGATCACGATGATGACGAAAGCGAGGATCAGGATGTTCTCGCCCATGCCGATCTGCACGGTGAGGATCGGGGCCTGCATCAGCCCGGCAAGGCCCGCGAGCGCGGCGCCAAGGCCGAACACCAGCGTGTAGAGCAGCTTGATGTTGATGCCGAGCGCGCCGATCATCTCGCGGTTGGATGCTCCGGCCCGGATCAGCATGCCGATGCGGGTGCGCATCACGCCGAGATAGAGCAACAGCGCGACCAGCAGCGCCACCGCGATGATGGCGAGGCGATAGGCGGGATAATGAATACCGGGAAGGATCGGCACCGGCACGGTGAGCCAGGCCGGCAGCGGCAGCGCCAGGCCCGCCGGGCCCCAGATCAGCCGCACGGCTTCGTTGAAGAACAGGATCAGGCCGAAGGTCGCGAGCACGTGGTCGAGGTGGTCGCGGCCATAGAGATGCCGCAGCGCCGTCACCTCCAGCACGATGCCGAGCACGAGGGTGGCGCCTAGCGCCATCAGCGCACCGAGCAGGAAGCTGCCGGTCCACGCCGCGAAGGTCGCGGCGAAATAGGCGCCCATCATATAGAGCGAGCCGTGCGCGAGGTTGACGAGATCCATGATCCCGAACACCAGCGTCAGGCCGGCGGCGAGCAGGAACAGCAGCAGACCGAACTGCAGCCCATTCAAGAATTGTTCGACGACGAGCAGCATCAGGACTCTTTCAGGCGCATACAGACGCGCGCCGATGTTCGAACACTGCCGCCATCAGTGAAAGAGCTCCCCCTGCCTCTTCAAGGCCGAAAAATGGGTAATGGCAGTATCGTTCCGAGGCAAGAGCGATTCGACATCAAACATGCACTTTGTTGCATCTCGGCACGTGCGGCCCGGACGCGCCCCGCAATGCAAAAAAGCTGCCGCGCTGCATGAGGCAACCTGCCGCAGCCAGACGACTTCACCCTCTCACCGGCTGGCGGTGAGAGGGTACGATCGTCGTAAAATCGAGCAGGGCTGCGTCTAGTGCGACGTCATCTGCCGGGGGAGCTCGTCCGGCTCGGCGAGAACACTGTTGGCCGTCGACGCCTCCAGGGCCGCCATCCGAAACAGATAGGCGAGCGTCGTCAATCCGGTGTCCTCCGCCATTTGCGCCAGCTCGAGCGCCATGTCGGACATGTAGCCGAGATTCTCGTCTTCCATTTGCGCCATGATCTGGCTGTCCCGCATCACGTTCGACATCTCAGGCGCTCTTTCGTTGCGCGGCAACATGACCGCAGAGGTTGGCACGGGCGACGGCATTGAGACGAGGGCCGTCCTGCTGCACGACCGAAGCCGTGCCGATCCGACGATGCAGGACATCGAGCGTCTCCCGACGAATGTCGATGGTCGCCGCCATGGTCCATGCGTTCTCGACCAGAGCCGGCAGACCGAGCGGCGTCACGACGAAGCCGGCTTCATGGAAGCGCGGCAACCACCAGGTCTCCATGATCGCGCTGACCCGCGCGATACCCTGATCGAGGCAGAACTCCTGCACCGCAGCCATCAGTTGCAGGTTGAGCGCGCCGTCGCGACGATCGCGCACGACGAAGTAGCGCGACCATTCCCACACCAGCGGATCGGCCGGCCAGCCGCGAACCGCCGCCAGATGCGGAAACACCTCACTCATCATCGACGGCTTGGTGGTCGGATAGAGCCGATGACCGCCCACGACGCGGCGGCCCTCCAGCGCCAGCAGATAGATGGTGTCCTCGTCGTCGTAGGAATCGATCTCGCGGCCGTCCGGCCGGCGCAGCGTCTCCCAACGCCGCTCCTCGACGAAGATGTCGTGACGCAGCCGGAAATGCTGCTCGATGACGTCTTCATAAAGGTGGCGATTTGCCGCGGAAATTGCGTGAATCATGAAAACCCCCATTCATTCTCAATGGAGGCAGAGTCCGCGAAAAGACGCAGCTTCGGTATTGGGAAATTTCCCAGTAAGGCGGCTTACGGAGCGATGATCTTGTTCCGGATCGCCAGCGCGACCGCATGTGTACGGTTGACGGCGCCGAGCTTGCGCGCGGCAGTTGCAAGATGCTCTTCGGCGGTGCGCTGGGTGATGTGCAGGATCTCGCCGATTTCCCAGGCCGACTTCCCCTGCGAAGCCCAGGCGATCACCTCGCGCTCGCGCGGCGTCAGGCGCGTCGACGGATGCGGCATCGGCTCGAGCAGTCGGCGAATGTGGTCGAAGCCATACATCGCCATCAGATGCAGCGCCGGCTTGCTGCGGGCATTGAGGTCGAGATGGACACCGCCGAGCGAGACCGCAGCCTCGTAGCCGGTGAGCCCGTGGATCGGCACGATGAAGCCGCGCGACATGCGGAACTCGCTGGCGCGGTTCATCACCTCGGCCGCATTCGGCTCGAGTTCCGCATCATAGGGCGCTTCCGACCACTCGAACGGATTGACCGACTGACGGCACAACCGCACCACGGGATCGAACCGATCGTAATTGTTCTCGGTGTAGAGGCTGAACCACCCCGCGGGCCAGCGTTTGGCGAGCACCATCTGTGCAAACTGCTGATCGGGATTGGGCAACCCCGTCACGATGATGGTTTCGAAGCCGAAGCGACCGAACGCCGCTTCGAGCGCATTCATGGCCTCTGGTACCTTGCGGTAGGTCTGCAGGCCTTCAATGAAGTCGAGCGCCTCCCGGCCATAGTCTACGGCGGACATCGTACGTTTCCTGACCCTCGCCGCTTTCGTATAGCACGTATTCGCAGACTGCCTCAATTCGCTGTGGCCGTAGTTTCCCGGTGCTCATCCGCTCTGAACATTTAACTACTTGTGGCAGAATTGACGCCACGATACACCTGAGAACGTCGAAGCGGGAAACCAACGATGGAAGACGAGGACATCGCCCTCAACAGCGTGCTCGGCCTGGAATTGAACCGCGTGTTTTTTGCCGTCCGCGAAACGTCGAACAAGCAGAAGATCATCGAGTTTGCGCGCGAGGTGCTGCAGAGCGAGCGCGCGGAGCTGGCCGAGAGCGTGTCGCCGGAAGGGCCGGCGAGCTAGAACGCCGTTGCAACAGCCGAAGCAACAGATCGCGCCACGAGAGCGCCTCTCCATCTGACCGCGCGGATTTTAGTCGAAACACTCTGACTGCGAAATTACTCCGCCATTATCCGTAACGCCTGCTGCGCCCTTACCCTCCCCTGGAGGGGGAAGGTCGGCACGCGGTCGAGCGAAGCGTTGCGTGACGGGGTGGGGTGATCTCTCCACTCGGGCACCGCTTCAATGGATAGACTGTCACCCCACCCCGCTCGCGCTGCGCGCGATCGACCCTCCCCCTCCAGGCAGGGCTATCGCATATGAGCAGTACACCTTCGGGCACGAAAGTCTCCACATCGTCATGGCCGGGCTTGTCCCGGCCATCCACGCCTTGCCACGCAGCACAAAGAACGTGGATGCCCGGGACAAGCCCGGGCATGACGACCTCTGGTGAGGGTGCAAATGCGATAGCCCTCCTCGCAGCCAGCCTATTACATATGGCTCTTTGCGCGAGCTGAGCGCGCGCCTCGTCCTTCGAGACGGCGCTTAGGCGCCTCCTCAGGATGAGGCTAAGCGGCATCGGAGCCCGCTGAAACTAGCGCCACACTCGGTCCTCATCCTGAGGGCCCGCCAACGGCGGGCGTCTCGAAGGATGGCCACAAGCGATATCACTCTCATATGCGATTGCCCTGCCCCTCCAGGGGAGGGTAAGGCAGCGCGCCTCCGGCCACATCGGCGCACACTTGCCGCTGGATGACAGCGCATCTCTCGTGAGATGATCGCCGCCGCGATCTCTTGTCGATGCCAGGGACAGTTCAAGGCCATGATGACGCTGCGCCAGGTCGAAGTGATCCGTGCCGTGATGGTGACGGGCACCATCGGCGGTGCGGCGAAGCTGCTCAACGTCTCGGCGCCGGGGATCAGCCGCCTCGTCAAATACACCGAGCGCTCGCTCGGCATCCGCTTCTTCCAGCGCCAGAACGGGCGCTACTTCCCGACGCCGGAGGCCGAGAACATCTTCGAGCAGATCAACGGCGTCTACAAGAAGGTCGACGACCTCTCCGAGATCATCTCCAAGATCGGCCGCGGCGGCCTCTCGGAGCTGCGCATCGGCTCGGTGCCGAGCATCTCGCAGGTGATGGTGCCGCGTGCGATCGAGCGCGTCCGCCGCCGCTATCCCGATCTCGGCATCGACATCAACATCCTCAAGCTCGAGGAGGCCATCGACTACCTGATGCTCGGCCGCGGCGAGTGCGTGGCGATGAGCTATCGGCTCGAGCATTCCGGGCTCGACTTCATGCCGCTCGCTTCGGGCGAGCTCTATTGCATCGTGCCGCCGGGCCACGAGCTCTCCGGCCGCAAGCAGGTCTCCGCCGCCGAGATCACGCGCTATCCGCTGATCGGCATCGATCCCAACGACCCCTACGGCCGGATCATGGCCGGGATCTTCGCGCGCCATCGGCTCGACTACAACATCACGATCCGCGCGCGCTTCGGCACCACCGTCTGCGCGCTGGTGAAGGCGGGGCTCGGCATCGCCATCATTGACCAGTTCACCGTCGCCCATGGCGGCTATCCCGGCATCGAGCTTCTGAAGATCGCCGAGCCGACGCGATTCGACACCTACATCGCAGTCAAGCGCGGCACGCCGTTGTCACTGCATGCGGAGTACTTCATCGAATCTCTGCGCACCGAGATGCGCGCGGTCGAGCCGTCCCGCGGCAGCGGCAAGACCGCCCCTTCACGCGGGCGGAAGAAATAACATGATGTTAGGTTTGCCAGATAAAAGGGTAATTGTGTTAGGCGGGGGAAAGGCTATCGTCGCAGCTGGAATTGCACGGATTTCCCCGCTAATGGCCGGGGCCGGACGCTCCCTTTGAGACGATAGCGAACCATGTCGAAACGCGGATACGCCGCCAGCAAGAAGCTCCTCATCGGCCTGATCGGCGCCCCGATCGCGCATTCCGCCTCGCCCGGCATGCATGAGCGCGCCGCCGAGGCGCTCGGCCTGCGCGGCCATTACCAGCTTATCGAGGTCGCCGGGGCCGATGCGGCCGGGCTGCGCATGATGCTCGAGGGTGTCCGGCGGCTCGGCTTTGCCGGCGTCAATGTCACCTATCCCTACAAGGAAGCGGTGGTGCCGCTGCTCGACGCGCTGGCGCCGGGCGCAGCCAGCATGGGCGCGGTCAACACCGTCGTCGTCAGGGACGGCCGGCTGACCGGCCACAACACCGACACCACGGGTTTCGCGCGGGCGGTGACGCCGTTGCTGGCGCCCTCCGGCAACGCCGTCGCCCTGATCGGCGCCGGCGGCGTCGGCAAGGCCATTGCGTTTGCGCTGGCGAGCCGAGCGGTGGCTGACATCCGCATTTTCGACAGCGAGCCGGCGCGCGCCGAGAAGCTGGCCGCCATACTCGCCCCGCGCGGCGCACGCATCGCCGCCAGCGTCGAGGATGCGCTCGAGGGTGCGACCGGTCTCGTCAACGGCACGCCGGTCGGCATGCTGCCGAACCGTGACACGCCGGTGCCGGCGGGACTGCTCAGGGCGGACCTTTGGGTCGCCGACGCCGTCTATTCGCCGCTGATCACGCCGCTGCTGGCCGCAGCGCGAGACAAAGGCGCGAAGATCATGACCGGCCGCGACCTCGCGATCTACCAGGCCGCCGACGCCTTCGAATTGTTCACGGGCCTTGCCCCATCCACCGAGATCATGGGAGAGGCTTTCGACGCCGTGATGGCAGCGCGCAGCGCCGCCTATCAGGCAGCTTGAGGCGAAGCGGCCGGAATACAAGGCCGCTTGCAAGATTTGAAACGGGAGGAGAGGACGATGAAATCAACGCTAGTGGTGGGCGCATTGCTCACCGTCATGACCGCAACGGGCGCCTTTGCCCAGGCGATCAAGCTCGCCAACGTCGCGGAGCTCTCGGGCGGCGGCGCTACCGTCGGCACGAACTGGAAGAACGGCATCGACCTCGCGATCGAGGAGATCAACGCCAAGGGCGGCGTGCTCGGCCGCAAGCTCGAGGTCAGCCACGCGGACTCGCAGTCCAACCCCGGGGTGGCGCGCGCCCAGGTGCAGAAGGCGCTCGACGCCGAACCCTATGTGCTGCTCGGGCCCGGCTATTCCGGCTCGGTGAAGGTGACCGCGCCGCTCGCGGCCGAAGCCGGCATCGCGCAGATCATGGGCGGCGAGGCCGCCGAGCTGACGCAGACCGGTAACAAGTTCCTGTTCCGCACCTCCTTCGGCCAGCAATCCTCAATGCCGAAGGTCGCAAAGTACATCCACGACGAGATGAAGGCGAAGACCGTTGCGGTGGTCTGGGTCAACAACGATTTCGGCCGCGGTGGCCGCGACGTCGTGGTCAAGGAGCTCGACCGGCTCGGCTCCAAGGTCGTCGCCGATCTCTCCACCGAAGCGGGCCAGGCCGACTTCGCCGCCGACGTCGGCAAGATCAAGGCCGCCAATCCCGACGCCGTGTTCGTCTACCTGAACGAGGAAGAGAGCGCGCGCATCCTGAAAGAGCTGAAGCGCCAGGGCGTCACCGCGCCGCTAATGGGCGAGACCACGCTGATCGGCCAGAAGGTGATCGAGCTCGCCGGCGATGCCGCCAACGGTGCGCGCGGCCATGTCGGCCTCACCACCGACGCGCCGGTCGATCTGGTCAAGGCGTTCCGCGAGAAGTTCTCCAAGAAGTACAATTACGTCCCCGACCATAACGGCCTGAAGGGCTATCTCGCCGTCTACATGGTGAAGGCCACCACGGAAAAGATGGGCAAGGTCGACCCGAAGAAGTTCGCCGACACGCTGCACGGCCTCACCATCAAGGCCGCGGACGAGCCGGGCATTTTGATGGACGTCACCTTCAGCGACACCGGCGACATCGATCGCCAGAGCTTCCTGGTCGAGGTGGTCGAAGGCAAGCAGGTGGTGAAGCAGGTGCTGCCCAAGGTGAAGTGAAGCGTGGCCCTTCTCCCTCGCCCCGCTCTTCGCGGGGAGAGATCTTTCATCTCCCTCTCCCCGCCCCTTCGCGGGGAGAGGGCGGGGTGAGGGGCTGCTTCCGCGACGACGGTGACAAGCGAGTACGCGGAGACAGCCCCTCACCCCAACCCTCTCCCCGTAAGTACGGGGAGAGGGAGAGGAAAGAGAGCGGGGAGAGGGAAGGAAAGAGGGGAACATGTCCAACCTATTCGATCTACTGGTCGCGGGACTCGCCACCGGCGCCATCTACGCGTTGGTCGCGGTCGGCTTCACGCTGCTGTGGCAGACCTCGCAGACCATCAATTTCGCGCAAGGCGAGTTCGTGATGCTGCCGGCGTTCCTGATGCTGGCCGCGATGCATGTGGGCGCGCCGTTCTGGCTCGCGATCATCCTCGGCATCCTGCTCTCGCTGATCCTGCTCGGGCTCGCCTTCAAGATGCTGCTGGTGGACCCGATGATGCGTCACGGTGTGCTACCGCTGGCGATCGCGACCATGGCGCTCGCGATCGGCATCAAGGAATCGGTCAAGCAGTTCTACAGCGCGGAGGCTTCACCCTTCCCCTCGATCGTGCCGACCGGCGACATCTCCATCCTCGGCTATGCCGTGTCGCTGCAGAGCATCGGCGTGCTCACTGTTGCCATCCTCGCCGTTCTCGGCCTGACCACGCTGCTGAGCCGTACCTCGCTCGGCCACCAGATGCAGGCGGCGGCGCAGAACCCGACGGTGGCCCGCATCATCGGCGTCCCGGTCGAGCGCATGATCCTGCTGACCTTCCTGATCAACGCCTTCCTGGTGGCGCTGGCCTCGCTGCTGATCACACCGATCTACCTCGCAAAATTCTCGTCCGGCGAGGTGCTGGGCCAGGCCGCCTTCATCGCCGCGATCGTCGGCGGCTTCAACCAGGTGCGCGGCGCCATCGCCGGCGGCCTGCTGATCGGCGTGCTGGACAATCTCGCGGCGGCCTATGTGTCGACGCAGTATCGCGCCGCCGTGCCGATGATGTTCCTGATCGCCGTCATCCTGTTCCGGCCGCAGGGCTTGCTCGGCCGTGCCGAGGAGCGCACCGTATGAGCGGCATCGCCAAACCCCTGAAGATCGCGCTCGGCCTTGCCGTCATCGCCGCGCTGATCATCGTCCCCATGAACTTCAACCGCTACGGCCTGTTCATCCTGAGCCAATGGGCGGTGATGAGCATCGCCGCCATGGGGCTCAATCTCACGCTCGGCTATGCCGGCCAGGTCTCGCTGGCCCAAGGCGCCTTCGTCGGCATCGGCGCCTATGCCGCCGCGATCATGACCACACATGGCTGGCCGCTGCCGGCGGCGATCCTGGTGGCGATGGTCTTGAGCTTTGCGATCGGCTGGGTGCTCGGCTATCCCGCACTGCGCGTGCAGCACCATTACCTCGCCTTCGTCACCCTCGCCTTTTCCACCCTCGCCTTCCTGGTGTTCCGCAACGAGAGCTGGCTGACCGGCGGCATCTACGGCATCTCCAACATCCCGCGTCCGCACATCTTCGGCATCGCGACCAACAAGCCGCTGCCGTTCTACTATGTCTGCCTCGGCTCGCTCGCGATCGTCTCGCTCGCGGTGTGGTGGCTGATCCGTTCGCCCTGGGGCCGTGCCTTCATGGCGCTGCGCGAGAATCCGTTGCGCGCGCAATCCCTCGGCGTCGATACCCGCCGCTACACGCTGATGGCCTTCGCGATCGGCTCGGCGCTCGGCGGCGTCGCCGGCGCGCTCTATGCGCCGCTGACGCAATATATCGATCCGGTGCCGTTCAACCTGTCGCTCTCGCTCGACCTCCTCTTAATGGTGATCGTCGGCGGCGCCGGCTTCTATTTCGGCCCCTTCCTCGGCGCGATGATCGCGGTGCTGCTGCCGGAATGGCTGCGCTTTACGGAAGGCTATTATCTGATGCTCTACGCGGTGGCCGTGATGCTTCTGCTGATCTGGTCGCCGACCGGCATTCTCGGAATCCTCGACCGATACCTCGCCGAACGCCGCACCAAGGCGGCGTCCGCACTGCGCGCCGTCGCAAAGTCGCGCCTGGAGACGGCGCAATGAGTGCGGTCCTCGAAGTCACCGACATCAAGAAGAGCTTTGGCGGCATCCACGCCGTCAACGGGGTCTCGTTCGACGTGCGCGAGGGCGAGATCCTCGGCCTGATCGGCCCGAACGGCTGCGGCAAGTCCACATTGTTCAACTGCATCCTCGGCCAGCTCACGCCGACCGGCGGCGAAGTCAAGCTCGACGGACAGGTCGTCACGGGCCTGCGCCCCTCCGAGCTCAACAAGCTCGGGGTCAGCCGCACCTTCCAGCTGTTGCAGGTGTTCCCAAAGCTCTCGGTGCGCGAGAACCTGATCCTCGCCGGACAGGAGCACCAGGGCAACATGGCCTCGCGCCTGGTCGGCCGCTCCGATGCCGGGCTGACCGAGGCCGCCAACCAGATGATCGGCTTCTTCAAGCTCGACCATCTCGCCGACGAGCCGGCCGGGGGCCTGTCCTACGGTCAGCAAAAACTGCTCGATGCCGCCATGGCCTTCATGGGGGGCTCGCGCCTGGTGCTGCTCGACGAGCCAGCCGGCGGCGTCAACCCGTCGATGCTGGCGGACCTCAAGGAACGCCTGGTCGCGATCAACCGCGAGAAGAACGCCACCTTCGTCGTGATCGAGCACAATATGGAGTTCGTGATGTCGCTGTGCTCGCGCGTGATGGTGATGGCGGAAGGCAAGGTGCTGGCGATGGGCCGGCCCGACGAGGTCCGCAAGAACCCCGCCGTGATCGAAGCCTATCTCGGACATTAGGAGCGCGTAATGAGCGATCCCATTCTCTCGGTCCACAATCTCGTCGGCGGCTACGGCAAGATGACGATCTTGAACGGCACGACGTTTGCCGTTCCTTCAGCCACGATCACGACGATCATCGGCCCGAACGGCGCCGGTAAATCGACGGTGTTCAAGGCCATCTTCGGCCTGCTCAAGCTGCGTGAAGGCAAGATCAGCTTCGCCGGCCGCGACGTCACCAATCTGAGCCAGCGCGCGCTGCTCAACGCCGGCATCTGCTACGTGCCGCAAGGCCGCAACATCTTTCCCGAGCTGTCGGTGCGCCACAATATCGAGCTCGGCGGCGTCGCCGCCGACAAGGGCCTCGACCTGCCCAAGCGGATCGAGGCGGCGCTCGACCTTTTTCCGGCGCTGCGGCGCAAGTCCGCGCAGCAGGCCTCCACGCTATCAGGCGGCGAGCAGAAGCAGCTCGAGATCGCCCGCTCGCTGCTGCTCGAGCCGAAGCTGGTGCTGGTCGACGAGCCTTCGATCGGCCTGTCGCCGCTGATGGTGCAGCAGACCTTCGACATCCTCAAGAGCTTGCGCGATCGCGGCGTCACCATCCTGATGATCGAACAGAACGCGCGCTCGGCGCTGGAGATCTCCGACATCGGCATCGTGCTCGAGCTTGGCCAGACCCGCATGGTCGATGACGCCAAGCGCATTCTGAACGATCCGCGCATCGGGCAGCTCTTCCTCGGCGGCGCCATGGAGGAGAGCGCGGCATGAGCGCGAAGATGCGGATCGCCGTGGCAGGCGCCGGCCTGATCGGCCGTCGGCATATCGAGTTGATCGAGTCCTCCGGGGATTGCGTGCTCGCCGGCATTGCGGACCCCTCGCCCGCCGCCAAGGAGTATGCGCTGGCGCATGGCGTGCCCTGCTACGCGGACCATCGCGCCCTGCTGGCAGAAGAGAAGCCCGACGGCCTCATCATTGCCTCGCCCAACACGCTGCACTTGCCGATGGCGCTCGACTGCGCCGAATCCGGCATACCGGCTCTGATCGAGAAGCCGGTGACCGAGACGGTTGCCACCGCGCAACGCCTGTGCGCGGCGGTGAGACGCACCGGCGTGCCGATGCTGGTCGGCCACCACCGGCGGCACAATCCGATCATCAAGTCGGCCCGAGAGGCCGTGACGAACGGAAAGCTCGGCCAGCTCACGGCCGTGGTCGGGCTGTGGCTCCTCAAGAAGCCCGACGATTATTTCGAGGTCGCCTGGCGGCGCGAGGCAGGCGGCGGGCCACTGCTGATCAATCTCATCCACGACATCGACAATCTCCGCTTTATCTGCGGTGAGATCGTCGAGGTGCAGGCGCTGACCTCGAACAAGGTGCGCGGCTTCGCGGTCGAAGACACCGCCGCGCTGCTGCTGCGCTTTGCCAACGGCGCGCTGGGCACGGTGACCGTGTCGGATGCGACGCCGGCGCCATGGAGCTGGGAGCTCTCCTCGGGCGAGAATCCAGCCTATCCCAGGCAGGACCAGCCCTGCTACATCTTCGCAGGGACTGCAGGTTCGCTCTCCTTGCCGAACATGGAGCTTTGGTCATACATGGAGCAGCCCGGCTGGTACGCGCCGCTGTCGCGCGCGACCATCGCGCCGCCCGCGTTCGATCCGCTGGTCGAGCAGCTCCGGCATTTCTGCGCAATGATTGCCGGCCGCGAACAGCCGCTGATCTCGGTCGAGGACGCAATGGGAACGCTTGCCGTCGTCGAAGCCGTCAGCGCGGCCGCGCGTACCGGGCAAACGATCTCGCCGGGGCAGATCATGGAGCAGGCCGCATGAACAAGCGCTCGATCGCCACCGTCTCCCTCTCAGGCAGCCTCGACGAAAAGCTCCGCGCCATCGCCGCCGCGGGCTTCGATGCGGTCGAAATCTTCGAGAACGACCTGCTGTCGTTCGGAGCCGGCCCACGCGATATCGCGAAGATGTGCACGGACCTCAATCTCGAGATCTGTGCGTTCCAGCCGTTCCGCGATTTCGAGGGCATGCCGGAGCCGCAGCGCGCGCGCAACTTCGCCCGCGCGGAGCGGAAGTTCGATCTGATGCAGGAGCTCGGCACCGATCTGTTGCTGATCTGCTCCAACGTCTCACCCGCCGCGCTCGGCGGCATCGACCGCGCGGCTGACGATTTTCGTGAGCTCGGCGAGCGCGCCGCGAAACGTCGTTTGCGCGTCGGCTATGAGGCGCTGGCCTGGGGCCGCCACGTCAACGATTATCGCGACGCCTGGGAGATCGTGCGTCGCGCCGATCATCCCGCGATTGGCGTCATCCTCGACAGCTTTCATGCGCTGGCACCTGGCTTTCCGAACCGCGCCATGGCCTCGATCCCCGGCGACAAGATCTTTCTGGTGCAGCTCTCCGACGCGCCAAGGCTCGAGCTCGACATCCTGTCATTGAGCCGGCACTTCCGCTCCTTCCCCGGCCAGGGCGACCTTCCGGTCGGCGCGTTCATGGCGGCGATCGCAGCGACCGGCTATGCCGGACCGCTGTCGCTGGAAATCTTCAACGACCAGTTCCGCGCCGGCTCGGCCGCACAGACCGCCGTCGACGGTCTGCGCTCGCTGATCCTGCTGGAGGACCAGCTCGCACCGGACTGGCCGAATTTCGCCGGCAAGGCGCTGGCCCCGAAGGCGAAGAGCCGCGGCACCGGCTTCATCGAATTTGCCGTCAACGAGAGCAAGGCCGCCGAGCTTGCCCGCCTGTTCTCGCAGCTCGGCTTTCGCAAGACCGGCCAGCACCGCAGCAAGGCGGTGGAGCGCTGGTCGCAGGGCAAGGTCGAGCTCGTCGTCAATTGCGAGACCGACGGCTTCGCGCATTCGCACTATGTCACCCACGGGCCCGGCGTCTGCGCCATCGCGCTCGACGTCGACGATGCCGGCCGCGCCATGCAGCGCGCCGAGACGCTGAAGGCGCGCACCTTCTACCAGCCGGTCGGGCCGGGCGAACTCGAGATTCCCGCGATCCACGGCGTCGGCGGCAGCCTGCTCTATTTTCTCGACCAGGCCGGCAAGAATTGGGACACGGATTTCGAGCCTGTTGCAAGCGACGCCAGCACCGATGCGCTGGTCGCCGTCGACCACATCGCGCAGTCGATGCCCTATGACGAGATGCTGACCTGGCTGTTGTTCTACACCGGCATTCTCGATCTGAAGCGCCTGCCGCAGATGGAGATCGCCGACCCCAGGGGCCTCGTGCAGAGCCAGGCCGTCATCAACGCCGACCAGAGCCTGCGCTTCGTGCTCAACGGCTCCTCTGCCAACCGCACCCTGCCGGCGCGCTTCATCTCGGAGTTCTTCGGCTCGGGCGTACAGCATGTCGCCTTCGCGTGTCAGGATATTTTTGCGACCGTCGCCGCGATGCGCCAGCGCGGCGCGGGTTTCCTGGACATCCCCGACAATTACTACGACGACATCGAAGCCAAATACGATCTTGCGCCCGAACTGATGGCGCAGCTGCGCGCCAACCACATCCTCTACGACCGCGAGGGCGACGGCGAGTTCTTCCAGGTCTACACCCACATCTTCGACGAGCGCTTCTTCTTCGAGATCGTCGAGCGCAGGAATTATCAAGGTTTTGGCGCGGCCAACGCCGGCATCAGGCTCGCAGCGCAAGCGCGCGAGGTACGCCCGGCAAGCATGCCGAGGGTGTAGGTCTTCGCCTCTCCCAATCTGCGGGAAGAGGCCGACGCGCGTAGCGCGGGTGAGCGGCCTCCGCGAGACACATATCCGCTGGGACGACGGTCTCTCAACACGTCATTGCGAGCGCAGCGAAGCAATCCAGAATCCCTCCGCGGAAAGACTCTGGATTGCTTCGCTGCGCGCTCGCAATGACGGTGTGGGACTGGCGAGGAATTCGAGCAACTCCGTCCTCGGGGAGAGAGCCCCTCACCCCACCCCTCTCCCGGTAAGAACGGGGAGAGGGAGAGGAGAGATCTCACTTCATCTTGCACTTCTCGTGGAAGCGATCCTGGTCGTTCTCGACGATGGTGGCGACGGTCTTCAGGGCGAGCTGGCCTTCGGAATCCTTGACCACATCCTGCAGGTAGAAGTTCTGGATCGGGATGTGGTTGTTGCCGAACTTGAACGCGCCGCGCACCGACTTGAAGTTGGCCTTCTCCATCTCGGCCTTCATCTCGTCCTTCTTGGAGGTGTCACCCTTCACGGCGACGACGGCGCTGTTGATCAGGTTCACGGCGTCATAGGATTGCGCACCGTAGAAGGTCGGGCGCAGGCCGGGATACTTCTTGCGGTAGTCGGCGACGAAGCGCTTGTTCTGCTCGTTGGGGAGGTCATTGACCCATTGCTGCGCACCGGGCACCCCGAGCGCATTCTCCTTCTGGAGCGGCAGCGAGAGCTCGTCGATGGTGAAGGCGGTGTAGAGCGGCATCGTGCTCTTCAGTCCGGCCTGCGCATATTGATTGAGGAATTGCACGCCGGCGGCACCGGGGTAGAACACGAAGATCGACTCGGCGCCGGAGGCGCGCGCTTTGGAGAGCTCGGCGGAGAAGTCGAGCTGGCTCGGCCACACCGTGTATTCCTCACCCACGACCTGCCCCTTGAAGGTGCTCTTGACGCCGGCCAGCATGTCCTTGCCGGCGGCGTAGTTCGGGCCGATCAGGAACACCGACTTGACGCCCTTCTGGTTCATATAGGTGCCGACCGCCTGCGGGGTCTGGTCGTTCTGCCAGGAGGTCGAGAACACATAAGGCGAGCACAGCTCGCCCGCGAGCTGCGACGGCCCGGCATTGGCCGAGATCAGGAAGGTCTTCGAATCGACCGCGGTCTTGAGCGAGGCGAGCAGCACGTTCGACCAGATATAGCCGACGATGAAGTCGACCTTGTCCGACTGCACCAGCTTCTCGGTCTTCTGCTTGCCGACGTCGGGCTTCTGCCCGTCGTCCTCGTAGAGCACCTCGACCGGCTTGCCGGCCATCTTGCGGCCGAGATGATCGAGCGCGAGCTCGAAGGAATTGCGCATGTCGTTGCCGATCACGGCGGTCGGGCCGCTGAAGGTCGAGACGAAGCCGATCTTGATGGTGTCTCCGGCGAATGCCTGATTTGCCAGCACCAGCGCCGCTGCGCCCGCCAGCCAGAATGCCGTCCTCATAACACTCCCTCCTTAATTATCGGTCCTGGAAGCAGGGTGATCGCCGCTCCAGGCCTGTCTCTATTGAACGCAAAATCTGTCGCGCCGCCAATGGCTCAGCGCCCGCCCTGCACCATATTTCGCCCCGATTGGAGATGGCAAGAATTATAATTCTACTCACTTCGGCCGAGGCCGGCCCAGGGCCGGTCCGGGAGGCCGCGGCGCTTTTTCGCGCCGGATCGATACAGCAGGCCTATGCGACGATTGATGACCTCTATTGGACCGCGGCGCCCAATCCGCACTTAAATGAAGGCGAGCAGCAGCGAGATTCGAGGGTTAAATCATGGCCGCAAATCCCCATCGCGTCGTCATCGTTGGCGCCGGCTTCGGCGGACTGGAGGCGACTTACCGGCTTGCAGGCGCTCCCGTCGAGATCACGCTGATCGACCGCCGCAATCATCATCTATTCCAGCCCCTGCTCTACCAGGTCGCGACCGCCTCGCTCGCAACCAGCGAGATCGCCTGGCCGATCCGTCATCTCATGCGCGACCGGCGCGAAGTAACGACGCTGTTCGCCACCGTGAGCGGCGTCGATGCCGAGCGACGCTGCGTGCTGATCGACGACGGCAGCGAGGTGCCCTACGACACGCTGGTGCTGGCCACCGGCGCGCGGCACGCCTACTTCGGCCACGATGAATGGGAGCAGTTCGCGCCCGGCCTGAAGACGCTGGAGGATGCGACCACCTTGCGCCGGCACATCCTGGTGGCGTTCGAGCGCGCTGAGCGCGAGACCGATCCGAAGCGGCGCGCGGCGCGGCTGACCTTCGTGATCGTCGGCGCCGGCCCGACCGGCGTCGAGCTCGCCGGCACCATCGCCGAGATGGCGCATCACACCCTGCCCGCCGATTTCCGCAACATCGACACGCACAAGGCCCGCGTCGTGCTGATCGAGGCGGGTCCGCGCGTGCTCGCCGGCTTTCCCGACGAGCTCTCGGCCTATGCGCAGGCCTCGCTGGAAAAGATCGGCGTCGAGGTCGTGCTCGGGCAGGCCGTCACCGAGATCAACCGCGAGGGCGTCGTGTTCGGCGGCAAGCTGCTCGAGGCCAAGACGCGGATCTGGGCCGCCGGCGTGCGCGCCTCGCCCGCCGCCGAATGGCTCGGCGCGCCGAGCGATCGTGCCGGGCGCGTGCTGGTCGAGGCCGACCTCACCATTCCAGGCCATCCCGAGATCTTCGCGATCGGGGATACCGTCAGCATCAACGCCTGGGACGGCAAGCCGGTGCCCGGCATCGCGCCGGCCGCCAAGCAGCAGGGCCGCCATGTCGCCGAGACCATCAAAGCGCGCCTGCGCGGTGCTGCGACCGGCCCGTTCCGCTACAAGCATGCCGGCAGCCTCGCCCAGATCGGCAAGCGGCTCGCGGTGATCGATTTCGGCAAGGTCAAGCTGCGCGGCACCATCGCCTGGTGGATCTGGGGCATCGCCCACATCTACTTCCTGATCGGCCTGCGCCACCGCCTCAGCGTCGCGCTGAGCTGGCTCTGGATCTACGCGCGAGACCAGCGCGCCGCGAGGTTGATCACGCAGGGGTCGAGCAAGGTGGTGTAGGAGTCACTGATGCAGCGCGGCCCTCTTACCCTCCCCTGGAGGGGGAGGGTCGGCTCACATTGAGCGCAGCGAAATGTGTGCCGGGGTGGGGTGACGGTCTCTCCACATCCAACACTGCCCGCGTGGAGAGATCACCCCACCCCGCTCGCGCTGCGCGCGATCGACCACGGGCGAGCTACGCTCGTCCCGGACCCCTCCAGGGGAGGGTGAAAGCAGATCGCGCTCGCCGCTCCTACTTCACCAGCTCACACCCGCCTTCCGCGAGCGGGCGGAACGCCTGGTCTGCCGGAATCGTCGAGACCAGCCTGTAATAATCGTACGTATATTTGGACTCCTCCGGCTTCTTCACCTCGAACAGGTACATCGGATGCACGACGCGACCGTCCTGACGGATCGTGGTGTCGCCGAACAGCTTGTCCTTGCCCTTGAACTTCTTCATCTCGGGCACGACCTGCTTGGCATTGTCGCTGCCGGTGGCGGCGACGGCGTTGAGATAAGCGAGCGTGGAAGCATAGACTCCGGCCTGATTGCCGCTCGGCATCTTGCCGTTCATGCCGGGCCGTGCAGCAAAACGCTTGGCGAACGCGCGGGTATCCTCGTTCATGTCCCAGTAGAAGGCTTCCATGAGCTGGAGGCCCTGCGCGACCTTGATGCCCATGCCGTGAACGTCGTTGATGAAGAGCAGGAAGGCGACGAGCTTCTGCCCGCTCTGCTGGATGCCGAACTCGGCGGCCTGCTTCACCGCATTGATGGTGTCGCCGCCGGCGTTGGCGAGCCCGATCACCTGCGCCTTCGAGCTCTGCGCCTGCAGCAGGAAGGAGGCGAAATCGGAGGTGCCGAGCGGATGCTTGGACGAGCCGATCACCTTGCCGCCGTGACCCTCGATGTATTTCTGCGCCTCCGCCTCGATGCCCTTGCCGAGCGCGTAATCGACCGTGAGGAAATACCAGTCCTTGCCGCCGCGCGACACCATGGCGGCTGCGGTGGTGTTGCCGGTCGCCCAGGCATCGTTGACCCATTGGATGGTGTTGGGCGAGCACGCTTTGCCGGTCAGATCGGAGCTCGCCGTCGATGACGCCAGGAAGGTCATGCGGCTGTCGCGCAGAAGCGCGTTGATGGAAAGACCGACGGCCGAGTTCGGCACGTCGACGATGGCGTCGACGCCCTCGACGTCCAGCCATTTGCGCGCGATGGCGTTGCCGACATCGGCCTTGTTCTGGTGATCGGCATAGACGATCTCGACCTTGATGGCCTTGCCGCCGCCGTTGAAATCCTCCGCCGCCATCCGCGCGGCCTCGACCGAGCCCATGCCATTGGTGTCCTGGAAGATGCCGGAGATGTCGTTGAGCACGCCGATGCGCACGACGTTGTCGGATATCTCGGCGCTCGCCGCCCCGGTCACCAAGCTCGCCGCCAGCGCGAGCGTCCACTTCAGATGTTTCATCATTCCCTCCCTGTTTGATATTTTGCGAAGATCCGACGGCATGGCAGATCAGACCTGCCGCTCTGGCAACTTCAGGACGAGCCCATCGAGATCGGGCGTGATCGTGATCTGGCAGGACAGCCGGCTCGTCGGTCGCCGCTCAGCGGCGGTGCCGTCGAGCAGCGCATCCTCGTCGTCGGCCATCGCAGGCAGGCGCGCGAGCCAGCTCTCGTCGACATAGACATGGCAGGTCGCGCACATCGCGTTGCCGCCGCATTCGGCCAGAATGCCATCGAGGCCGTGACGGGTCGCGGCCTGCATGGCGCTTTCGCCGCCCGCGGTCTCGACGCGATCGGACTTGCCGTCGGGATGGATGAAGGTAATGGCAGGCATCAAGCTCCTCGTCAGGCCGGGGTGATCGTCACAGGCAGGCTGTCGAGCCCGCGCAGCGTGTTGTTGAAACGGCGCTTCGGCTCGCCCGTGATCTCGATTCTCGCGATGCGGCGCGCCAGCGCCGTCAGCATCACCTCGCCTTCGAGGCGGGCGACGAGCTGGCCGACGCACATGTGGATGCCGGAGCCGAAACCGACATGGCCGGAGGTGCGGCGGGTGATGTCGTACCTGTCGGGGGCATCCCAGCGCCGCGGATCGCGGTTGGCGGCGGCAAGGAACATCAGCACCTTCTCGCCCTCACCGATTCGCGCACCGGAGAGCTCGACCTCACGGGTGGTGGTGCGGAAGAAGGTCTGCACCGGGCTTTCGAAGCGCACGGCCTCCTCGAAGGCACCGCGCGCGAGCGTGAGGTCGTCTCGCAGCCGCTGCCATTGATCGGGAAAGCGCGCGAGGCAATACACCGCAGCGCCGATGCCGTTGACTGTCGTGTCGAGTCCGGCCGACAGCAGCGAGCGCACCAGCAGCGGCGCTTCGACGGCCGTGATGGCGCCCTCTTCCACCTGCGCATGAATGCAGGCCCCAAAGCCGCCGGGTGCCAGGTTCTCGCGCTGGCACTGCTCGGCGACATAGGCCTGATGCGGCGCCGAGCGTTCAATCGCCTCCTGGCGCAGCTGGTTGGGCGGGCCAAACGCGTTGAATACCACGCTTGCGTAGGGAATCAGATGCTCGCGCCCTTCCGGTTTCAGGCCCAGCGCATCGGGAAAGATCGACAGCGGATAGGCCTCGGCAAGGTCGGTGATCGCGTCGAAGCTGCGCCGGTCGAGCAGCGCGTCGACCCGTTCCTCCGCCGCCGCGGCAAAACGGTCGCGCACCTGCTTCATCACGGTCGGCGACAACACTTTTGACAGGACGGCGCGGGTGCGGGTGTGCGCCGGCGGATCGGCCTCGAGGATCAGGCTCGGCGGTCGCCACGGCGCCTCCTTCTTGAAGTCGGACAGGCCGACGCCGCGGCTGGAGCAGAAGGTGGCGGGATCGTTCAAGACGGCGTGGACCTCGGCATAGCGCGCCACGCCATAGACGTTCCACTTGTCGAGATAGACCACGGGGCCGGCTTCCCGCAGCAGCTCATGCGCCGGATAGGGGTCGGCAAAAAAGCTCATGTCGAAGGGGTCGACGTCGAGATGCGGGACGCCCGATCCCGCAGCACCGAATGCGGTCATGGAAGACCTCCCTCATTTTGATCTTGTGAAAGGGCGGCGCATGCCCTTAGGTCTTTGGGCCCGCCGCGAGTCAGAAACCCGATATGCCGCCGTCTTCGACCAGAGCCCGCCAGAAGCCCGCACCCAGTGATGCGGGGCCGACGCTCGATCTCGACCGTTACGTCCCGGCGTTCATCACCTTCATCGCCAACAAGCTGTCGAACAGCGCGACCGCGTTCTATCAGAAGCAATTCGGCGTCAACGTCACGGAATGGCGGATCATGTCGCTGCTGGCGATCGAACCCGGCATCCCGGCCTCGCGCATCTGCCACGTCATCGGCTTCGACAAAGGGCCGGTGAGCCGGACCTTGGCAGGGCTGGAAAAGCGTGGGCTGGTGTCGATCCGCACCGACCCGAACGACGGCCGCACCCACTCGATCTCGTTGACGGCAAGGGGCCGCGCCACCCATGACAAGGTGATCGTCGCTGCGTTCGAACGCGAGCGGCGGCTGTTGTCGTGCCTCAGCAAGGACGAGCGCGAGGTGCTGATCGATCTCTTGCGCCGGCTGCACGAGAACCTCGGTGCCGTGACGGACAGCAGCTATAGCTGACGCGTCGCGTCGCGGAAGCACCCTGTCTTCCGGCATGCGTCGGCATTTGCCGACGGCACCATTCCTGCCGCGCATTGTTTCCTCCACGATCGGACGCAGCGGTTCCGCCCGCCGTCATCTCTGTCTAGAAGGGTTCGCACAAATTAGTTGCTTAGGCAACAAAAGAATCGGCAAGATAATGCGGCAGGGTTGCTGAAGTATCCCACTCGTCATTCCGGGGCGCGTCTAGCGCGAACCCGGAATCCATTGTGCACTACCCTTGCGGTGAAATGGATTCCGGGCTCGCGCCAAGAGGCGCGCCCCGGAATGACAGCGGAATGTGGCGTCGCTAACTCGGCCTTACAATCCGATCCACTCACCCGACGCGTCATCATTCAGCCGCGCCACCGCATCGGCGCGGCGCGTCAGCACGGCGCGCTGGTTGATGTAGCCCTTGTCGGTGATCTCGCCGCCGTCGACCGACGGTGGCTCGGCGAGCAGCAGCGCGCGGGTGGCGTGACCGGACGAGTTGGCGCTCTGCTGTTTCAGCTTCGTCAGACCCCGCGCGATGGCGCTGCGGACCTTGTCGTGCGCCAGCACGTCGCTGGCCGCCGCGGTTTCGGGCAGACCGGCATGGGCGCGGCAGGCCACGATGTTCGGAAACACCAGGAAACGCACCTCGTCACCGCCGTGACCGGCGACGACGATGTCCTGAGCCAGCGGCGCCAGCGCGGCGATGCCGGCAACGCGCAAGCCGCCGACGCTGACCCATGTGCCGGAATTGAGCTTGAAGTCTTCGGCAACGCGGCCGTCGAAGAACAGGCCGCGCTCGGGGCGCGCGCTATCGGCAAGCTTCACGGCGTCGCCGATCAGGTAGAAGCCCTCCTCGTCGAACGCTTGCCTGGTCAACTCGGGTGCCTTCCAATAGCCGGGCGTGACGTTGGGGCCGCGCACCCGCACCTCCAGCTTGTCGCCGGAGGTGACGAGCTTCAGCTCGGTGCCGGGAATGGGCACGCCGATGTTGCCGGAGCGCTCGGCGAGGAAATGACAGTCGGTGGCGAGCGGTGAGGTTTCCGTCGAGCCCCAGGCCGAGACCATCGGCAGCTTGCGGCCGACCGTCTCGAGCGAGAGCTCTTCGAGAGCATCCCACAGATTCTGCGGCAATGCCGCGCCGGCATAGAACGCGAATTTCACCTCGCCGAAGAAGCGGCGGCGCAATTCCTCGTCGCTGCGCAGCGCCGCGATCAGCATGTCGAAGCCGCGCGGCACGTTGAAATAGACCGTCGGCATCACGCTTCTGAGGTTGGCGAGCGAGGTCGCGAACAGACCGGGCGCGGGCTTGCCGCCATCGATGTAGAGCGCGCCGCCGTTGCGCAGCACGAGGTTGAAATTGTGGTTGGCGCCGAAGGTGTGGCTCCAGGGCAGCCAATCGAGAATGACGAGATCGCGGCTCCGTTCGAGGAAGGTCCAGGTCTGCGCCTTGGCCTGCTGGCTCGACGTCAGCATGCGCTGGGTGTTGATGACGGCTTTCGGCGTGCCCGTCGAGCCCGAGGTGAACAGGAATTTTGCGATCGTATCAGGCGTCACCGCGGCGAAGGCTCTTGCGACATCGGCCGTCTCGGGCGTTGCCGCAATGGCGCGGAACGCGAGCACCTCAGTGTCATCGGCATTGCCGCTGATGATCTGCGCGTTGTGCAGCGGCTCGATGGCGGCCAGCGCTGGCGCGAACGGCTGGAGCGCAGAGACGTAGATCGCGCCGGGATCGAGCAGCGCAATCATGCTCTTGAGCTTGTCGAAGTCTTTCGACATCAGCGAATAGGCCGGCGAGATCGCCGCCGAGGGCACGCCGACATGCTGGGCGGCGAGCGCGAGCAGCGCATGATCGATGCTGTTGTCCGAGAGGATCGCGACGGGGCGATCCGCGCTGAGCCCTTGCGCCAGGATCCAGGACGCCGCGGCGCGCACCTTCCGCAGCGCCTGCGCATAGGTGACGGTGGTCCAGGGCATTTCGACATTGCCGCGCTCGGCCAGGAAGATCGCATCCGGCCTTTGCTGCGCCCATTGCTCCAGCCAATCGCCGGTGCAGCGCGCAGTCTCGCCGAGCGGCTCTGGCGCGCGCAGAACGATGCTGCCGTCGGGCCGATGCTCTGCGACGGTCCTGGGCGTTGCGAACAGCCCTGCAACGTCACCATGTGAGGCGACTGTCATGTGTTTCCTCCTCCATCCCGGTTACAGGATCGGCCGCAGCCTCGTTCCGGGCCGCTTTGCTCATAATGTTGGGCATGGCAATTGTTGTCGTCAACAACAATCTTTCGCTTCGAACCCAGGGGCGCTAGGGTTGCGCGACAGGAGATACCGACGTGACAGCCACAGCAGACCGGGCCGATACCCGCCGCTTCCCACGCAAGCGCGCCGGCAACGGCGCAGCACCACGCAATGGCGCCGACGACGTGGGCCTCGACGCGCTGGTCGGACACGCCGGCTATGCGGTGCGGCGCTTCCAGATCTGGATCTTTCAGGACTTCATCAAGACGCTCGGCGAGGTCGACATCAGGCCGACGCAATATTCTGTGCTGACCGTGATCGGCGCCAATCCGGGCCTGTCGCAGATGGCGGTGGCAAAACGCCTCGGCATCGAGCGTGCCCGGCTGGTGCACCTGCTCGACAGCCTCGAACAGCGCAAGCTGGTGAAGCGGATCAAGTCGAAGCAGGACCGGCGCTCGCATGCGCTGCACCTCACCGCGCAGGGCGAGACGGCGCTGACGAAATTCAAGCGGCTCGCGGCCGAGCACGAGCGGCACGTCGAGGCGAAGATCGGCAAGGAGAACCGGGCACAGCTGCTCCGGATCCTTTCCGGCTTCACCTGATCCCGACTGCCTATGATTTGGGCAGATAGGTCACTGGGGCGACCGGCCGGGCGCCGGCCGAAATGTCCCCCAAGCCACTGATCGCACGATAGGATCCGGCACGATCATCCTGCCCGGATTCTTTACACAATGGCACATCGCTTGCTTCACTCCGGGCGAAGACGAATTGCCGGAGTTTTGCCGCCATGGGGGCCGAGCAGCCTGAAACGATCGCCGCGATTGTGGCCGCGAACCGCGCGGGCCGGCTTTCGCCGGCAGAGACCGTCGCGCGGACCTATCGGCGCATCCGCGATTACGACGATCCCGCCGTGTTCATCAGCCTGCGCGAAGAGAAGGACGCGATCGCGGAAGCGGAGAAGCTCGCGGCCCGGGCGGATGCTGCCAGCCTGCCGCTTTACGGCGTGCCGGTCGCGGTGAAGGACAATATCGACGCGCTGGGCTTTCCCACAACCGCCGCCTGCCCGGCTTTCTCCTACACGCCCACGCACGACTCGACCGCCGTCGAGCGCCTGCGCGTGGCCGGGGCGATCATCATCGGCAAGACCAATCTCGACCAGTTCGCGACCGGCCTCGTCGGCGTCCGCTCGCCCTACGGCGTCCCCAGGAATTCGATCCGCGAGGATCTCATTCCCGGCGGCTCGAGCTCGGGCTCGGCCACCGCGGTCGGCGCCGGGCTGGTGCCGCTGTCGCTCGGCACGGATACCGCCGGCTCGGGCCGCGTGCCGGCGATGCTCAACAACATCGTCGGGCTGAAGCCGAGCCTCGGCATGATCTCGACCGCAGGCCTGGTGCCGGCCTGCCGCACGCTCGACTGCATCTCGGTGTTCGCACTGACGGTGGACGATGCCGCGCTTGCGCTGTCGGTGATGGCCGGGCCCGACCAAGCCGATCCATTCTCGCGCGACCGGCCGCTCGGCGCCATCACGCCGATGCCGGCAAACCTGCGCCTGGGTGTGCCGCGCAACGGCCAGCTGATCTTCTTCGGCGACAAGAGAGCGGAAGCCGCCTACAGCGATGCGCTGAAGCGATGGACCGCGCTTGGGGCAACGCTGGTCGAGTTCGACCTCGAGCCGTTCTATGAGACGGCGCGGCTGCTCTATGAGGGTCCCTGGGTCGCCGAGCGTTATCTCGTGATCAAGAACCTGCTGGCGTCCGCGCCAGACGCGATCCACCCCGTTACCCGCGAGATCACCGCGGCCGGCGCGCGGCTCACGGCCGCGGAAACCTTCTCCGCGCTCTACCGCCTGCAGGGCCTGCGCAAGATCGCAGAGCGCACGTTCGCCAACATCGATGCGCTGGTGCTGCCGACGGCGCCGACGGCCTATACGACCGCGCAGGTGCTCGCCAATCCGATCGAGCTCAACAGCCGGCTCGGCACCTACACCAATTTCGTCAACCTGCTCGACCTCTGCGGCCTCGCCGTGCCGGCTGCGATGCGCAGTGACGGCATTCCGTTCGGCATCACGCTGCTGGCGCCCGCAGGACGCGACGCGCTGCTCGCGAGCATCGGCCGGGTGTTCCACGCCGATACGAAACTGACGCTCGGCGCGAAGGGTGTGACGCAAGCCCCGCTCGCGCCGCTCCCGACCGGCGGCGACGACGAGATTCCCATCGCAGTGGTCGGCGCGCATCTCACCGGCATGGCGCTGAACGGGGAATTGACCGCGCTGAATGGCAAGCTGGTCGAGGCGACGAAAACCGCGCCCGACTACAAGCTCTATGCGCTCAAGACGACGCCGCCGAAGCCCGGCATGCTGCGCGTCGAGACCGGCACGGGCGCGGCGATCGAGCTGGAGATCTGGTCGCTGTCGTCGTCCGCCTTCGGCAAGTTCGTCAACGCGATCCCCGCGCCGATGGCGATCGGCACAATCAGGCTCGCCGACGGACGCAGCGTGAAGGGATTCCTCGTCGAGCCGGAAGTGCTGGGCGATGCGCGGGACATCACGGCGTATGGGGGATGGCGAAAATTTATGATGGAAGCTGCGAAGGCGTAGCTCTCGTAGGGTGGGCAAAGCGAAGCGTGCCCACCATCATCGTCAATTTGGAGAGACGGTGGGCACGGCGCTTCGCGCCTTTGCCCACCCTACGACACCGAGCGTGTCGTCCTACACCGACACCGCGTAGATCTCGTACTCTCCGCGCACCAGCTCGATATGCGCGCGCATGGCGGCGGCGGCGCCCTGCTTGTCGCCGCGCATGATGGCGACGACGACGCGGTCGTGCTCGGCCTGCGACTTGGCGAGGCGGCCGAGGTTGCGGAACTGGGCGCGGCGGAACGGCTGCACGCGGACGCGGGTCGCGAGCGTGATCTCGGCGATGTAGCCGTTCTGCGAGCCGGCATAGATCGCGTTGTGGAAGCGCTCGTTGACCTCGTGGAAACGCTCGGGATTGCCGGTGTAGCTCAGCACCCGCAGCTCCTCGTGGACGGCTTCCAGGCCATGACGCTCGGTCGCCGACATGCGTTCGGCGGCAAGACCCGCGCACAAGGCCTCGAGCTCCGCCATCGCCTCGAACATGCCTTTCAGCCGCTCGATCGAGGGCTGCGCCACCACGGCGCCGCGATGCGGTCGCGCCTCGACGAGGCCGCTCGCCACCAATTGCCGCAGCGCTTCGCGCACCGGCGTGCGCGAGACGTTGAAGCGCCGCGCGATATCGGTCTCGTCCAGCGGCGAGCCCGGCGCCAGCGTTCCGCGCACGATCTCGTCGGCAAGCTGCAGCCGCAGCTCCTCGGCGCGCGTGACCTTCAGCAGCGACGGCGATGCACGGTCGACGCGCGGCACCACCGGCTCGGCCGGCAATGCGCCCTGCGGAAGATCATCAAGCGTCATACGGTCTCTTTCGGCTCCTCGATGATGCTGACATGAGCGGCGACGACGCGCCAGCCCTCCGGGAAACGTATCCACGTCTGCATCTGCCGGCCGACCTTGCCGGGAGCCGTATCGCGATAGAACAAGGTGGACGCCACGGCCGTGTCGCGGCCATAGCTGGTGATCACGGTTTTGGCGGTGCGGCGGTTCAGCCCGACCGGCGAACGGCCGGCGCGGAAACCGGAGATTGCCTCGTAGCCATAGAGGTTCTCGCCGATGCCGTAGCGCAAGGTGCGCGGGTCGTTGCGGAAGAGCTCGCCGAGCACGGCGACGTCGTTGCTGACGAGGGCTTGCTCATAGCGCTCGAACGCGGCTTTGACTTCCGCGATCACGTCGGGGAGATCGATCTGCATCTTAGAACCCTCTCGGCGCGGGCGCAGCGACGACGCCCATCTTCTCCAATGCGTGCGCGACGCGCAGCGCGATGTCCTCGCGCCAGGGCGCACAAATGATCTGCACGCCGATCGGCAGCGGCTCGAGCGGCAAGGGGACCGCGACCACCGGCAAGCCGATGAAGGATATCGGCTGGGTGTGGATGCCGATATTGGCGCGCACCGGCAGCTCGACGCCGTCGAGATTGAAATTGACCTGTCCGAGTTTTGGCGCGGTGCAGGGCGTTGCGGGTGCCAGCAGAACATCGACCGATTTGAAGATCTCGGTGAGTTGCGCACGATACCAGCGACGGAATTTCTGGGCGCGATCGACCAGCGGCGCCGGAACCATGGCGCCCGCGATCAGCCGATCGCGCACCGCCGGATCGAAGTCGTTCGGGCGCTTGCGCAGGCGATCGAGATGGAGCGAAGCGCCTTCGGTGGTGGTGATGACATAGGCGGCGGCGCGGGCGCGCGAGGCTTCGGGAACATCCACCACTTGCGTTGCGCCCAGCGCCTTGGCGACGCGGCTGACGGCTTCGACCGCTTCCGGAAACACGTTCTTCTGGAAGTGGCCGCCGGCGATCGCAACGCGCAAGCCGGAGATGGACTCATCGAGCAGCGGCGTGACGGGCTCTGGCCCGCGCGTGGTGCAGGCGCCGTCGTCTGCGTCCGGACCCTGCATCGCGTCATAGGCGAGCGCGAGATCGGCGACGGAGCGCGCAAACGGGCCGAGATGATCGAGGCTCGCCACGAACGGGAACGAGCGCGCACGTGACAGCCGGCCATAGGTCGGCTTCAGGCCGAAGATGCCGCAGAAGGAGGACGGCACGCGGATCGAGCCGTTGGTGTCGGAGCCGAGCGCGATCGGCACCAGCGCGCCGCCGACGGCGCTGCCCGAGCCGCCGGAGGAGCCGCCGCTCATCCGCGTGGTGTCATGCGGATTGCGCGAGGGGCCGTCATGGATGTTCTCGCCCGTGAAATCGTAGGCGTATTCGCCCATGTTGAGCGCGCCGACGAGAACGGCGCCGGCCGCCTCCATCCGCTCGATCAGCGTCGCATCGCGCCTCGCGGGCGCGAGGTCCCGGTTGATCTTCGAGCCGGCGCGCGTTGGCAGCCCCGCGACATCGAACAGGTTCTTGACCGCGAAGGGTACGCCGGCGAGCGGACCGATTGTCCTGCCCGCGGCGATGTCGGCATCGATCGCGCGCGCTTTGGCGCGGGCGCGTTCGGCGGTGACGTCGGTGAAGGAATTGAGGATGCGGTCATGCTGCGCGATGCGGGCGAGCGCAGCTTCGGTGGCAGCGAGCGCGGTCATCTTGCGCCCCGCAACCGCACTCGCGATCTCGGAGGCCGTCATCTCTGGCTTGGTGGTCATGGCAGCATCAGGCCGTGAAGATCGGCGCCGGCTCGGTCTCGTCCGGCAGCGCGAATTCGTCGACCAGACGGCCAAGCCGCAGCGAGACCTCGAGGTTGGCGCGAACCGCAGGCCGCCAGGCCTCCTCGATCGGCAGCGCCAGCGCCTTCGATACGGCGTCGATATAGTCGTCCAGCGGTTCGGCCATCACGCTCTCAAGCAATCAGTGCAGTCTTAGTGTGTCGGCAACGGCGGATGCGGGATCGCCGTCAGCAGCTCCTTGGTGTAGTCGTCCTTGGGATCGCCGAGAACCTGCTCGGAAGAGCCCTCCTCGACGATCCGTCCCGTCCGCATCACAATGACACGATCGCACAACAAGCGCACCACGTTCAAATCATGCGAGACGAACAGATAGCTCATACCTAGCCGCGCCTTGAGGTCCTGCAGCAGGTTGAGGACGACGGCCTGCACGGAGACGTCCAGCGCCGCGGTCGGCTCGTCCAGGATGACGAGCTTGGGATGCAGCGCGATCGCCCGGGCGATGCCGACGCGGGCCTTCTGGCCGCCGGACAATTGGTGCGGGAAGCGGTCGAGCAGATTGTGCGGCAGGCCGACCATGGTGGCGAGTTCCTCGCAGCGGGCGCGGAGCGCGTCGCGACCCCTGATATCGCCAAGCTGCATGATCGGGTCGGCGATCGCGCGCGCGGCGGTGAAGCGCGGGTTGAGGCTGTCGGTGGGGTCCTGGAACACCATCTGGATGCGGCTGCGCTGCGGCAGCCGGGCGAAGGCGGCAGGCTGAATGCCGCCGATGTCCTCGCCGTCGAACTGGATCAGGCCGGAGGTCTGGTCGAGCAGACGCATCACCATCATCGAGGTGGTCGATTTGCCGCAGCCGGACTCGCCGACGAGGCCGACGCTCTCGCCATGGCCGATCGAAAAGCTGATGCTGTCGACGGCGCGGAACACGTCCGGCTCCACCGGCGGCTTGCGGCCGAACAGTTTACCGAGCACGGCGGTCGCGCCCTGGCGGGGATATTCCTTGACGAGCTTTTCAACGCGGAGGAGGAGCGTCTTCTCCCTCTCCCCGCTTGCACCGCTCTGCTCCCTCTCCCCGTCCTTCACGGGGAGAGGGCTGGGGTGAGGGGCAGCCTCGGCGAGCTCGACTCGTGGAGAGTTCCCCTCACCCGCCACGCTCTGGAGCGCAACTGCGCTCCAGAGCCTGTCGGCCTCTCCCCGCGTGCGGGGAGAGGCAAGAGTATCCTCCTCCGGCAGCAGATCGCGCAAGCTCACCCCCAGCCGCGGCGTCGCGCGCATCAGCTTCTTGGTGTAGGGGTGCTGAGGGTTGGCAAAAATGTCGGCGGCGGTGGCAGTCTCGACGACGCGGCCCTTCTCCATCACGACGACGCGGTCGCAATAGGCGGCAGCCAACCCGAGATCGTGCGTGATCAGGATGGTCGACATCGCGCGGCGTTTCGTCAGCTCGACGATCAGGTCCATCACCGCCTTCTGCGTGGTGACATCCAAACCGGTGGTCGGCTCGTCCGCGATGAGGAGCTGCGGATTGCAGGCCAGCGCGAGCGCGATGACGACGCGCTGGCACATGCCGCCCGACAGCTCGAACGGATAGGCGTGATAGCGCTCGCGCGGGCGGGCGATCTTGACCTGCTCCAGCGCCTCGATCGCCTTCTCGCCGTGATCTGCGACCTGGGCCTGCTGCACATGGGTGCGCAGCACGTCCTCGATCTGGTCGCCGACTTTGCGGATCGGGTTCAGCGCGGCGCGCGGGTTCTGGAAGATCATCGAGACTTCGCGGCCGCGCAGATCGCGCATCTGGTCTTCGGTCGCCGCCTTGACGTCGATGCCGGAGAACATCACCGAGCCCTCGGCGATCTTGCCGGCGCGGTCGAGGATGCGCATCACCGCGTAGGATGTCACCGACTTGCCGGAGCCGGACTCGCCGACGATGGCCAGCGTCTCGCCCTTGGCCACGGAGATGTTGACGTGCTGCACCGCCTTGACGATGCCGCGTCGGGTGGTGAATTCGACCGTGAGGTTCTGGACGTCGAGCAGGGGCTGGGCGGTCATGGACGGCTCCCGTCACTCAAACGGTCGAAAACAACCCCATGCACAGTAGAGCGGCGACTGAAATCATTGGAGAATTTCGGACGTACGTCTGCCATCACGTTCTCCGCTGGGGGTCGACGATGTCGCGCAGGCCGTCGCCGAGGAGGTTGAAGCAGAACACGGCAATCATCAGGGCAAGGCCGGGGAAGAGCGCGATCCACCATTCGCCCGACACCATGAAGCCCGCGCCTTCGGCGACCATGATGCCCCATTCGGCGGTCGGCGGACGGACGCCGAGGCCGATGAAGGACAGGCCTGCGGCATTGAGGATGGCGTAGCCCATGGTCAGCGACATCTGCACGATCATGATCGGCATGATGTTCGGCAGGATGTGCACCAGGAGGATGCGGAATTCGCCGTTACCTGAGAGACGCGCGGCCTGCACGAAGCCGGCATTGCGGCGGACATTGGCTTCGGCGCGCGCGACGCGGGCATAGAGCGGGAAGTTCACGATCGCGGTGGCCAGGATGATGTTCTGCACGGTGTTGCCGAGCGCGGCGACGATGCCCATCGCGAGCACGAACAGCGGGAACGCCATGATGGTGTCGGCGATGCGGCCGACGATGCGGTCGGTCCAGCCGCCGAAATAGCCGGCCGCGATGCCGGCAAGGCCGCCCATCAGGAACACCAGCGCGACCGAGGCGATCGCGATGAAGAAGTCGAGGCGCGTGGCGACGATGACGCGGCTGAAGATGTCGCGCCCCAGCTGGTCGGTGCCGAACCAGTGCGCCGCCGACGGCGGCTTCAGCGCGGCGGCGGTGTCGGAGGCAAGCGGGTCGTACGGCACCACGTAAGGGCCGAACAGCGCGGCGAACACGATGATCAGGAGCAGAGCGAAGGCAAAGGCCGTGACCTTGTTCTCGCTGAGGACATAGCGGGTCTGTTCAAGGATCGCGACGAGGCCTGACGTGCGGGCGGGGCCGACAGGTTCAACAGCAGGCGCAACGGAGCTCATTGTTCACTCCTGGTGCTTCATGACGAGCTGGGAGTTGACTTCACCTCTCCCGCTTGCGGGAGAGGTCGGCGCAACGCGCCGGGAGAGGGCTCTCGCCTCTTGGGGGTTCTCGACCGCGGATACACCCTCTCCCCAGCCCTCCCCCGCAGGCGGGGGAGGGAGCGCACCGTTCGCGTGGCTTGCATCGAACGCGACCATGATCGGGTTAGCCCTCCAACCGCACGCGCGGATCGATTACGCCGTACAAAATGTCGATGATCAGATTGAGCAGCACGTACATGACCGCCATGGTCAGCACGAAGCCCTGCACCGGCGCGAAGTCCGAGGAGATCAGCGCTTCCACCGCGTAGGAGCCGATGCCCGGCCAAGCGAACACTTTCTCGACGAGCACGTTGGCGCCCAGCAGGAACGAGAACACCATGCTGAGCGTGGTGATGACAGGCAGCATCGCGTTGCGGAACGCGTAGGTGACGATCACGGTTGCCGGCGACAGGCCGCTGGCGCGCGCGGTGCGGACGAAATCGGATGCGAGCACCGCGAGCATGGAGGCGCGGGTCATGCGCGCGATCGGCGCCAGCGAGAAGATCGCGAGCGTCGTTGCGGGAAGGATGAGCTGGCTCAGCGCCGAGCGGAACGCCTCGAGATCGCGCGCGATCAGGGTATCGATCAGATAGAAGCCCGTTACCGTCGGCGGCGCGCTGTAGAACACGTCGAGACGGCCGAGCGGCGCCGGCGACCAGCCGAGCCGGAAGTAGAAGACATAGACCAGCACGAGGCCGGTGAAGAACACCGGCAGCGACACGCCGGCCGTGGTCGTGATCCGGCAGAGATGGTCGATCCACGATCCCGGACGCGTTGCCGCGAGCACGCCGAGCGGAATGGCGATCGCAACGGACACGAACAGGCCGAGCAGCGTCAGCTCGGCTGACGCCGGCAGGCGGTTGCGGATCTCGGTGGCGACCGGCTGGCCCGTCGTCAGCGAGTTGCCGAAATCGCCGTGCGCGAGATCGGTGGCATAGCGGAAGAACTGTTCGACCAGCGGCTTGTCGAAGCCGAGTTTCTTGCGGATCTGCTCGACGGCTTCCTTGGTCGCGGCGGGGCCGGCGAAGTAGGCCGCGGGATCGCCCGGCAGCGCACGCGTCAGCAGGAAGGTGACGATGACGACGCCGATCAACGACGGGATCGCGAACATCAGGCGCTTGCCGATCATGGTCAGCATGGGGCTCGCTCCGCTCGCGCGATTGGCGAATAGCGAGTGGCGAATGGACATTCGCTCCTGTCGACCATCACGTCCCCCTATTCGCTATTCGCCACTCCCTATTCGCTTTCCTCACCCCTTCGCCATCGCGCGATAATCGAGCCGCCGGTGAAACCAGTATTGGTAGCCGCTGATGTTCTTCTGCATCGCGACGTTGACGAAGGGCTGGTACAGCGGGATGCGCGGGACGTCGGCAAAGGCGAGATCGACAAAGCCTTTCACGTCGGCATCGTAAGCGGCCTTGTCGCCGGTGGCGGCCGCCGTGCGCGCACCGTCGATGAACTTGTCCATCGCCGCCGACTTGTAGCTCATGGTGTTGAAGACGGAATTGTTGCCGTGATAGCACCAGTAGAAGAAGTACTCGGGGTAATCGAGCCAGCCCGAGAACACGTTGGTGAAGAGCGGCATCTCCTTCTTGTTGAGCTCGGTGCGCCAGTTGGCGCCGGGCACCTTGTTGATGGTGGTCTTGATGCCGAGCTGGGCGAGGCTCTCCTGCACGAGGATGCAGAGCGGCTCGTTGACGCCGGCGAAGTTGAGATCGAACGAGATCGTGGTCTCGAAGCCGCCTGCGT
Source organism: Bradyrhizobium sp. CCBAU 45321 (assembly GCF_028128975.1). Taxonomy (NCBI): domain Bacteria; kingdom Pseudomonadati; phylum Pseudomonadota; class Alphaproteobacteria; order Hyphomicrobiales; family Nitrobacteraceae; genus Bradyrhizobium; species Bradyrhizobium sp. CCBAU 45321. The sequence goes on from NZ_LFKZ01000130.1 coordinate 557,602, forward strand.
AACCGGCCTCAGCCAGCAGCGCCTTCGCCTTCTCCATGTCGGTGTTGTACTTGTGCGGCTGCGGCCAGGCGACGTCGGTGGCCTTGTCCTTTGCGCCGAACATGGGATTGCCGAGGCCGAACAGCACGGCGTCCATGATCTTCTGATACGGCATCGCATAGGCCATGGCCTGCCGTACTTTCGGATTGTCGAAGGGCGGCTTGGTGACGTTCATGCCGATATATTGGATGCCGTTGGAGAACGGCAGCGACACCACGTTGAGCTTGCCGTTCGCCTTCATCTCCTGGAAATCCTTGAACGGCAGCTCATACGAGATGTCGGCATCGCCGCGCTCGAGCAGTGCACGGCGGTTGCCGGCCTGCGGCACCATGCGCCAGATCACGCGCTTGATCTTGGGAAGCGGACCGCCGACCCAATCCTCATTGCGCTCCATGATCACTTCGGTGCCGGCGGTCCACTTCGTCACCTTGTAGGCGCCGGAGCCGGCGGTCTGCTGTTTTGTAAACTCGAGGCCCCAGGGATCCTTCTCGCTGGCATTCTTCTTCACCAGCTCGGAATTGACGATGCAGGGCACGATCACGGCGAGATCGGGGATCGTCAGCTTGTCCTTCTTCAGGAAGTCGACGCGCACGGTGTGATCGTCGACCACGACGAACTGCTCGGCCTTGGTGAGCGAACCCGCGCTCATCTGGAAGGTCGGGAAACCGCCGACGCTGACGGCGCGGTCGAGCGACCATTTCACGTCTTTCGCGGTAACAGGCGCGCCGTCGTGGAATTTGGCGTTCTTCTTCAGCTTGAAGGTGACCGACATGTCGTCGATCTTCATGTCGTCGGCGAGCTCGCCCTTGAACTTGTCCCGGTCGTAATAGGGCACGCCGCCGGGACCGCTCTTCATCTCGTGGCTGATCAGGCGGTCGTAGCAATTCCAGGAGACTTCATAGCCGGGCACGTTGGTGCCGATGCCATGGATGTCGAGATTGTTCGGGCCGCCTTCGGAAACGATCAGCAAGGTCTCCGAGCGGGCATCGGCCTTGGCCGAGGAGATCACGGACGGCATGGCCGGAAGCGCCGCGCCAGCGGCCAACCCGGAAACGGATTTGAGGAAATCGCGGCGCTTCATGAAATTCGCTCCAACACAAAGGTTTTTTGGCTGGAGCTGGATTCGCAAGGTTTGTGCCAAGGCTTAACGGAAGACTAAAGTCCATATAAGCCACTGATATCACAAAGTATTCCTGTTCTCACCACTCTGCACCGCCACGCGCAATTGCATACAAAGATGCGCGATTGCGTAAAACTTAGGCTGATCGGCTTGAGGGATCATTATGGAGGCAGTCGCCGGCGCTCGCCCGGCCCCAGGAGTCATTCCGGGGCGATGCGCAGCATCGAACCCGGAATCCATCGGGCGGCAGAACGCACGGCACAATGGATTCCGGGCTCGCCGCTGCGCGGCGCCCGGAATGACGGAGGGGGCGCTCAGCCCGGCCAGATCAACTCCTGCAGTTCAACCAGATCATCCGCCCGCTCCTGCCAACCCTCGATGCAGATGTGGCTGTTGAGGTCGCTGGCGCGGTGCAGCAGCATCAGGGCCATCAGGCGGCGCTTGAGGGTGAAATCCAGCGTCGCATAGCCAAAGCCTTCGAGCAGGCTCTTCACTCTGCCCGGACGGCCCGCCGCCATGAAGGCGCTGGGGCCGAGCAGATCGTAGTCACGCCACCCCGTGAGCACGTCGCCGAAATCGAACAGGCCGCCGAGCGACCATTGGCCGTCGTCACAGGCGAGCAGAAAGTTCTCGGGGATGTATTCGCCGGTCAGGATCACGGGCGCTGCATCCATCGGGATCAGCTTGGCGGCGTCGCGCAGGAGATCATCGAGGCCGGCGAGGAATTTTGGTGCGAGGCCGAGACGCGTGTGCCGCGCGCGGCAGCCCTGCATCTGGGCGCGCATGAACGCGTCCCAGCGCGGCTCGATATGCGCGAGCGGTCCAAGCGGCGCGCGCTGCACGCTCGCAATGGTCTCGCCGATCTGGCGCAGCAGGCGCTCCTTCTGCGGCTCCGGCAGTGATGGCCAGACCTCCGAGCCCAGCGTGCCGGCAAGACGCGTGATGACGAGATAGGGCCAGCCGTTGCGCATCCCCTCCGCGACAATCTCGGGGATCGGCAGCTGCAGACGGCCTTTGAGCTGCGCCAGCGCGGCGCGCTCCGAGACGAATTGCGCTGCGAGCGGCGGCGGAAAGATCTTCAGGATCAGCTTGTCGCCGAGGCCGACCACGAGATTGGTGCCGGCCGCGAACACATGCGGCGAGCCGGCATCGAGGCCGTGGCTGCGCGCGATGTCGAGAGCGATTGGCAGCCATTGTAAGGGATCGGAGCGAAAGGCGCGGAGGCTTGCGGCGTCTGCGAGGTGAGGCAGCTGTTGCGGCGTGATTGTCATTGGCGCTTGCGTATTGAGAGCAGGGTTAACTTTGGTTGGCTCGATGCGAGCCAAGGAGACGGTGCACCTCTCCCGCTTGCGGGGGAGGTCGGCGCGAAGCGCCGGGTGGGGGCTCTCTCCACGTGGGGACACTCTCCGCAGACTTCAGGCAATCCCAACGTGGAGAGAGCCCTCTCCCCAACCCTCCCCCGCAAGCGGGGGAGGGAGCGCACCTCGTTCGCAGCGGCGGCGAAACCTAATCGCAACACACCCTACCGCTCGGGACTCGCGCGCTCGAACTGGCGCAACAGCTTGTTGCCGCGCTCGACGGCGGAATCGAGCGCTGATTGCGCGCTCTTGTGGCCGGCGAAGGCCTGCTCGAGCTCGTCCTCGACCACGCCGCGAATCAGGACGAAGGAGCCGAGCCGGATGCCCTTGGAGTTCTCGGTCGGCGGATTGAGCGTGATCTGCTCGAACGAGATCGCCGAGCCCGGATTGCGCTCATAGAAGCCCTGCGAGCGCGTCAGCTCGAAGGCGGCGCGGGTCACGGGGAGATAGCCGGTGTTCTGGTGCCAGGCGGCCTGCACGCCGGGCTGGGACAGATAGGCGAAGAAGCGCGCCACGCCCTTGTATTCCTCGCGCGGACGGTCGCGCAGCACCCACAGCGTGGCGCCGCCGATGATCGAGTTCTGCGGCGCGCCCTTCACGTCGGGCCAATAGGGCATCATGCCGTAGCCGATCTCGAACTTCGAATTGGCCTTGATGTCGGCGCGCGTCGCCGAGGAGCCGATGAAGATGCCGCACTCGCCCTTCTGGAAGCGCGGCTCGGCCGACTGGCCACGGCCGCTATAGTCGAACAGCTTGGTCTTCTGCCACTCGCTGAGCGCCGCGACGTGATGCACCAGCCTCGGATTGTTGATGGTCAATTCCGCATCCAGCCCGGCGAAGCCGTTGGCCCGGCTCGCTAGCGCCAGATTATGGAAGGCCGAAAAATTCTCGACATGGATCCAGGACGGCCAGGACGTGGTGAAGCCGCAAGCAGCGCCGCGGTCGCGCAGGCGCTTGGCGGCCGCTCCCAATTCCGGCCAGGTCTTCGGCGGCGCCTCCGGATCGAGGCCGGCGTCGCGGAACATGGTCTTGTTGTAGTACAGGATCGGGGTCGAGGAATTGAACGGGAACGACAACAGATTGCCGGCGGCATCGGTGTAATAGCCGGAGACCGCCGGCAGATAATCGCCCAGCGAGAACGGCTCGCCCTGGTCGCGCATCAGGCTGAACACCGGATAGATCGCGCCCTTGGCCGCAGTCATGGTGGCGGTGGCGACCTCGTTGACCTGCACGATGGCGGGCTGGCTGCGCGAGCGGAAGGCGAAGATCGCGGCCGTCACCGTCTCGGTGTAATTGCCCTTGTAGACGGGCACGATGCGGTAATCGGATTGCGAGGCGTTGAAGTCGGCGGCGAGCTTTTCCAGCTGCCGGCCGAGCTCGCCGGACATGGCGTGCCACCAGGCGATCTCGGTGGCAGCCCGCGCAGGGGCGGCCAATGCGAGGGCCGCAAAGACGGCAACGAGCTGCAAAAGGCGCAAGGCTGACATCAGGATGGCTCTTCCCAGGCCGCGGTCGACGTGGCGGCTGTCCTGCTTAAGGCCCGGCAGTGGCCGTTTCAACCGGGAATGAACGCCGGCCGCGCCGCACAATCAGCCCGCTGGCCGGGCGCGGGATGGCCTTCCCTTCACCATCTGCTAGAGCCCCGTTCCGATCGGAACAGGCTCTAGATTCTCAATTTGACGCGTTTTCTTTACGCGAACCGGTATCCACTTCGCTTGAAAACGCTTTAGATTGCATTGAACCTTTTCCTTCCGCCATAGACTCCACCACTGAGGGGTTGAGTGTGCCAGTGTTGAGCCGTGCCGAACTCTCGCGGACCGGGGTGGTCTTCGTTGCGCTTCTGCTTGCCGCAGTCTCGTCGAGCATGGGCACGACGAGCGCGGTTGCGCGCGAATTTCGCGCCGCCGACACCCAGGCCGAGGATTACCCGACCGTCCAGGCGCTGCGCTACATGGGCGCCCTGATCGCCGAGCGCACCAAGGGCCGCCACGAGATCAAGGTGTTCCACTCCCGCCAGCTCGGGGAGGAAAAGGAGACCATCGAGCAGACCCGGGCCGGTGCGATCGACCTCAACCGGACCAATGTCGCCCTGATCGGCAATTTCGTCCCGGCGATGAACGTGCTGGCGATGCCGTTCCTGTTCCGGTCCATCGAGCACATGCAGAAGGTGCTGGACGGACCTGTCGGCAGCAAGATCCTCGGTAGCTTCGAGCCCTACGGCTTCGTCGGGCTCGCCTTCTACGATTCGGGTGCGCGGTCGATCTATAACGGGGTCCGCCCGGTGAAGACCATCGCGGACCTCAAGGGATTGCGGATCCGCGTGCAGCAGTCGGAGTTAATGAGCCAGATGATGCGCGCGCTCGGCGCCGAACCGGTCGAGCTGCCCTACGGGCAGGTGCTCACCGGGCTTGCCAACCATCTGATCGACGGCGCCGAAAACAACTGGCCATCCTTCGTGACCACGAATCATTACAAGCATGCCGGCCATTACACGCTGACCGAGCACACGATGAGCCCGGAGGTGCTGGTGATCTCTCTGAAGGCCTGGAACAGCCTGTCGGCGGAGGAGCAGACGATCTTTAAGGAGGCCGCGCAGCGCTCCAGCCGGTTCATGCGTGAGAAGTGGCACGACCTCGAGGAACAGTCGCAGCGCAAGGCGCAGGAAGCCGGCGTGACCATCATCAAGGACATCGACCGCAAGCCGTTCGAGGACGCCATGGCCGCAATCTACGCCAAGGCCGCGCGCGACCCCGCGGCGGCCGCGCTGATTGAACGGATTCGCAAGGTGGAGTGAGGCCTGTTGGCTGCGCTTGGACATGGCGATCACGCGGACAAGCCGCCCGGCCCGATCGGGCAGCTGCGCGCGCGCATCGTCGGCCTCTTGCGGGCGGTGCCGATCCGCTGGCGCATCCTGTCGATCGCCGCGCTGAACTCCGCCGTGGTCGTGGTGCTGGTGGCGATGATCTGGAACGGCGCCAAGGTGCTCGGCTCGGCCTGGGACGACGTGCGCCAGGTGCGCGAGTCCGACCGGATCCTGGCGCTGCTCGAGAGCGAGACCGGGCGGCTGCAAAACCTGATCCACCGCTACATCAACCAGCCGAGCCCCGACCTGTTCGCTGAGATCCTGTTGCTGCGCGAGGCGGTGCTGGGCACGCTGACCAATCGCGCCGCCAAGGACCCAATGCTGTCGGGCTCGGTCGAGGAGCTGGAGCGCACCACCGACCGCTTCCTCAACGGCTTCGGCGAGCTGCGCAGCGTGCAGTCCACCATCGCCAAGACCTATGAGGAGCAGGTGCAGGGCCCGGCCAGGGACATGGCGGGCCTCTACTCCATCATCGAGGGCGCCACCGGCCATCGCGACGCGCTGATCTGGCCCTCGCTCGGCAAATCCCGCGAAGCCTTCACCGCGATGCTGGTCGCGGCCAATTCCTACTATCTGTCGCAGTCGTCGGGCGCCGCCGACGACGCGCGCCGCCACACCGAGACGATCGAGAGGACCATCCCGGTCATGATCGATCTCGCCGACAACGACCTGCAGAAGATGGCCTTGCAGCGGCTCGCGGCCCGCACCGCCGCACTTCGCGAGGGTTTTGCAAAACTCTCCGAGCAGCTTGCGAGCCGCACGGAGCTGTTGCGCAACACCATCGACGCCAGCCAGGCCGAGGCGATCGGCGCCATCGACGACCTCTCGACCAAGATGCGCCAGCGCGAGCAGAAAGCGCAGGAGGTGTTCGACCGCACGCTGGCGGATATCTCACGCCGGGTGCTGTCGATCGCGGTGATCTTCCTCGGCATCATCCTCACCGCGGGCGTCCTGATTGCGCTGTCGATCCGCCTGCCGCTGCAGCAGATCATGTCCGCGATGCGCGCGATCACGCTCGGCGATCTCGACCGCGAGGTGCAGGGCACGAAAGCGCGCGACGAGGTCGGGGCCATGGCGCGCGCGGTGGAGGTGTTCCGCGAGAACGCGATCGCCAAGCGCCGGACCGAGGACGAGCTGCGCGCCTCGAAGGAAAAGGCCGAGAGTGCCCTGCTCGAGCTCAACACCGCGCAGCAGAACCTGATCGACGCCGAGCGGCTGGCCGCGCTCGGCGGCCTGGTTGCCGGCGTCGCGCACGAGGTCAACAACCCGATCGGCATCAGCCTGACCGTGGCATCGAGCTTTGCCCGGCGCACCGAGATTTTCGAAGCCCAGCTCAAGGGCGAGGGCGGCCTGCGCCGCTCGCAGCTGGAGGAGTTCGTGCAATCCTCGCGCGACGCCTCGCAGCAGCTCGTCGCCAATCTCCAGCGCGCCGGCGAGCTGATCCAGTCGTTCAAGCAGGTCGCGGTCGACCGCTCCCATGCCGAGCGGCGGCAGTTCTCCTTAAGCGAAGCCACCGACCAGATCATCGCCAGCCTCAAGCCCGTGCTGAAGCGCTCGCCGATCACGCTGGAGGTCGACGTCCCCGAGGGGCTGCTGCTCGACGGCTATCCCGGCTCCTACGGCCAGATCCTGACCAACCTCTTCCTCAACGCCGCCAACCACGCCTTCGCCGACGGCCGCGCCGGCCGGATCGCGATTTCGGCGCGGCCGCGCGGCACCGAGGACATCGAGATCAGCTTCTCCGACGACGGGGCCGGCATGACCCCGGACGTGCAGCGCCAGGCCTTTGACCCTTTCTTTACCACCCGGCGCAATGAAGGCGGCACGGGACTTGGCCTTCATATCGTCTATAACCTCGTCACCCAGCAGCTCGGCGGCCGGATGATGCTGGAATCCAAGCTGGGACAAGGCACTACTTTTCGCATTATCATGCCCCGCGTCGCCAAGGGCGGCGCGCAAAGCACAGAAAGTGACGGATCTTCGCAATGGCCGAACAGGACGATGTCCTCCACCTGATCGACGACACCGGTACCGCGTCGGAGGACAGCAACGCCCGGAAATGGAAGATCGCCGTCATCGATGACGATCCGGCCGTGCATGACGGCACGCGTTTCGCGCTGTCGGACTACAGCCTGAACGGCCAGAGCCTGGAGATCCTGTCGGCCTATTCCGCGGCCGAAGGGCGCAAGCTGATGGCCGAGCACCGCGACATCGCCGCCGTGCTGCTCGACGTCATCATGGAGACCGACGTCGCCGGCCTCGAGCTGGTCGAGTTCATTCGCAACGAGATCCGGAACGAGACCGTGCGCATCATCCTGCGCACCGGCCAGCCCGGCCAGGCGCCGGAGCGGCGCGTCATTGTTCAGTACGACATCAACGACTACAAGGCCAAGACCGAGCTCACCGCCGACAAGCTGTTCACCTCGCTGACCGCGGCGCTGCGCTCCTACCAGCAGCTCGAGCGCATGGTGCAGACCCGGCGCGGGCTCGAGATCATCATCGACGCGGCCTCGACGCTGTACGACTTCAAGTCGATGCAGCGGCTCGCCGAGGGCGTCCTGACCCAGCTCGCTTCGCTCCTCAACGTCGACTGCGCCGGCATCCTGGTGCTGCGCGACAATGGCGGCATCGATCCCGAGCTCTCGGTGCTCGCCGGCAGCGGCTGCTACAGCCGCTTCATCGGCACCACCTCGTCGAAGGCGCTCGACCCCGAGCTGCGCGAGATGGTGGAGGCCGCGTTCCAGCGCCGCAAGAACGAATTCGCCGACCACCGCAGCGTGATCTATTTGCGCACCGGATCGGGCCGCGAGGTCGTGGTGCTGCTCCAGGCCGAGCGCGAGCTGTCGGAGACCGACCGTTCGCTGGTCGAGATCTTCTCCTCCAGGCTCTCGATCGCCTTCGACAACGTCATCCTTTATCAGCAGCTGCAGGACGCCAACACCCAGCTGGAGGACCGCGTCGCCCAGCGCACCCGCGCCCTGATGCAGGCCAATCGCCGCCTCTCGGCGCAATGGCTGCGGCTGCAGCGCGCCAACGGCTTCAAGAACGAGATTCTCGGCACCGTCGCGCACGACCTGAAGAACCCGCTCGGCGTCATTCTCGGCCGCACCGAGATGCTCAAGGAGCTGATCTCGACCGGCGCCTCGGAAAGCGGGGTCGTCGCCCAGGTCGACCACATCCGCGACGCCACCAAGCGCCTGACCACGATGGTCGATCATTTGATCTCGGACGCGATGGCCGATGCCTTCGACATCACCATCCGCCGCGAGCCGGTCGACGTCGCCGCCCTGGTCAAGGAGGTCGCCGAGGCCAACCAGCCGCTCGCGGTCAACAAGCAGCAGGCGATCAGCGTCACCGCGCCGCCCAACATCGTCACCATGTGCGACACCGACCGCATCCGCGAAGCGATCGACAATCTCATCAGCAACGCCATCAAATACTCACCGATCGGCGGCAAGATCGACGTCACCGTGGTCCACGAGGGCAGCGACACCATCGTCAGCGTCAGCGACGAGGGCGCCGGCCTGTCGCCGGAGGATCTCGGCCGCCTGTTCGGTCGGTTCCAGCGGCTGTCGGCCAAGCCGACCGCCGGCGAGAGCTCGACGGGACTTGGTCTCTCCATCGTCAAGCGTATCATCGACATGCACGGCGGCGAGGTGACCGCCGAGAGCGAGGGCCCCGGCAAGGGCTCGACCTTCACCATCACCCTCCCTGCGACTGAAGCGCCGTGATGTCAAAGCCCGTGATGCAAAGCCCATGACCCAAAGCCAGCACATCATGATCGTCGACGATGAGGCTCCGGCCCGGGAGATGGTCGGCGATTACCTCAAGATGCACGGCTTCACCGTGACGCTGTGCGACGGCGGCAAGTCCTTGCGCGCCGCGATCCAGGGCAGCATGCCCGATCTCGTCGTGCTCGACCTCAACATGCCCGAGGAAGACGGGCTCTCGATCATCCGCGACCTCAAGAGCCGCATCAACGTGCCGGTCATCATGCTGACGGCGACCGCGAGCCCGATCGACCGCGTCGTCGGCCTCGAGCTCGGCGCCGACGATTACGTGGCAAAGCCCTGCGAGCTGCGCGAGCTGATGGCGCGCATCCGCTCGGTGCTGCGGCGGAGCGGACCGGCCAAGGCGGCCGACGCGCCGGCGGCGAAGTCGGACAAGGAGCAGCTGGTGCGCTTCGGCACCAAATGGCTCGACCTCGAAGCGCAGGCCTTGCGCGATGACGAGGGCAACGAGCATCCGCTGACCGCGTCCGAGTTCGGGCTGCTCAAGGTGTTCGCGGCCAATCCGAAGCGCGTGCTGTCGCGCGAGCGCCTGCTCGAGCTTGCCAACGCCCGCGACGCCGAAGCCTTCGACCGCGCGGTCGATCTGCGCATCATGCGCATCCGCCGCAAGATCGAGCCCGATCCTGCCAAGCCCGCGGTGATCCGCACCATCCGCGGCGGCGGCTATCTGTTCTCGCCGCAGGGCGAGAAGGCGTAGGGCGAGCGGCACAGCCCGCTCTGCCGTAGCCCGGATGGAGCGCAGCGCAATCCGGGGTGCTGTAGCCGCGGATGGAGTTGCCCCGGATTTCGCTGCGCTTCATCCGGGCTACGGATTATCGCCACGGGACGACAGCGGTAGGTGTGGCGCGACCAAACGCAATCCCCCTAAATTCGTTCCGCGGCGCGCCCGTCCGGCCCCGAATCCCCACCCCGTATTTTCCGTACGTTGAAATCACAAGGTTTTTTGCCCCGAATGTTTCGTCGCGCCCTGTCCGGCGAAACAATTTGACGGCGCACGAAACCATTTTCCGCTTTTCGTGCAGACGTCCCGAAACGTTGGCTCATTAACACTTTGATCCAAGGAAACGCCGCTCGGTTGCGGCGCTACGGGGAGCCAAGTCCATGCCGAACGTCATTGCCATCAACGCCCAAGCCAGCCAGAGCATCATTGCCGCTCAGGCGACCTCGGACGACATGCTCCTCGCAAGCATTGCCGACGGCAACCGGACGGCTATGCACATCCTTTACTGCCGGCACAATGTACGGGTGTACCGCTTCATCCTGCGCATCGTGCGCGACGCCACCACGGCGGAAGATCTGGTCAGCCAGGTGTTTCTGGATGTGTGGCGGACCGCCGGCCAATTCCAGGGCCGCTCGCAAGTGTCCACCTGGCTGCTCTCGATCGCCCGCTTCAAGGCGCTGACCGCGATGCGCCAGCGTCGCTTCGAGGACATCGATCAGGAGGACGTGCGTCAGATCCCTGATGATTGCGACACGCCGGAGACTTCGCTCGACCGCAGTGACACCAGTGCCATCCTGCGCGCCTGCGTGCAGAAGCTGTCGCCGGCGCATCGGGAGATCATCAACCTCGTCTATTACCACGAGAAGTCGGTGGAGGAGGTCGGCCAGATCATCGGCATTCCCCAGAGCACGGTGAAGACGCGGATGTTCTACGCCCGCAAGCAACTCGCCGATTTGCTTAAGGGCGCCGGCGTCGACCGTTTCGCCGCTTAACAATAATGATTTCAAGGGGATAGGACCTCCGTTTTGGCCTCCCCCGGACACGGAAGCGTTACCGCCGGCGAAACAATTGAAACAAACGACAACATCAGGCGGAAAAACTTCCCCTCTATAAAGCTCCCATACGGTTTCGTTAAACCTCCCAAGACCTCCAGCGACCCGGACGATGCCCCGTCCGGGTCGTTTTTATTTGGGGGTGGCGCGCAGCGCCGTCGTGTCGAACAGAATGCCTCAAAGCCCCGTCACGAAGCCGTGACGCTGCGTAACGACCGCCCCACCGCACGCGAACAGCCCTCGTGACCTCCCTCACGAGTGCCTCATGCTCGACCTGCTCTTTGCTCTCCTCGCCGGCATCCTCACCATCGCCGCGCCCTGTACGTTGCCGATGTTGCCGATCCTGCTCGGCGCCTCGATCGGGCGCGCGGGGCATCTGCGACCCGCGATGATCGCGCTCGGCTTCGTCGTTTCCTTCTCGGTGGTCGCGCTGGCGCTCGGCGCGATCACGCGGGCCTTCGATTTCGATCCGAACGTGCTGCGCGAGGCGGCTGCGGTCCTGCTGCTCGGCTTCGGCCTGTTGATGCTGTGGCCGGCGCCGTTCGAATGGCTGTCGATCCGGATCAACGGCTGGCTCGATCTCGGCAACACCGGTGCCACGCAGCGCGACGGCGCACTCGGAGGGCTGATCCTCGGCACGACGCTGGGACTGGTCTGGACGCCCTGCGCAGGGCCCGTGCTCGGCTCGATCCTGACGCTGGTGGCGACGTCGAAGAACGTTGCCTGGGCCGGCACGCTGCTGGTCGCCTATGCCATTGGCGCTGCGATCCCGATGCTGGGAATAGCCTATGGCGGACAGGCCGCGACCACGCGCGTGCGCAGCCTGGCCCGGATCTCACCGCGACTGCAGCAGGGCTTTGGCGTCGTCGTGATCGGCTTCGCGGTCGCCGCCTATTTCCAATACGACACGCTGATTGTGGCGTGGCTCACCGGCTTCTACCCCACCGGCCAGATCGGCCTGTGATCCCACCTCATCTTCACCGGAGGACGCTTTCCATGACTCTCAAGCTGCTCGCAATGTCTGCTGCACTGATCGGCATCACAGTGACCGGCGCCGTCATCCCCGGCATCTGCGACGAGGCCGCACGCGCTGCGCCTGTCGTCACCGCCGCCGCAAACCAGCAGGCCGCGCCCGACTTCACCGGCATCACCAACTGGTTCAACTCGAAGCCGCTGAGCATCGCCGATCTCCGCGGCAAGGTCGTGCTGGTGGATTTCTGGACCTATGGCTGCGTCAACTGCGTCAACACGCTGCCGCACGTCACCGAGCTCTACGCCAAGTACCGGGATCGGGGCCTCGTCGTGGTCGGCGTGCACACGCCGGAATTCCCGTTCGAGCGCTCCGCCGCCAACGTGCAGGCCGCGCTGAAGCGCCATGGCATCACCTATCCGGTGGCGCAGGACAATGAGTCCAAGACCTGGAACGCCTATCGCAATCAATATTGGCCGGCGCAATACATCGTCGACCAGAGCGGCAAGATCGTGTTCCAGCACGCCGGCGAAGGCAGCTATGACGAGATCGATCGCACGGTGGCCAAGCTGCTGAACGCGAGCAGCTGACGCCGCGCAGCCATCGCGCGGCGGCAGTTGTCGCCCTTGTTGCTTGACTCCACGGAGCCGTCCGTGGAGTTTCGCAACCGACGCAATCAGCCGCCCGCAATGGACGCGACCACCAGCACCGACATCCGCCTTCGTGAAGGTTCCTCGATCGCGCAGCGGCTGGTCGTGGCCGGCTGTGCGGCTGCCGTCGCGCTCTGCTTCACGCCGGGTCTGTTCACGCAGGACTTCCTGGAAATCACGATATCGACGGTGGCGCTGCTGGTGGGAGCCGGATTCGTCGTCGGCATCATGATGGCGCCGGCGGTGGTGTGGATCATCACGGCGGACGAGATCCTGATCGGCCGGCAACGGCCGTTCGGAAAACTAAGGACGCGCCTCGTCGGGAAGGACGAGATCACGGCGCTGCAGGTCCCCGGCAGCAAGAGGGTGAAGGCCCGCTTCCAGCTCGTCTTCACCCTGGCCTCGGGCGAGCGGCTGACCTCACCGCCGATTTCCGATGTCACCCATGTCCGCGACACCGTGGCGTGGATCGCGGCGCATTTCGACGTTCCCAATGTCGAGGCGCCGAGCAACCCGCTCGATGCCAGCAATCCCGAGATGCATCTCGGCGAGCCTCTCGAGGCGTTTCCTGCACGGGAGATCCGCATCGTCGCACTGATCGCGGTGGCTTTGTCCGCGGCCCCCTATGCCTACAAGCTGTGGCGCGGCCTCTCGCCGAGCCATGTCGATATCCTGCTGCTGCCGCTGGGCGCGATCGCCGCATTCGCCGTCTATCGCTATGCCAACCTTGCGACCGGCGCGTTCTGGATCATTGGACCGAACGATATTCGCGTCGAGCGCCTGTGGGGCGACGGCAGCCTGCGCGCCGACCGCATCGCCGGACCCGACGTGAAAACGATCACGGTCGAGCGCCGCGGCCGCTCCGAGGACGAGCATTGCATCGTGGTGATCCGGCTGCATTCGGGGCGCCGGTTTCGCAGCCCCCGCATCGGCTCCCGGGTCGAGGCCCGCGCCGTGGGAGCCGAGATCGTGCGGCGGCTCGGGATCGCGGCGGAGAACAACAAGATCTGACTGGCCTCGATTGCCAGTGTCGAAGTTGACCCTTTCGGCGAGCTCGGTCTGAGCCTCTCCCGCTTGCGGGAGAGGTCGCGCCGAAGGCGCGGGTGAGGGTTCTTTCCGCATCGGGAGTGTCCCTTTGCGGAGATACCCTCTCCCCAACCCTCCCCCGCAAGCGGGGAAGGGAGCGCACCCCGCCCAGCCGCACATCCTATGCTTTTCGCGCCATCCCCTGTTCGTGGCATTGCGCCGAGCCCGTCAAAAAACCAAAGCATTCTCGTGACATGCCGGGGTAGCGCGCCATCAACTTGCCATGAACTTGCCCCTCAGGTTTGATGGTTCCGAATGATTTGCGCTGTGTGGCAGCGGGGAGAGCTTGAATGACGGATTTTCGTCGCCTGACCGGGATTTTCGTGGCTGCGATGGGACTGGTCCTGTCCACGCCACACGCCCTCGCCCAGCAACCGGACCGCGGCGACGAGCCGGGCCTGATCGCCGATGACGGATACCAGCTCGAGCCGGAATGGCAGAAGCAGGTGGTCTACTTCCGCACCACCGAGCCGCCGGGCACGATCATCGTCTCGACGGCCGAACGTCACCTTTACTTGGTGCAGCCCGGCGGGCGCGCCATCCGCTACGGCATCGGCGTCGGCCGCGACGGATTCCAGTGGCAGGGGCTGGTGACCATCACCAACAAGAAGGAGTGGCCGGACTGGACACCGCCGCCGGAGATGATCCAGCGCCAGCCCTATCTGCCGCGCTTCATGGCCGGCGGCCCGGGCAACCCGCTGGGGGCCCGCGCCATGTATCTCGGCACCACGGTCTACCGCATCCATGGCACCAACCGACCCGACACGATCGGCACCAAGGTGTCGTCGGGCTGCTTCCGCCTCGTCAACAGGGACGTCGCCGATCTCTACGATCGCGTCCCTGTCGGCACCAAGGTCGTCATCCGGCAGAAGCCCGAGCTCTAAGGTTCATGATCCCGGCATGATTGCTTCGGACGGCCGCAGCGTGCCTTGCGCCAACGCGGCCGTCCGGATCCCGATCATGCTCTCCATCCCCGCCTGATTCCTTTTCCCGATTTTTCGAGAGAGCAACATGATGCGCACTTTTCGTGGCGGCCTGCTGATCGGGGTCGCCATCGCCGTGCTGGTCGCCATCGGCGCGATCATTTACGAGTTTTACGACACCCGCACCCTGAGGCGCACGGTTCGCCGCGGCGAGGTGCTGTGCGGCGTCAACAAGGGCCTGCCGGGCTTCTCGATCCCCGACGACAAGGGCAACTGGACCGGCTTCGACGTCGATTTCTGCCGTGCGGTGGCTGCTGCGATCTTCAACGACCCCGGCAAGGCGAAGTTCGTTCCGCTCGACGCCAACGAGCGTTTCAAGGAGCTGCAGAGCCGCAAGGTGGACATCCTCTCGCGCAACACGACCTGGAGCATGGCGCGCGAGCTTGACTACGATTTGTATTTCCCGGCCGTGGCCTATTACGACGGCGTCGGCTTCATGGTGCCGCGCACGCGCAACAAGGAGACCTCGCTGGACCTGGCAGACAGCAAGGTCTGCGTGCAGAACGGAACCACGACGACACTCAACGTCGCCGATTACTTCCGCATCAACAACATGAAGTATGAAGAGGTGAAGTTCGATAACCTCAACGACGTGGTGAAGGCCTACGACACCGGCAAGTGCGACACGTTCTCCGCCGACGTTTCTCAGCTCTATGCTCTCAGGTTGAACCTGACGAAGCCCGGCGACCACATGATCCTGCCCGACATGATCTCCAAGGAGCCGCTCGCCCCCGTGGTGCGTCAGCGCGACGACGACTGGATGATGATCGTGAAATGGACGCTGTATGCGATGATCAACGCCGAGGAGCTGGGCGTGACCTCGGAGAACATCGACGAAGCCCTGAAGTCGAAGAAGCCGGAAGTGATGCGCCTCGTCGGCACCGAAGGCCGTTACGGCGAGCAGCTTGGCCTCACCAAGGACTGGGCCGCCCGCATCATCCGCCACGTCGGCAATTACGGCGAGATGTATGATCGCAACATCGGCGAAAAGTCGCAGCTGAAGATCCCGCGCGGCATGAACCAGCTGTGGAACGCAGGTGGCGTGCAGTACGCACCGCCGATGCGGTAAGGCGGTCTCTCCGCCCTCATTGCGAGCGAAGCGAAGCAATCCAGAGTCTTTCCACGGCGACAGTCTGGATTGCTTCGTCGCAAGCGCTCCTCGCAGTGACGAGGTTGATACAGGCTCGCGCCACACTTCATTCGTCGTGCCCGGGCGTCCCGCCTGCGCGGCCGAAGCCGCTTCGGCGAGGCGAAGGCCCGGGCATCCACGTTTCCGAGGCACCAAAGAACGTGGATGGCCGGGACAACCCCGGCCATGACGGTTCGCGCTATTGCCCCAGCCTCAATAGCCCCGCGCCCTGGCCAGCTGCTCGGTGTGGTAGTTCGCATCGCCGAACAGCTCCTCGCAGACACGGGCGCGCTTCATGAAGAAGCCGATGTCGAACTGGTCGGTCATGCCCATGCCGCCGTGCATCTGCACGCCTTCCTGCACCGCGCGTGTGGCGGTGGTGCCGGCGCGGGCTTTTGCCACGGCGACGGCGGGTGCGGCCTTGACAACGTCGGCATCGAGCGCCTGCAGCGCCTTCATGGTGGCAGCGCGGGTGATCTCGATGTCGATGTAGAGCTCGGCGGCGCGATGCTGCAGCGCCTGGAATTCGCCGATCAGCTTGCCGAACTGCTTGCGGCTCTTCAGATACTCGACGGTGCGGCCAAACACTTCATCGCTGAGGCCGACCATTTCGGCGGCGACCGCGCCGCGGCCGATATCGAGCACGCCATCGAGCAGGCCGGCCGCCTGGTCGACCTCGCCGAGCACGCTGTCGGCGGTGACCTCGACATTGGCGAACTCGATTCGCGCCGCATTGTGCGCATCGACCATGATGGTGCGCTCGATCGCAACGCCCTTGGCCTTGGGGTTAACCAGGAACAGCGTCAGGCCCTCGCGCTCGCCGGCAGAGCCCGCGGTGCGCGCGGCGACGATGAGGAGATCGGCGACATGACCGTCGACCACCAGCGCCTTGGCGCCGGAGAGCTTGAAGCCGTTGCCGGCGCGCACGGCCTTGAGGCTGGTCTGCAGCGGGCGATGCTTGGCGCCCTCGTCGATCGCGAGCGTCGCGAGCAGCGAGCCGTTCGCGATTTTCGACAGATATTCCGATTTCTGCGCGGCATTGCCGCCGCGGGTCAGCACTGATGCCGCCACCACTGACGTCGCGAGGAAGGGCGACGGCATCAAGGTGCGGCCGATCTCCTCCATGATGATTCCGGCCTCGACAAAGCCGAGACCGCTGCCGCCGAACTCTTCCGGCACGAGCAAGCCGGCAAAACCCATCTCCGCGAAGGAATGCCAGAGCTCCCTGGAGAAGCCGGTGGGGTCCTTGCTGTCGCGCAGATGGCGCAGGTGCGACACCGGCGCCTTGTCGCTGATCAGCCCGCGCGCGGAGTCGCGGAGCATGGATTGTTCTTCGGTGAGGACGAGGGCCATGTGCGTGTTTCCGATTCGAAATCTATGTTGTCTCGTCATTCCGGGATGCGCCGCAGGCGCAGGCCCGGAATCCATACTCCCGACTGGTGGTTATGGATTCCGGGCTCGCGCTACGCGCGCCCCGGAATGACAGAAAGGCTTACGCCCCCGGCAGATCCAGGATGCGCTTGGCGACGATGCCGAGCATGACCTCGGACGTGCCGCCCTCGATCGAGTTGGCCTTGGTGCGCAGCCAGGCGCGCGGGCGGGCGCCCTGTCTGGAGCGCTCGCTCTCCCATTCCAGCGCATCGACGCCGCCCGCCGACATCAGGATCTCGTGGCGGCGCTTGTTGAGCTCGGTGCCGTAATATTTCATCGCCGAGGAGAACGCCGGATGCGCCTGGCCGGCCTTGGCGAGATCGACCGCGCGCTCGGCGCAGGCAGCCAGCGCGGCTTCATCGACGTCGAAGCTGGCGATCTTCCCGCGCAGCATGGAATCATCGAGCCGCCCCTGCGCATCGGTGCCGACCGAGTCGGCCGCGATCTGGCCGAGCGGCCGGCCGACGCCGCGCTCGCCCATCCCCGAGATCATTGCGCGCTCGTGCTGGAGCAGGTATTTCGCAACATCCCAGCCGCGGTTGATGGTGCCGACCACATGCGACTTCGGCACGCGGACATTGTCGAAGAAGGTCTCGCAGAACGGCGAGTAGCCGGAGATCAAGAGGATCGGCTTGGTCGAGACGCCCTTGGAGGTCATGTCGAACAGGATGAAGCTGATGCCGTCGTGCTTCTTGGCGGTCGGATCGGTGCGCACCAGGCAGAAGATCCAGTCGGCGTAATTGGCGTAACTAGTCCAGATCTTCTGGCCGTTGATGATGAAGTCGTCGCCGTCGCTCTCGGCGCGGGTCTGGAGCGAGGCGAGGTCGGAGCCGGCATTCGGCTCGGAATAGCCCTGACACCAGCGGATCTCGCCCGCGGCGATCTTCGGCAGATGCTCCTTCTTCTGGGCCTCGTTGCCGTATTTCAAGAGCGCCGGCCCGAGCATCCAGATGCCGAAGCTCGACAGCGGCGGCCGCGCGCCGATCCGCGCCATCTCCGCGCGCAGCACCTTGTGCTCGGCAGCGCTTAAGCCACCGCCGCCATACTCCTTCGGCCAGTCAGGCACGGTCCAGCCCTTGTCGCGCATGCGCTCGAACCAGATGCGCTGCGGCTCGGACGAGAATTTTGCGTTGCGTCCGCCCCAGAACACGTCGGCGTCCGACGTTGCGGGCTTGCGCATCTCCGGCGGGCAATTGGCTTCCAGCCAGGCGCGGGTCTCGTTGCGGAATGTTTCGAGATCGGCGGATTCAGAATCGCTGGTCTTGAGGTCGGTCATTCGTTGTTTCCATCACCCAAAATTCGAATTGTTGTCGCCGAGTCTGGGCCAAGCCCCCGCGGAATTCAACCACTTATCATTTATAGTCGCTGCTGCGGCGAGCCTTGAAAACACAGAGGAAACGACCATGCGCCTAAAACTTCTTTCGCCTGGCGAAATGAACGAGAGCCAGCGGCAGACCTATGACGAGTCGATCGCCGGCAAGCGCGGCAAGCCGCCGCCGCCGATGATGGCCTGGCTGAACAGCCCCGAGATGGCGCGCCATGCCACGCGGCTCGGCGAGGTGCTGCGCTTCGACACCATCTTCCCGGCCAAGCTCTCGGAGATCGCGATCCTGGTGACGGCGCGGCACTGGACCGCGCATTACGAATGGTATGCGCACAAGCGCCTCGCACTCGCCGGCGGCATGAAGCCCGAGATTATCGACGCGATCCGCGACCGCCGTACGCCCGACTTCGAAGATGCCAAGGCTAAGATGATCTACGATCTCGCGAAGTCGCTGCACGAGGGCCACGGCGTCGAGAAGGGCCTCTACGACGACGCCGTGAAGCTGCTCGGCGAACGCGGCGTCGTCGAGGTGATCGGGCTGTGCGGCTATTACACGCTGGTGTCGATGACGCTGAACACGTTCGAGTTCGGCCTGCCCGAGGGCGAGGTGTCGGAGCTTAGCTAGAGCGAGATGAGATCAGGTTTGATTGCTACGAGGAAAGTGCACTCCCTCTCCCGCTTGCGGGAGAGGGTTGGGGAGAGGGTGCTTCCGCGATGGGATAGTCCCCTAGAGGAGAAAGCCCTCACCCGCGCCTTCGGCGCGACCTCTCCCGCAAGCGGGAGAGGTTGCACCGAGCCCGCGGCAATCGCTTCACCCTGAAGCCATTCCGGTTTAGTTGCCGATCCAGAAACGATGGGTTTCGCGTTTGGCCGTAGCACTGGCTCGAAGCCGAGCTTACGTGCATGTTTTCGAGGGAGCATTCACATGTCGCAAAGCCCAATCATTCCTGCCGGCACCAGGATCGGCCACGTCCACCTCAAGGTCGCCGATCTCGATCGTGCGCTCGGCTTCTATTGCGGCGTGCTCGGCTTCGAGCTGATGCAGCGGATGGACTCGGGCGCGGCCTTCATCGCGGCCGGCGGCTATCATCACCACATCGGGCTCAACACCTGGGAGAGCAAGGGCGGCTCACCGCCGCCGCGTGATGCGACCGGGCTCTATCACACCGCGATCCTGTTTCCGACGCGCCCTGCGCTGGCGGATGCGCTGCATCGGGTGCTCACGGCCGGCATTGCGCTGGATGGCGCCAGCGACCACGGCGTCAGCGAGGCGCTCTACCTGCGCGACCCCGACCAGAACGGCGTGGAGCTGTATTGGGACAAGCCGCGGGAGCAATGGCCGTTCGGGCCTGACGGGAAGCTCGCGATGTTCACCAAGCGGCTGGACGTCGAAGCACTGTTGCAGCAGCGGCAGGGGTGATGCCTAGAAGTAGGCACGGCGCGAGGAGCGCCTTTACCCACCCTGCATGCGCTGCGTGATCAGCGCCCCGCATCCATATCCCCCGCTTCGCGCTGGCCGCTGAGCCAGAGCGCGAGCAGGGTCCAGAAAGCGCCGGAGAGCAGATACGCACCCGAGGCGATGACGCCGAGATTGGTGGCGAGCAGCAGCGCGACCAGCGGGGCGAAGCCGGCGCCGAACAGCCAGGCCATGTCGGAGGTCAGCGCCGACGCCGTGTAGCGATAGGCCTGCCGGAAGTTCGAGGCGATCGCACCCGACGACTGGCCGAAGGACAGGCCGAGCAGGATGAAGCCGATCACCATGTAGATGGTCTCGCCGAACGCGCCGGCGTCGAGCAGCTGTGGCGCGAAGCCGCTGTAGATCGCGATCGCGATCGCCGATCCCATCAAGAGCGACTTGCGCCCGACGCGGTCGGCAATGATGCCGGAGGCCACGATCGCGGCGACGCCGAACACGGCGGCGACGATCTCGATGATCAAGAAGCGCACCGGGCTTTCGTGGGTGAACAGGAACACCCAGGACAGCGGGAACACCGTGACCATGTGAAACAGCGCGAAGCTCGCCAGCGGCGCAAAGGCGCCCAGCATGATGGTCTGGCCTTCGCGCGCGACGGTCTCGGAGATCCGCGCCGGCTGGAGTTCGCGGGTCTCGAACAGCGTGGCGTATTCTTCCGTCGTCACCATGCGCAGGCGCGCGAACAGCGCGACGACATTGATGGCGAAGGCGACGAAGAACGGATAGCGCCAGCCCCAGTCGAAGAAATCATCGGCCGAGAGGAGACCGGCGAAATAGGCGAACAGCGCGCTCGCCACGATCAGCCCGAGCGGGGCGCCGAGCTGCGGCACCATCGCGTACCAGCCGCGCTGCGAGGCCGGCGCATTCAGCGCCAGCAGCGAAGCCATGCCGTCCCAGGCGCCGCCCCAGGCCAGACCCTGCGCGATGCGCGCCAGCGCCAGCAGCCAGATCGCGGCGACGCCGATCTCCTGATAGCCGGGCAGGAACGCGAGCGCGACGGTGGCGGTGCCCAGCAGGAATAGCGCCGAGATCAGCTTGGCCGTCTTGCCGTATTCGCGGTCGATCGTCATGAAAATGACGGTGCCGATCGGACGGGCCATGAAGGCCAGCGCGAAGACCATGAAGGAATAGAGGGTCCCGGTCAGCTCGCTCGCGAACGGAAACACCAGGCGCGGAAACACGATCACCGAGGCGATCGCGAAGACGAAGAAGTCGAAGAATTCCGAGGTACGGCCGATGATGACGCCGATGGCGATCTCGCCGGGACTGGCCTGGTCGTGGCCGTGCTCGCCCGTGTGGAGGTCTGCCATTGCGGGGGTCTGTGCCGTCGCCATTCGTGCGCCCTTAACGTCCTGAAAACCAAAGCCGACCGCCCGGCGGGGCGCCAGGCAATCTGGCCCTATCTGGCGCAACCTCCCGCACTGCAACATTGGACAAATTGTCCAATGTCCCCATTGTTGCGCCGCAGCTACCCCTTGGCCCCGCAAAGGAAACTCATTCTCATAAGGCTCGGCCCGTGTCTCGTCTCAAGATCCTGGCGCTACTACCTCTGGCTGCTGCACTCAGCGGCTGCGACTACGTCGTGCTGGCGCCAGCCGGCGATATCGCCGCGCAACAGCGCGACCTCGTCATCATCTCCACCGTCCTGATGCTGCTGATCGTCGTGCCCGTAATGGCGCTGACGGTGCTGTTCGCCTGGCGCTACCGCCAGTCCAACACCGAGGCCCGCTACGAGCCGGACTGGGACCACTCGACCAAGCTCGAGCTGGTGATCTGGTCGGCGCCGCTCTTGATCATCGTCTGCCTGGGCGCGCTGACCTGGATGGGCACGCATCTGCTCGATCCCTATCGCACCCTCGGCCGCATTCATGCCGAGCGCGCCGTGGACAAGTCCAAGGCCCCGCTCGAGGTCGACGTCGTCGCGCTCGACTGGAAGTGGCTCTTCATCTACCCGGACTACGGCATCGCCACCGTCAACGAGCTCGCAGCTCCGGTCGATCGCCCGATCACCTTCCGCATCACCGCGTCCTCGGTGATGAACTCGTTCTACATCCCCGCGCTCGCCGGCCAGATCTACGCGATGCCGGGCATGGAGACCAAACTCCACGCCGTCGTCAACCACGCCGGCACCTACAAGGGTTTTTCGGCGAACTATAGCGGCGCCGGCTTCTCCGGCATGCACTTCAATTTCAAGGGGTTCGACGACAAGGGCTTTGACGACTGGATCGCCAGCGCCAAGTCGGCCGGCGGCTCGCTCGGCCGCGCCGAATATCTCCAGCTGGAGAAGCCCAGCCAGAACGAGCCGGTGCGGCGCTGGGGCACCGTCGATGCCGATCTCTACCGCCTGATCCTCAACATGTGCGTCGAGACCGGCAAGATGTGCCAGAGCGAGATGATGGCGATCGACGCCAAGGGCGGCAACGGCCATCAGGGCCTGAACAACACCTTGCCGCTCGCCTACGACAAGTATGCCCGCCGCGGCACGGTGCTCGGACCCGAGCCGACCTTCGTCGCCGGCACCTGCACGCCGGATGCGCCGCAGGGGCAGACCACCGCCTCGATCAAGGCTCCGACCGACTTCGCGCCGCTCCTGGGTGCCGGCCTGAAGCGGCCGTCGTTCACGCCGCTGAAGTCCTCGTCCTTCTTCCTCGGACAGCGTCCCAAGTCCGATTCCTGAAGTCAGACTCCTAAAGAGAGTTCGCATGTCTCCTGATCTTCTCAAGCTTATCTTCGGCCGGCTCGGCCTCGAATCGCTGCCGCTGCACGAGCCGATCGTGGTCGGCACCTTCGTGGTGGTCGCGCTCGGCGGCGCCGCGCTGCTCGGCGGCCTCACCTATTTCCGCCTCTGGGGCTATCTCTGGCGCGAATGGTTCACCACGGTGGATCACAAGCGCATCGGCATCATGTACATGATCCTCGGCATCGTGATGCTGCTGCGCGGCTTTGCCGACGCGCTGATGATGCGCGGCCAGCAGATGCTCGCGTTCAACGGCTCCGAAGGCTATCTCAACGCCCATCACTACGACCAGATCTTCACCGCCCACGGCGTGATCATGATCTTCTTCGTGGCGATGCCGCTGGTCACCGGCCTGATGAACTACGTCGTGCCGCTGCAGATCGGCGCGCGCGACGTCTCGTTCCCGTTCCTGAACAATTTCAGCTTCTGGATGACGGTCGGCGGCGCGGTGCTGGTGATGGCCTCGCTGTTCATCGGCGAATTCGCCCGCACCGGCTGGCTGGCTTATCCGCCGCTGTCGAACATCGGCTACAGTCCCGACGTCGGCGTCGACTATTACATCTGGGCGCTGCAGGTCGCCGGCGTCGGAACGACGCTATCCGGCATCAACCTGATCTGCACCATCGTCAAGCTGCGCTGCCCCGGCATGACCATGATGAAGATGCCGGTGTTCACCTGGACCTCGCTCTGCACCAACGTGCTGATCGTCGCCTCCTTCCCGGTCCTGACCGTGGTGCTCGCGCTGCTCTCGCTCGACCGCTACGTCGGCACCAACTTCTTCACCAACGATTTCGGCGGCAGCCCGATGATGTACGTGAACCTGATCTGGATCTGGGGCCACCCCGAGGTCTACATCCTGGTTCTCCCGGCGTTCGGCATCTTCTCCGAGGTCACCTCGACCTTCTCGGGCAAGCGGCTGTTCGGCTACACCTCGATGGTCTACGCCACGGTCGTCATCACCATCCTGTCCTACCTGGTGTGGCTGCACCACTTCTTCACGATGGGCTCGGGCGCCAGCGTCAACTCGTTCTTCGGCATTACCACGATGATCATCTCGATCCCGACGGGCGCGAAGATGTTCAACTGGCTGTTCACGATGTATCGCGGCCGCATCCGCTACGAGCTGCCGATGATGTGGACCATCGCCTTCATGCTGACCTTCGTGATCGGCGGCATGACCGGTGTGCTGCTCGCGGTGCCGCCGGCCGACTTCGTGCTGCACAACAGCCTGTTCCTGATCGCGCACTTCCACAACGTGATCATCGGCGGCGTGGTGTTCGGCGCGTTCGCCGGGATCAACTACTGGTTCCCGAAGGCTTTCGGCTTCAAGCTCGATCCGTTCTGGGGCAAGATGTCGTTCTGGTTCTGGGTCACGGGCTTCTACCTGGCCTTCATGCCGCTCTACGTGCTCGGCCTGATGGGCGTGACCCGCCGCCTGCGAGTGTTCGACGATCCGTCCCTGCAGATCTGGTTCGTCATCGCCGCGATCGGTGCCGTGTTCGTCTTCATCGGCATCCTCGCGATGCTGATACAGTTCGCGGTCAGCCTGCTCAAGCGCGAGCAGCTCAAGGACGTCACCGGCGATCCCTGGGACGCGCGCACGCTGGAATGGGCGACCTCCTCGCCGCCGCCGGACTACAACTTCGCCTTCACCCCGGTCGTTCACGACAATGACGCGTGGTGGGACATGAAGCGGCGCGGCTATCAGCGTCCGCTCACCGGGTTCAAGCCGATCCACATGCCCAGCAGCACCGGCACCGGCATCATCCTCGCCGGCTTCGCCACCGCGATGGGCTTTGCTCTCGTCTGGTACATGTGGTGGCTCGCCGCCCTGAGCTTCATCGCGATGCTGGCCGTTGGGATCGGCCACACCTTCAACTATCACCGCGACTTCGACATTCCGGCTGACGACGTCATCCGGACCGAGGACGCGCGCACCAAGCTGCTCGCCGGAGCCAAGTAAATGACTGTCGCTGTTCATCCCTCGCAGACCGGCGAGCCGGTCTTCTACCTCGCTGACGAGCATCCGCATCCGGAAGGCTGGAGCACCTCGCTCGGCTTCTGGATCTATCTGATGAGCGACTGTCTCATCTTTGCGATCCTGTTCGCCACCTACGGCGTGCTCGGCGGCAACTATGCCGCCGGCCCCGCGCCGAAGGACCTGTTCGACCTCACCCTGGTCGCGGTGAACACGTCCATGCTGCTGCTGTCTTCGATCACCTACGGCTTTGCGATGCTGACGATGCAGCAGAACAAGGTCGCGCAGACGCAAATCTGGCTCGCGATCACCGGCCTGTTCGGGGCCGCGTTCATCGGCATCGAGCTCTTCGAGTTCGCCCACATGATCCACGAGGGCGCAACGCCGCAGCGCAGCGCCTTCCTCTCCGCCTTCTTCACCCTGGTCGGCACCCACGGCCTGCACGTCACCTGCGGCCTGATCTGGCTGGTGACGCTGATGGTGCAGGTCGGAAAGTTCGGCCTGATCGAGGCCAACCGCCGCCGCCTGATGTGCCTGTCGATGTTCTGGCACTTCCTCGACGTGGTCTGGATCGGCGTCTTCACCTTCGTCTATCTCCTGGGAGTTCTGCGATGAGCACCGATACCCACGCAGCCGGCGCGCACGACCATCACCACGAGGGCGGCCACGCCCACAGCACGTTCTCGGGCTACATGCTCGGCTTCGTGCTCTCGGTCGCGCTCACCGCGATCCCGTTCTGGCTGGTGATGAGCGGCGCGCTGCCGAGCAAGCAGATCACCGCGCTGGTGATCATGGCCTTCGCAATCGTGCAGATCGTCGTGCACATGGTCTATTTCCTGCACATGAACACGACCTCCGAGAACGGCTGGACCATGATGGCGCTGATCTTCACCATCGTGATGGTGGTGATCGCGCTGTCGGGTTCGCTGTGGGTGATGAGCCACCTCAACAGCAACATGATGCCGATGCACCAGATGAGCGGCATGAAGTGAGCGAAACCGGGACCGTGACGGGTGAGGACGGAGATGCGCGCAGCAAGGCTGCGCGGCCGGCGTCCTTGTGGCTGGCGGTCCTCTCGCTAATCGCCCTTGCGCTTCTGATCGCGCTCGGCGTCTGGCAGATCGAGCGCCGCGCCTGGAAGCTGGCGCTGATCGACCGGGTCGAGCAGCGCGTCCACGCGCCGGCGCAGCCGATCCCCTTGCCTGCTTCGTGGCCCGCCGTCAGCGCCGCAAGCGACGAATACAGGCACGTCAGCCTCAGCGGGCGCTTCCTGCATGAGAGCGAGACGCTGGTTCAGGCCGTCACCGAGGAAGGCCCCGGCTATTGGGTGCTGACGCCGCTTCAGCGCGACGACGGCACGCTGGTCCTGATCAATCGCGGCTTCGTGCCGTCCGAGCGCCGCGACGCATCGACGCGCCGGAACGGCAATCCGCAAGGTCGGGTCGAGATCACCGGCCTCCTGCGCATCACCGAGCCGAAGGGCGGTTTCTTGCGCACCAACGTGCCCCAGCACAACCGCTGGTACTCGCGGGACGTCGCCGCCATTGCGGCGGCGCGCGGCCTTCGCGAGGTCGCGCCCTTCTTCGTGGACGCCGACGCCGGATCACAAATCGCCGGCGGCCCAATCGGCGGATTGACCGTGATCCGCTTTCCCAATAACCACCTGATCTACGCGCTGACGTGGTTTGCCCTGGCTTTCATGCTGGCCGGCAGACTTTTCGTCACATTCGGCGGCGGGCTGTTCCGTCGCAAGCGCTTCGTCCACGACAAGGCCGGCGGCTCGGATGCCGACGCCCGCAGGACGGGATCAGATGCTGGAACGATCGTCGAGCCGACCTGACGACGGGAAAACGCTTTCCCAGACGCTTGGGCGTGACGGGCAAGCCGTCACGCTGCAATCGCAGGCCGACGCGCGCAGCGAGCTGATCGGCACCATGCCGACCGAGGACGAGACCAACCGCAAGAACATGGCGCTGCTGATCCAGCTGCGCTGGACCGCGGTGGTCGGCCAGATCGTGACCATCGGTACCGTGCATTTCGGCCTCGGCATCCCCCTGCCGCTGGAGCGGATGGGCGCGGTGATCGGCGCGCTGGTGCTGCTCAACGTCTCCAGCCTGGTCTGGGTGCGCCATCGCGCTGCGATCACCAACAATGAGCTGTTGGTCGCCTTGATACTGGACGTCGCCGCGCTGACCGCGCAGCTCTATCTCTCCGGCGGCGCCACCAATCCATTCACCTCGCTGTTCCTGCTCCAGGTGACGCTCGGTGCGGTGCTGCTCGATGCCCGCTCGACCTGGTCGCTGGTGGCGCTGACCTGCGCCAGCTTCGTCTGGCTGACATTGGCCTACCGGCCGCTCGATCTGCCGCCCAATCCGTTGAGCGAGACCTATACGCTCACCGTAACAGGCATGCTCCTGGGCTTCGTGCTCAACGCCGTGCTGCTCGTCGTGTTCGTCACCCGCATCAACAGGAATTTGCGCGAGCGCGACGCGCATCTGGCGGCGCTGCGCCAGCATGCCGCCGAACAGGACCATATCGTGCGCATGGGCCTGCTCGCCTCCGGCGCGGCCCATGAGCTCGGCACGCCGCTCGCCTCGCTCTCGGTAATCCTCAGCGACTGGCGCCGCATGCCGGATCTTGCCGCCGATCAGGAGCTTGCCGAGGACCTCGCGGAGATGGAAACCTCGTTGCAGCGCTGCAAGTCGATCGTGACAGGCATCCTGGTGTCGGCGGGCGAAGCGCGCGGTGAAGGCTCCTCACCGACGACGGTGACGGCCTTCGTCACCGCGCTGGTCGACGAATGGCGCAATGCGCGCTCCGCCCGCACGCTCTACTTCGTCAACACCTTCGGCGAGGACGTCGCAATCGTCTCCGACGTCGCCCTGAAGCAGGTGATCTTCAACGTGCTCGGCAACGCCTATGAGGTCTCGCGCGAGTGGGTCGAGCTCGTCGCCGAGCGCGAGGGCGACAATCTCGTGCTGTCGATCTCCGACCGCGGCCCGGGCTTTGCGCCGGAGATGCTGGCGCAGCTGGGGAAGCCCTATCAGTCGAGCAAGGGTCGCGCCGGCGGCGGGCTCGGCCTGTTCCTGGTGGTGAACGTCGTGCGCAAATTGGGGGGCACCGTGAGCGCCAAGAACCACAGGAAGCGCGGCGCCACGGTGCGCCTCACGCTGCCGCTCGCAACATTGGCGATCGGAGGGAATTTTGACGCCTGACCGTTCGCTGATCGTCGTCGAGGACGATGCGGGTTTTGCCCGCACGCTGAAGCGCTCGTTCGAGCGCCGCGGCTACGAGGTGGTACTCGCCGCCTCGATCGAGGAGGTGCGCCAGGTGCTGGAGGAACGCTCTTTCGGTCATGCCGTGGTCGACCTCAAGCTCGGCGGCGCCTCGGGCCTTGCCTGCGTCGAGCTCCTGCACACGCATGACCCGGACATGCTGATCGTGGTGCTGACCGGCTTTGCCAGCATCTCCACCGCGGTCGAGGCGATCAAGTTGGGGGCCTGCCACTATCTGGCAAAGCCGTCGAACACCGACGACATCGAGGCCGCCTTCCACAAGGCCGAAGGCAACGCCGAGGTCGCGCTCGATTCGCGGCCGACCTCGATCAAGACGTTGGAATGGGAACGCATTCACCAGACCTTGATCGAGACCGACTTCAACATCTCCGAAGCGGCCCGCCGGCTGGGCATGCACCGGCGGACGCTGGCGAGGAAGCTCGAGAAGCGCCCGGTGAAGTAGGAGCGCATCGAGGCTCCTCCTGCCTTCCTATTTGCCGAACTGCGCAATCAATTCGGCCAGCGCGACTTGGCCTGTGCACGATCCCGTTCCCCGATGCGAGTCGCCGTCCTCGAGAGCGGTGGCGTAGAGGACCGCGGGATCGGACTCGAGGCGAGCTCGCAGCGCCGCCAGCTTCGGCCAGCGGCTCCTCTCCGCAACCGCATGGAAGTCGAGCCAGCGCGCGACGCCGACAAGCACGGCGTCGGCAAGGGTCGGCCGCTCCCCGAGCAGGAATTGCCGCGTTTCGATCATTTCTTCGAGCTTGTCATGACGCTCGATGACCCTTGCTGTGCCAAATGCGCGCAGGACCGACTTCGCGGCGGGCTCCATCGCTTCGGCTTCCAATGCGGCCCACAGCGGCGCGAAGGCGGCGGTGAAACCGGTATTCACGAACGCCATGAGCTGATGCATGCGATCGGCTTGCCGCGATGAGGGATCGAAGCTGATGCGGCGTTCGACATCCCTGGCCTCTAACCAGGCTGCGATCGCCATCGTTTCCGTCAGCACCTCGCCCTGCTCGGTGATGAAGACCGGCGTCTCGTGTCGCGGATTGATACGGGCGTATGACGGGTTTCGCATCTCGCCCAACATATCGACCCGACACAGCCGATATGGCTTGCCCAGCCATTCGAGAGCCGCAACGAGCCCCATGGAGCTTCCCTTCGGGAAGCCGTAGAGTAGAATTGGGTCCATGATCCATTCTCCGTGATTTCTGATGATCACGCTGCGCAGCGGTGATGCGACCCTAGCCGCTCGCCGCATCAAGTAAATTACGAACTTTTTTGTAACCTGGAGGCACCGATGAAGGATCTCGTGTCGAGATGTCCCATCGAGGAAGTGATGCAGATTCTGAGCGGTCGCTGGCCGACGCTGCTGATCTATTATTTGAAGCAGGGCACCAAGCGCTTCAGCGATCTGCGCCGCGATAATCCGACCATCTCACACAGGATGCTCGCGCTCGAGCTTCGCAAGCTGGAGGACGCCGGGATCGTCAGCCGCACGGAATTCGGCGGATATCCGCTGCGCGTGGAATACGATCTGACGGCCGCCGGTCACGCGCTCGTGCCGTTGATCGATGCCTTGGGGGACTGGTGGACGTCGGTTGCGGCAGCGGCTGACGGAGAAGGCAGCCCGAATGAAATCAGCGTCTCGGCAAGGGCGCAGCGAACCAGCGGCTGAAGGCCCAAGCGAGGAGACTGCCGTGACAATGCTCGTCGAGCGCTTCAACCTGCCGGCTGCGCATTCGCCCGCGCCGAGCGAGCGCGATGCCGAAACAGTTCAGTTCGCACAGGCCGCGCTGACGTCCGCCAAGCGGGAGGGCCTGCAACTCGCGGTGCGGGCGCGCTATGTCGCCCTCGTCGTCATTGGCTGCCTGATCATGGTGATCAACCCGGCCTGGGAGCAGCTCTACTACGTGGCGCTGCTCGGCTTGTTCGCACTGATTGGCTGGGCCCAGGTCCGGGTTGGGCGGGTGGGCCTGTCACGGCCGGAATTGGCGCTCCTGTTCTGCGACCTGGCGCTGCTGACGTACCTGATTGTGGTTCCGAATCCGTTCGGAGCCTCGCATTGGCCGGTCGCAATGCAGTACCATTTCGGCAACTTCATTTATTTCTTCGTCCTGCTCGCAGGCGCCACATTGGCCTATACTTGGCGGACCGTCATTGCGGTCGGCATGTGGACGACCGCGCTCTGGTTGATCGGCATCGCCTGGGTCTGGTGGCAGCCCGATCGCGATCCTGCGCTGACGGCCCGCATCGCGGCCGCAACAGGCAGCGATGAGCGCCTGTTTGCAATGATCTCGCCCAGCGCGATCGGATTCCACGTTCGGGTCCAGGAGATCGTCGTATTCCTGATCGTGGCCGCGACCTTGGCGCTCGCGGTCCGCCGCAGCAACGACCTCTTGATTCGGCATGCCGCGGTGGAGCGCGAGCGCGGCAACCTCGCACGCTACTTTTCACCGAATGTCGTGGCGGAATTGTCGAAACAGGACGAGCCGTTGAAGCAGGTCCGCACGCAACACGTCGCGGTGCTGTTCGTCGACATCGTCGGCTTCACGGCCTTTGCCGATGCGCGCTCGCCGCAGGAGGTGGTGCGGACGTTGCGGGAATTCCACGGATTGATGGAGCAGGAGGTTTTCCGCCATAGCGGCACGCTCGACAAATATCTCGGGGACGGATTGATGGCGACGTTCGGAACGCCCTTTGCCGGCGAGCACGACGCCAGCAACGCGCTGCGATGTGCCCAGGCGATGATCGCGGCGGCGGAGCGTTGGAACGATCAGCGGGCAGCGTCAGGCGAGCCAAAGCTGCATGTGAGCTTTGGCTTGCATTATGGGCCGGTGGTGCTCGGCGACCTCGGGCAGACCTGTCTGGAATTTGCCGTGATCGGCGCGACCGTCAACGTGGCAAGCCGCCTCGAGGCTTTGACCCGCACCTTCGACTGCGCGCTGGTGGCGAGTGACGACCTCGTCAGCCAGGCGAAGGCCGAGCTTGGCGGTGCAGCCGCAACGTTTCAGTCATTGGAAGCGCGAGAGGCGCGGGCGGTCCGCGGCATTCAGCAGCCGATCTCGATCTGGACCCAGCCGCGCGGCGCGTAGAGCCGAACTCCCGCGGCCTCAGGAAGCCAAACAAAAAGCCCGGCCAAACGGCCGGGCTTTTGATTGCTTGCGTTCGGTGCCGGCTTACGCGGCCTCGTCGGCGACGGTGCTGTCGTCGCCATCGGTATCGTCGGTATCGCCCTCGGCATCCGTGTCAGCTTCGCCCTCGGCAGCTTCCGCCTTGGCATTGCGGCGCGGGCTCTTGGCAAGCTGCGCCTCGATCTCCTTGACCGCTTCGGTCTCGGTCGAGTGCTGCACCACCGCGATTTCGCGGGACAGACGGTCGAGCGCCGCTTCATAGAGCTGGCGTTCCGAGTAGGACTGCTCGGGCTGCGATTCCGAGCGATAGAGGTCGCGCACGACTTCCGCGATCGCGACGATGTCGCCCGAATTGATCTTCGCTTCGTATTCCTGGGCGCGGCGCGACCACATGGTGCGCTTGACGCGGGCGCGGCCCTTTAGCGTCTCCAGCGCCTTCTTGACCAGGGCCGGGTCGGACAGCTTGCGCATGCCGACATTGGCGACCTTGGCGGTCGGCACGCGCAGCGTCATCTTGTCCTTGATGAAGTTGATGACGAACAGCTCGAGCTTCGCACCGGCGATCTCCTGCTCCTCGATGGCCAGGATCTGGCCGACGCCGTGAGCGGGATAGACCACGAATTCGTTGGCCTTGAAGCCCTGACGCTGGGTCACGACCTTCTTTTCCTCGACCTTCGGCGCAGCCGCGGGCTTGGCAGCCGGCTTGGCGGCGACGGGAGCCTTGGCGGGCGCAACGGCAACAGGGGCCTTCGTCGCGGCGGGCTTGGCAGCGGGGGCCTTGGCAGTCACAGGCTTGACATTCAAAGGCTTGGCGGCAGCAGGCTTGGCAGCGGTCGCTTTCGCGGCCGGTTTGGCAGTCTTGTTAGGCATTGCGCTTCTTTTGTTCTTCGAGGACTTTGCAGCCGGCGCCTTCGTCGCGGTCCGACCCTTGGATGCGCTACGGCTGGCCGCGGCGACTTTTTTGGCCTCCTTATGGGAAGCCCTCGCTGAAGTACTCTTTTTACGCGTTTTCTGTGACACAGCCTGCGCGCGGAAACTGCCACGCCCCTGTTCGACATTTGGTTTCACGGGAACCCAGAGGGGCCAACGGGGCTGACGGGGTTCGGCTTAATGTGCCCAATATAGCACATTTCCCGCAAAAATCAATGATTTAGGGGTCTTCAGGGCTGGTTTCGGCGGCAGCGCCGCTATTAGGGTTAAGTTTGGGCGCGAATTAGTCCCCAGAGCCGGGGTTCGGAGAAAAATATTTCTCGAACTTGCCTTCCATGCCGTCGAATTCCTTGGCGTCGGCAGGTGATTCTTTCTTCTGGGTGATGTTCGGCCAGCTCTTGGCGTAGTCGGCGTTGACCTGGAGCCACTTTTCGAGGCCCGGTTCCGTGTCCGGCTTGATGGCGTCGGCGGGGCATTCCGGCTCGCACACGCCGCAATCGATGCACTCGTCGGGATGGATGACGAGCATGTTGTCGCCCTCGTAGAAGCAATCGACCGGGCAGACCTCGACGCAGTCGGTGTACTTGCACTTGATGCAGTTTTCAGTGACGACGTAAGTCATCCAACGCTCCGAAAAGCTCTTTTAGAAGTCGCGGCTTGCCTAGCGCGGATGGCCGGGCGCCGCAAGGTCGGGAAGGCCCGAACATGACGGCTTTATGCGTTTGATCGATCAAGAAATGAATAACAAGCGCAATTAATTGCGCGTGCCGAGCTCCTCATAGAGCACGCGAGCCGAGGCGGCATCGCCACGGCGCTCGTTGAAGGCGGTGACTTTCAGCACGCGCACGGTGCGATCGAGCGCAATGGTGAGGACGTCGCCAAGCTTGATCGCATGGCCCGGCGATGTCTCGCGCACGCCGTTGACGCGGACATGGCCGGTGACGACGAGCTCGGCCGCAGAGGTGCGCGCCTTCACCACCCGCGCGTGCCACAGCCATTTGTCGATACGCTGCCGCTCGGTCGTCGTCGTCGTGGGATTACTCCTTCCGCCCCAGCTGCTCTTTCAGCGCGGCGAGCTTGGCGAAGGGCGAGTTCGGATCGATCGGACGATCGCGCTCGCGCGGATTCGCGCTGGAGGCGTAGGGACGCAGTGAGGGACCCGACTCGCGATCACGGCGGTCACGGCCCTTGTCGCGGTCGCGGCCGCGATTGTCGCGGCCCTTGTCGCGATCTCCGCCGAACTTCTTGTTGTCGCGGTTGCGATCGCGATCCTTGTCGCGGTCCCCCTTGCCCTGGAAGCTGCGATTGCGGTCGTCGCGGCGCTCACCGCCCTCGCCGCCTTCACGCGGCTTGCGGAAGTCGCGTCCGCCATCGCGGCGATGGCCGCCGCCATGACGATGGCCCGGCTTGGCGCCGTCGGCGGCTTCGCCGGGCGCGGCGCTCGCTGCATCGGGTGCAGCGCCAGCCTCGGCGCCGGGCCGCGGACGCTGGTTGTTGTGACGCTGGTGGCGATGGCGCTCGTGGCGCGGCTTGCGATCTTCGTGACGGCCGGCGGGGCGCCAGACCTCGACCAGCTCGGGCTCGGCCGGTGCGACTGTTGCCTCAGGCGCGGCGGCATCGGGGGATGCAGCAGCTTCCGTCGCGGCGGTCTCGGCGGCAGCCGCTTCGAGGCCGGCAGCCTCGGCGGGCGTCGCAGCCTCTTCTGCGGGCGGCGCGATTCCGGGGGCGTCCTCGGGGGTGACGGGGGTTTCCGGAGACGCTTCCAGCGCCGGCTCCTCGTGAGCCTCCGCAGGAGCGGGCTCGTCGTGCGGCTCCATGCCGGGCGCGTCTTCGACGGTGACGGATTCGGCCGTAGCCTCAGCGGCCGCGGCCTCAGCCGGCAGGCCGGCAACGGCTTCCGCTGCAGCCTCGGTCGAGGTCTCCGCGCTGCCTTCAGCGGGCGGCGTCTCGGCCGCGACCGTCTCAGTCACGACCGTCTCGGTCACGACCTGCTCGGTCACGACAGGCTTCGGCGGCAGCGGCGGGCGCTTCTCCATGCGATAGCCGAGCGCGCGCAGCACGGAGGCGAAATCCTCGCCGGCAGATCCGGTCAGCGAGGTCATCGCCTGCGTGACCACGAAGCTGCGGCCGTCGAACGCGCCGGCGGGCTTTTCGCCCGGCGAATTCTCGCGCCAGGCCAGCGCCGGGCGGATCAGGTCGGCGAGGCGTTCCAGGATGTCGACGCGCACGGCGCGCTCGCCGGCCTGCTTGTAGCCGAGCACGCGATAGGCATCGCGCGGCAGCGCCTTGTCGACCGGGAACGAGGTGCGCCCCGAGGAGGCCAGATGCTGCGCGCCCGAGAGCGCGGAGAGATCGACATTGTCCTGCTTCAGCGCCCAGAGCAGCGCGGCGAGCGCACGCGCGGCGGGCTTGAGCAGGCCGGGGAAATAGATGTGATAGGCGCCGAAGCGGACGCCGTATTTGCGCAACACGGCGCGCGAGGGCTGATCGAGATCCTTCAGCTCGCTGGCGATCTTCGGCCGCTCGAGCACGCCGAGCGCCTCGACCAGCTGATAGGCGATGCCGCGGGCAATGCCGGTGACGTCCTCGGCCTTCGACAGCTCGAACATCGGCCCGAGCAGCTTTTCGATGTGGGTCTTGAGCCAGAGCTCGAGCCGCGCCTGCACCTTGTCGCGGGGCGCGCCGGTCAGGCGCTCGTCCGAGATGATGCGGATGCGCGGATGCAGCGCCTCGTCTGCGGCAGCGAGGCGCGCCACGGCATCGCCGGTCCAGCGGATGATGCCTTCGGAGGTGAGCACGAACTGCTCGTCCGGCGCATTGCCCAGCTTTTCGGCGCGCGCGTTGATCTCGCCGGCGAGCACCGCTTGCGCTGCAGCCTGCAAGGCTTTCGCATCGGAGCCGGCTTCCGCCGCATCCGGTGCAAAGGTGAAGCCATCGAGGCGGCCGATGACATGGCCTTCGACGATGACTTCGCCGGTCTTGCCGATTTCAGTATTCAAGCTCGTGTTCTCCCGCAGGCGGCGCATCAATACACTGGTCCGGCGATCAACGAAACGCTCAGTCAAGCGTTCATGGAGCGCATCCGATAATTTATTTTCGACCTCCCGCGCGATCCCCTGCCAGCGTTCCGGGTCTTTCAGCCAGTCCGGGCGGTTGGCGACGAAGGTCCAGGTGCGGATCTGGGCGATTCGGGCCGACAGCGTGTCGATGTCGCCGTCGATGCGGTCGGCCTGGGTGACCTGGGACTCGAACCAGGCATCGGGAATGCAGCCCTTGCGCATCAGGAAGCCGTACAGCGTCGTCACCAGCTCGGCATGGGCGGCCGGCGACAGCTTTCTGTAGTCCGGGACCTGGCAGGCTTCCCAAAGCCGCTCCACGGCGGCCTTGCCATGCGCGATATCGCGCACCTCGCCGTCGCGGGCGGCGTGATCGAGCACGCGCATGTCCTCGGCGATCGGCGCGCGCGTCAGCGTCTCGTGGCCGGGGGCGAGGTTCAGCGAGACCTGGAGCGCGCCGAGCGAAGAGAAATCGAGCTTGGAATTGCGCCATTGCAGGACCTTCACCGCATCGAAGGTGTGGTTCTGCAGCGCGTTGACGAGCTCGGGCTCGAACGGCGCGCAGCGGCCCGTGGTGCCGAAGGTGCCGTTGCGGGTGGCGCGGCCGGCGCGGCCTGCGATCTGCGCGAATTCGGACGGCGTCAGGCGGCGGAACTGGTAGCCGTCGAACTTGCGGTCGGAGGCGAAGGCGACGTGGTCGACATCGAGATTGAGGCCCATGCCGACGGCATCGGTGGCGACGAGATAATCGACGTCGCCGTTCTGGAACATCGCCACTTGCGCGTTTCGTGTGCGGGGCGACAGCGAGCCCAGCACCACGGCGGCGCCGCCGTGCTGGCGGCGGATCAGCTCGGCAATCGCATAGACTTCATCCGCCGAGAACGCGACGATGGCGGTGCGGCGCGGCTGGCGCGTGATCTTGCGATCGCCGGCGAACTCGAGCTGCGACAATCTGGGCCGCGTGATCATGGACACGCCCGGCAACAGGCGCTCGATGATCGGGCGCATGGTGGCGGCGCCTAACAGCAGCGTCTCGTCGCGGCCGCGGCGGTTGAGGATGCGATCGGTGAAGACATGGCCGCGCTCGAGATCGGCGGCGATCTGGACCTCGTCGACGGCGAGGAAGGAGACGTCAATATCGCGCGGCATGGCCTCGACGGTCGAGACCCAATAGCGCGGGTTCTTCGGCTTGATCTTCTCCTCGCCGGTGACGAGCGCGACGCTGGCTTCACCGGCTCTGTCGGCGATCTTGTTGTAGACCTCGCGCGCGAGCAGGCGCAGCGGCAGGCCGATCATGCCCGAGGGATGCGCCAGCATCCGCTCGATGGCGAGATGGGTCTTGCCGGTGTTGGTCGGACCAAGCACCGCGGTGACGCCCGCGCCGGGTGCGCGCTCGGAGGCGAAGGGGGAGGAGGAGAAAGCCATGTCTAGCGGATTAGGTAATGGCGATTTGGGCGAATGTCAGTGCTATCCGGGGCGGGGAGAGGGCTTGCTCTTCGTTCCTCATCCTGAGGAGCGCGTCAGCGCGTCTCGAAGGATGAAGGCCCGGCTGGTGCTGCCGGGGGAGCCAAGCCCCTCGCCCTTCGAGACGGCCGCTTGCGCGGCCTCCTCAGGGTGAGGGGCACACCGCGGGCGTGGAAGCGCCCTCCCCAAAGTCCGCGCAACTGTCTCACTTTGCGACGCTTTTCCCGTTCGCTTTAAGCTTCGGAACGACTCTAGAACGAATCGCGGCCGAATCGCTGACTCCCTGACGAGTCCCGTTCCGTTCACGCAACATGTCGCGGGACTCGTCTTGGTTGCGACTAGATGGAGTTTTGCGCAGGCACACAAGCGACCGGACTGGTTAAAGCTGGGGATGGCGGCGAGTCGAATCAGAATCGGGGAGGAGTCAAATGGATTCCCTGCGGCGGGGCTGGCCAAACAAAGAGTGCGAAAACAACCCCATGCACAGTAGGTAAGTCGTTGAAATCATTAGGGCGCGCTTCTGGGCTCCCATTTCGCTCGTCATTCCGGGGCGCGACGCAGTCGCGAGCCCGGAATCCATCGTGAAACCGTCGCTGTAGCCCGATGGATTCTCAGGTGCGCAAGGGCGCACCATAGTTCGCGCCAAGGGGCGCGCCCCGGAATGACGGTGGAGAAAGCGGTGCGGCCTCCTCGCCTACTGCGTCTTCGCCACGCGTGGCGGCTGGGGCGACGTGATGAAGCTCGTCGCTTCCAGCATGGCCGGGCCGAGCGGGGTCGGCACTTTCAGCCAGAACGGGACCAGGATGCGCGTGCCGGCGATGGGGGCGAACGCGATCTCCATGTTGCGCTGGGCGGCGAGGTATTTGATCACGGGACGGTCCGGGATGTAGCCGGCGATGGGCACGAAATAGATCGAGCACACCACGACCGGGCCCTTGTAGCCCTTCTCCGCCTTCACGGTCTCCATGCGCTTGAAATCGAGCTTGAGCTCGTAACGCATGCGGCCGTCGAACACGGGCGCGGAGCTGTGGCAGGCGTCCGGCGAAACGGGATCACCGGTGCCGGGCACGCGCAGCAGCGAGGCCGTCATGGGGTCCCAGACGCCGCGGCGATGCGCCTCGGTGACGACGATGCGGTCAGGATCGACCGGCGGCTCCGGCAGGATGGCAAAATCCTTCACATTGCCCTTGTCGAGGGTGATGCGGATCTCTTCGGTCTTCTTCTGGGTGGTGGTGGAGGCCTGGTAGCCGGTCGCAACCAGCGCGCCGTTGACCACGCGCCCCTGGCTGGCGCCGGTGCCGGACCCGCCCGTGAACGACTTCAACAGCCCCGAGGTGCCGCCGGCGGCCGCCGCCGAGAACACGTCGTCCTGGATGTCGATGTTCCAGGCGCCCTTGCCGACCGGAATGCCCGCCAGCGTCGCCTCGTATTGCGCCTCGAGCTTGCCTTGCGCCGCCGCCGGCGCCGCGCCGCCCGCAACGGCCAGCGCCAGGCCGCAAAGCGCCATCAGCCGGCCGGCCGGACGCAGACAGGCTGAGCGCAGGTCTTGCGCGAAATGAAGCGTTGTCGGCACGAAATAATCCAATCGGGGCGCGATCCGCTGTTACTTAAGCCAAAAACCGCGACAAACAATGTGTCGGAGCGTGCAGCCCCGGGAACTCCAAAGGACTCTTCGACGCCGAATACGCCCTTTATGTGATGGTAAGGCGTGACAATCATTGCCGTTTTGGTGATCCGGCGGTAAGGGGGGCGTTCCGACCTCTCCCGCATCCGCCTTCGCCAAAGGCTTCGGCGCGACAAGCGCGGGAGAGGGAGCGCACCGCCCGGGCGGCTCCAAAAGACCACCCAAAACCTTGACGCAAGGCCCCTTCCCCCCTATACGTCCGCCCGCTCCCTGCAAGGACGACAGAATTTGCCCCCGTGGCGCCGAGATGGCGGCCGCACTCGTTGGGGGTTCGAACTAAAGGATTTCTACCATGTCTCGCCGCTGCGAACTGACGGCCAAGGGCCCCCTCGTCGGCCACAAGGTCAGCCACTCCAACATCAAGACCAAGCGCCGCTTCCTGCCGAACCTCGTCAACGTGACGTTCATCTCGGAAGCTTTGGGGCGCAACGTGCGCCTGCGCGTCTCCACCAACGCGATCAAGAGCGTCGACCACAATGGCGGCCTCGACCCCTTCCTGCTCAAGGCGAGCGCCGACGCGCTCTCCCCGCGCGCCCTCGAGCTGAAGCGCGCCATCCAGAAGAAGGTCGGCGACGCCCAGCCGGCGAAGCAGGCGAGCTGAGATTTTACGGAATTGGGCGGGGCTAAGTTGCGTCGCGTGGCGTAGGCTTAGCAGAGTAGAGTTTGAGTAGCGGCCGGATCGGGAGATCCGGCCGTTTTTGTTTGTGGGGGATGCCGAAAGCCGGATCGAATCTAACACTCTTGCTCAGAGTGTGGGGATTGATCCTAATTGCTGATTAGCAGCCGAATCACGAGCTGATATCGTTCCCGCAAAGGTAGAGAACTATCAATGAAGTTGACGCCCTGGGAACCAGACTTAAAGACGGTTGTCGAGAGAATCGAGAGTGGCGACATTGATCTCCAGCCCGATTTTCAACGCCAAGAGATTTGGTCGCCGGCAAAGAAGAGGCGTTTGATTGATACCGTGCTTAGAGGGTGGTCAATACCGCCAGTATTCTTGGTCGTAACTAAAGACGGGCGAATGGAAGTGCTGGATGGTCAGCAGCGCCTCGCAGCTCTTCGAGATTTTGTCCGCAATGACTTCTCGATCGATGGAAGCATCACACCGTTAGACGATCGTATCAAAGGACTGGACGGAACTTACTACAGGCGCCTGTCTCCCACAGACAAGCGCCTAATGGACCAATACACGCTTCGATGCTTCAGGATAACAGACTATCTGCCCGACGAACCAAGCGAACTCTTCTATCGCCTCAATCAACCAAGCATGCTGACCGCAGGTGAGCAACGCAATGCATTCTATGGTCCCGCGCGTGAAGAGCTGAAGGACCTAGTTAAGCAGTTTGAGGCTGGTAGCAACAACAAGAAAACAATTGGGTTTTCGAATGCGAGGCTAGCTTACGACGACATCGTAGCTCGACTTCTGTTGTTTTTGGAGGCGAAGACTTTTGCGACCAAAAGCACTGAAGCACTAGTTTCTCAGAGATTCAAAGATCGTTCTGGATTCTCTTCTACCGTCTTGGAGAGAGCCGAGAAGAGCATTCGCTTCTTCTCAAGCTCGCGCGAAAAAGCCATCGCAGTCCGTCTAAACAAAGCAAGCACTCTTAGCTGGCTATTGTTCTTTGCTCGCTTTGATAGCCTAGAGCCGAATCTCGAGTACATGACTTTCTTTGTGCAGTCGGCATCAAATACGTCTGCTCGAAACTTCGTTCCGGAGGCCTATTCGGTCTTTCAGGACAGAGCAAGTCTCCGAGTTACGGACGTATCTTCTGTCGTGTATCGCGACGCGTCTTTGTGGTTTGCCTATTACTTCTCAGGCCATAAAGACCTGCCAACCACCGTGGACCAATCCGCCCTCGAGCAGATTCGAGACGATTTGCTCTCTAGAGACGATGTCACTTTTGAACATGCGCTCAGCCAACGGCTAAACCTTGAGCGCTGGAGTAAGCTACCATGAGAGCCGCGCGCGTTAGCGACTATAAGCGGCGCATACGCGAGCGGGCACTACAGTGGCCGTTGCAGCTGCAGAGATTTTCGTTTGAAGAGATTCCGACGCTCGGCAGCGGCGAGATCCCGCTGACTCTGCCCTTGGTCGTACTTGCCGGGCCGAATGGGGTTGGCAAGACAACCATCTTGCGGTCGGTTTGGGCGGCAGCAGCACCAACGCAGGTCACCCAAGACGCTCCAACTAGCCTCAAATTGAATGCGGGCAAGGCCGTCTTAGCGTATCGAAACGCCGAGGGGGAACAGACCTGTGAGGTAACTTTCGGCGGTGGCGCTCCCACTGGCACAAGCTCACTTAACGTTGACGTCATCCATGTGGACGCTGCTGCAGAAACAAAGATCCACCAAAAGGAATTTGCAAGCTTTCAAGACGTCAACGATATCATCAACGGCGTTGGCCCGCGCGCGATCGACGAAAAAACACTCATTGAAATCAACTTCATCTGCCGTCGCGACTATCGAGAAGTGAAAGTCTACGAAATCGAGAGCGACAGCGGCATCATTCCCTTCTTCGAAGTGGCGTACGGCAATAATCGCTATGACAGCCGCACCATGGGGGCGGGTGAACTTGCAATTCTGTATCTTTGGTGGACGATCGACCGTGCACCCGAGAACTCGATACTCTTAATTGAGGAGCCTGAAACAAACCTTTCGGCGGCATCACAGGAAACTTTTAGCTATTTTCTCCTCGGCGCCGCCGTCGACAAGCACCTCAGCGTCATAGTGACGAGCCATTCGCCAAAGGTCATAAATAGTTTCAGCGAGGAACATCATGTGTTCTTGTTTCGCGAAGGGGCAAACGTCCGCATCATTGAATCAACTCCTCCCCCTGTTCTGCTTGCTCTGCTTGGCATCGAGCCGCATGTTGACGTCGTAGTATTAGTGGAAGATGCCGCCGCCGAGTGGTTCGTTCGTCAGATTCTTGAGAGGCACAAGCCGGGTCTTTCACGCCGCGTGGAGATCAGCGTTAGAAATGGCGATGGGAATATTATAAAGCTACTTGAGCGCATCGGCGCACCGTTTTCAGCGGTAAAGATCATTGGTCTCTTTGACGGTGATTTACGGGGCAAGATCCCCGACGGGCTTGGAGCCATCTCGACTTTCCTGCCTGGCGACAAGCCGATCGAGCACATTTTCCGAGAGATCGTCCAAGCCGACCCAAAAGCGCTAGAAGCAGTCAGCGGCTCTCAAGATATTGGGCCCATTCTTTTTGGGCTCGAAGGTGCTGAGCAGCACGATTGGTATGCGAAGCTCAGCGATCACCTTGGGCTATCGAAGGCTCAACTGTTTCCGATGCTTTTCCAACTCTGGGAGAGGCGCCCCGGAAACAATGATAGTGCTCTCGCTATGCTGCAGTCGCTTGTGACGTTGATCGGGCCCTCCACAACAAACGGGCCGGTTTGACTAAGGTTGCCTGTCTTTTGCTATCGCCGCGCAACACGGACACAATGCGGCTGCAATGGCCCCGCTCCACCTACTCCTGAAAATGCTCCGCAGCACGATGCCGGGCGGGGTGCCTCCGAATTCGCAGGCGTGGTCTCCGGCGACCGGCACCCCACCCGTAAACGCCCCCCGCGCTCGTTAACCGTCCATTAACCAACGCACCCTAGCCTGCGGTAATCGTCCAGCCATCATTAGCTCGAAATGCCTTCCCGGTTCACTCCAGGAGAAGCGCCGATGTGCGTTGCGTTGTTGACGTATGCCGATCTCGGTGCCCGCCTCGATATCTCGCGCGAGGCCGCGCGGTCGCTGGCGAGACGTCGCGGCCTGCCGCGCTCGCGCTCGGCCGACGGCAAAGCCCTGGTGAGCGTCGATCTCGCCGCGCTCCGGTACACGCCCCGCTCACGAAAGGGCCGCCGGGCAGACCCCATCGATGCCTCCATGGCAAAGATCGAGGCAATCAAGTCCCAGGCCCTCAAGGCGGAGATCGCGCGGCTCGAAGACGTCGCAGCCGCCTACAGGGCCGTGTTCGAGCGCGAGCGCGAGCGTGCCGATCGCCTCGCCGTCGAGCTGACGCAGGCGGCCGCCGAGACGACGGCCGCCAATGCGTGGGCGGCACGACTGGAAGACGAAGTGACGGCGCTGCGGAGCGATCGCCGCCCTGGCGGGACGCTCGCGGGATACGCCGCGCGTCGATTGGGACATCTGGCCGCTTCCATCGTCAAAGCAGACCGCGCGGCTTGCAGGTAGCACTCGAGACTTTCTTTAATCCCGGCTTGCCGGACCAATCGCGAGGGAAAAATGGCAGGCAATACCGATATCCATGAAATGAAAGCCCGCATCGTCGTGTTCGGCGTCGGCGGCGCCGGCGGCAATGCCGTCAACAACATGATCACGGCCGGGCTGCAAGGGGTCGAGTTCGTGGTCGCCAACACCGACGCGCAGGCGCTGGCGATGTCGAAGGCGAAGCGCCTCATCCAGCTCGGCACCCGGGTGACCGCAGGCCTCGGCGCCGGCTCGCAGCCGGAACTGGGACGCGCCGCGGCCGAAGAGGCGATCGACACGATCCGCGATCAGCTGACCGGCGCGCACATGGTGTTCGTGACGGCCGGCATGGGCGGCGGCACCGGCACCGGGGCTGCACCCATCGTCGCCAGAATCGCGCGCGAACTCGGCATTCTCACCATCGGCGTGGTCACCAAGCCGTTCTACTTCGAGGGCCAGCGCCGCATGCGCTTTGCCGAAGCCGGCATCGAGGAGCTGCTGAAGACGGTTGACACCCTCTTGATCATCCCGAACCAGAACCTGTTCC
This sequence comes from Bradyrhizobium sp. CCBAU 45321, assembly GCF_028128975.1. Classification (NCBI taxonomy): domain Bacteria; kingdom Pseudomonadati; phylum Pseudomonadota; class Alphaproteobacteria; order Hyphomicrobiales; family Nitrobacteraceae; genus Bradyrhizobium; species Bradyrhizobium sp. CCBAU 45321. The sequence continues at coordinate 600,610 of NZ_LFKZ01000130.1, forward strand.
GGGTGGCGAGCGAGAAGACCACGTTCGCCGATGCCTTTGCCCTTGCCGACCAGGTGCTTTATTCGGGCGTGGCCTGCATCAGCGACCTCATCGTCAAGGAAGGCCTGATCAATCTCGATTTTGCCGACGTCCTCTCCGTCATGAAGGAGAAGGGCAAGGCCATGATGGGACGGGGCGAGGCTTCCGGCGAGAAGCGCGTGCTCGCCGCCGCTGTCGCAGCGATCTCCAATCCATTGATCGAAAATCCCTCGATCAAGCGCGCCAGTGGTCTCATCATCTCCATCACCGGCGGCAAGGATCTCATGCTGTACGAGGTCGACGAAGCGGCAACCCGCATTCGCGACGAGGCCGACCCCGACGCCAACATCATAGTCGGCGCGTCCTTTGACGAAAGCCTCGAAGGCATCGTCCGCGTCTCGGTGGTGGCGACCGGAATCGATAATCTCGATCCGGCGCAGGCGCACCCGGTGGAAACCGCCCTCACGCAGCTCGCCGGCAGGCTGCGCAGCGACGGCCGCCGCATTGCCGATCGCATCGAGCGCAGCGCCCCCCTTCCGCAAGCGGGCAGCCCGCCGCTCCGCCCGCAGCCGCACCACCCCGTGGGGCCACCGGCAAGGCCGGGCCTGGACTATGCGCGGCAGGCGGCGCTTCAGCCGCTCGATCCTTACGGCCGCACGCCTGCGCGCAATGCGCCCGACGAGGCCGTTCTCGATATCCCGGCCTTCCTGCGCCGCGCGGCGAACTGAGGGGTGGCCCAACACAGGGTCGTCATCCCGGGGACGCGACAAAATCGCGAACTATAATGCACAATTGCGCATCTGAGGATCGATCTAACCGCGCTGACCGTTGAGCAATGGATTCCGGGCTCGCGCCAAGAGGCGCGCCCCCGAATGACGGAGCAAAACAACAGCTCTCCGATTCCAAGGCGCACAACGCGCCAATCGTTCACGCCGCCGTGCTGTGCGGCTTCTCCGATGTTTCCTTCTTGTCCGTTTCCTTGTCGCGGGACAGCCAGGCCGGAAAGCGAAGCAGGCGTTCGTTGGTGTCCTTCGGCAGCTCGATGGGCGGCGCTTCAACGGCCGAACTCGGCAAGTCCAGCGCTGCCTGGCCGGATCGCACCGCATCCGCGCGCTGATCCAGTTCACGCAAGAGGGGATCGAGCACGCTGTCGATCTCGGTCGCCACCGACACCAGGAAACTATTGAGCTCGCGCGCCTCGGGCACAACTGCCGCAGCCGATTCGACCGCCCTGGAGAGACCGTCGACGACAGGTGCAAACGCGCCGGCGGCTTGCTTGATTCGCGTCTTGATCAGTTCGATCTCGCTCAGGACGCGCTCACGCTCCCGCCTTTTCTTCTCCTCCGAAAGGCGAGCTTCAATTTCGGCGATCTGGGCCGTCAGGGTCGTGGCTTCGGATGCGAGCGCATCACGTCTTCCGCGCGCGCGATCGAGATCGCGGCAGAGATTGTCCACTAAGTCGTCCCTTGCGAACATGGCTTTGCTCCATAGGACAGGCGTTCTGCCCTGTAGGACGGCCTTGACGCGAACCCCCAGCCTCGCCACCGACCGGATGGCCGGATCGGCCGAAACAGGCATCAATTTCCGTCGCGTCACATGGGCCGACATGGTGATCCCCCATCGTCAACATTAGGCGACCGCATGGTTAACAAGAGGTTAATGTCAACAGACGATGCGGCCGTGGGGCTGCTTGCCGGCGGCGCCGCCTTCCTCTCCTCGCTGCCGCTCATTTTCCGCTATACTCGCCCCGGTAGCATCCCCCGGAGGCGCATCCATGGAGACCGCAGCCAGTTCCGAACACAAGCCCGCCGGCAAGAACCTCGTCATCTGCTGTGACGGCACCGGCAACGAGATCAGCGAGAACATCTCCAACGTCCTGAAGCTCTATCGCTGCCTGCGCAAGACGGACAGGACGCAGCCCAGGCAGATGGTGTTTTACGATCCCGGCGTCGGTACCATGACGGAGTCGTCGACGTGGGGGCGCTGGAAGGCCAACATCAAGCTGGTGTGGGGGCTCGCGACCGGATACGGGCTCGATGACAACGTGCTGTCGTCCTATTGCTTCCTGGTTCAGCATTACGCGCCGGGCGACAGGATCTATCTGTTCGGCTTCTCGCGCGGGGCCTACACGGTGCGGGTTCTCGCGGGGCTGATCCACAAGATCGGCCTGATCTCGCCGGAGCAGGCGAACCTCTCAGGCTCGGGCCTCATCGCCTACAAGCAATATTCCGGCAGCGGGCGCGGCAACGATGTCGAGGATATCAAGAACATCGTGTTCGACGAGAGCGGGCCGCTGCCGAAGGACGAATTCGACCTCGCCGCGCAGTTTGCGCGCATCACCTCGACGCGCTGGCCGACCATCCATTTCGTCGGCGTCTGGGACACGGTGGCGAGCGTGATCGTGCCGCGCGCCGATCGCTTCTACTGGCCGAGCCTGGAGGAGCTCGCCTTCACGCTGCGCGATCCCAGCATCAGGATCTTCCGGCAGGCGATCGCGATCGACGAGCGGCGGCGCATGTTCCGCCTGAAGCGATATGCGGAGCCGCAGGAGTTCTGGAGCAACCGCTACGTGCCCGACGAGAAGAAGGTGCCGCAGGACATTATGCAGGTGTGGTTCGCCGGCGTGCATTGCGACGTCGGCGGCGGCTATCCGGAGGCCGAGAGCGGCGAGTCCAAATATCCGCTGCTGTGGATGATCGACGAGGCCGAGAGGGCCGGGCTGAAGTTCAACCCGCGCACGGTGAACCAGCTCGCCTGGGGCATCCAGCGCAAGAACTCGCCGTTCAAATACGTCGAGCCCGCTTTTACCGGCAAGAGCGGCATGCTGCACGATTCCATGACGGCGGTCTGGCGCGTGCTGGAGTTCTTGCCGAAGCGCGCGAAGTACCGGGAATGGCCGGCGCGGAAAGTCTATTTCGGCTTCTACATCCCCGATGGCGAGCCGCGCCTGATCCCCGAAGGCGCGCATGTGCATGAGAGCGTGCTGAAGCGCATGGCGGTGGAGCCGGACTACCGGCCGGTGAACCTGCCGAAGGATTATGTGACGGTGCCGATGCCGGTGCCGCCGGGGGTGGAGCTGGCGGCGGGGACGGAGGTGGAGGGCGTGACGGGGTGAGGTGGCATGGCGCGCTTATCCCCTTGGAGAGCAGGGCTATCGCATGTGACTCGTGGCGGCGGCCTGCGCGCACGCCTCGTCCTTCGAGACGGCGCTGACGCGCCTCCTCAGGATGAGGCTAATCAGCATCAGTGCTCGTTGAAACTGCTGCCGCGCACTCCGCCCTCATCCTGAGGAGCCCGCCCAAGGCGGGCATCTCGAAGGATGGCCGCAGGGAAAAGCTCTCAAATGCGATAGCCTGCCCCTCCAGGGGAGGGTGGCACTCCGCTACCGCTGCTTTCCGCATTCGCTGACACTTTTCGTTAAAATTCTCGGGCGCGCCTTAGGCGGATCGCATCAACTCTTTTCCATGATTGGGACAGATCAGCCGCCGCGACCTGCGGAGTTGGAGGAGACGTGCCAATGCATCCGCGCAAGTTCGTCCGTGTGAAGCCCGCAGGCCTGGTGTCACGCCAGGCCAAGATCATCACCGACCCGCGCGCGCCGGTGATCCCGTGCACGCTGATCGACTATTCGCCCGGCGGCGCCTGCGTCGATCTCGGCGGCCAGGTGACGATTCCCGATCGCTTCGAGCTGCTGCACGTCAACACCAAGAAGCGCTGCCGCATCGCCTGGAAGCGCGGCACGCGCGTCGGCGTGGTGTTTTGAGGGAATAGTTCCTGACCTCACATGCAGCGGCATCGGCAGTGTGCTCCCTCCCCCGCTTGCGGGGGAGGGTTGGGGAGAGGGTGTCTCTGCGTTGGGGTTGTCCAGAATTGACCGAGACTATCCCTGCGCGGCGAGAGACCTCTGCGAGATACCCGCGACGGCCCCGCTGCGGAGAGAGCCCTCTCCCCAACCCTCTCCCGCAAGCGGGAGAGGGAGCGCAGTCCCGACGTTGAAGCATCGTTGACACGATCTGCAAAAGCCCTGCCCCTGCGCTGCAAAACGGCCAGCGTCTTCGCGCATGACTGACGTGGCGGGGTCGGGTAGATTGCGGCCCAACAACAAGACCGAATTGTCCGGGAGGACAGGCGTGCACCAGGGACGTGTCGTGTTCGGCGCGATCGAGGAGGTCGTGTTCGGCCATCCTGCGGCTGAAGCCATCGTCGCGCAGATGGACCGGCTGGGCACAAGCCGCGCCTTCCTGATGGTGTCGGGGACGCTAAACCGGCAGACCGACGAGATCACGAAAATCAGAGAGGCGCTCGGCTCCCGCTGCGCCGGCCTGTTCGATGCCATGCCGGCGCATACGCCGCGCGAGGCGGTGATCGCGGCGACACAAGCGGCGCGCGCGGCGGAGGCGGATCTGATCGTCACAATCGGCGGCGGTTCCATCACCGACGGCGCCAAGGCGGTGCAGCTCTGCCTGGCCAACGGCATCGACGATATCGCCGGCATCGACCGCATCCGCGTGCACAGGGGCGCCGCGCCCGAGATGAAGGCCCCAATCGTGCGGCAGGTCAGCGTGCCGACCACGATCGCCGGCGGCGAGTTCTCATCGATTGCGGGTGTCACCGACCGCGCGAGCCACGTGAAGCAGATGCTGCGGCATCCGCTCGCCGTGCCGCGCGCGACCATCCTGGATCCTGCCATCACCGTGCACACGCCGGAATGGCTGTTCCTGTCGACCGGCATCCGCGCCGTCGACCATTGCGTCGAGGCGATCTGCTCGCGCGAGACGCATCCTTACGCCGATGCGCAGGCGGTGAAGGGCCTCGCCATGCTCGCCGACGCGCTGCCGCGGGTGAAGGCCGACCCTAGCGATCTCGATGCGCGGATGGATGCGCAGATCGGCACCTGGCTGTCGATGGGCGCGCTTGCCGCCGGCGTGCCCATGGGCGCGAGCCACGGCATCGGCTACGTGCTGGGCGGGGCCTTCGACGTGCCGCACGGCTACACCTCCTGCGTCATGCTGCCGGCGGTGATGCGCTGGAACGCGCGCGACAATGCCGAGCGGCAGATGATCGTCGCAGCCGCGATGGGCTATCCCGGGCGTGACGCCGCCGACGTGCTCGATGCCTTCATCCGCTCGCTCGGCATGCCGCGCAGCCTTGCCGACGTGCGCATCTCCCCGGAGCATTTCGATGCGATCGCGCAAGCCGCGATGCGGACGAACTGGATTCCGCGCAACCCGCGCAAGATCGAGGGCCCCGCCGATGTGCGCGAGATCCTGCTGCTCGCCGCCTGACGGCCGCTGCGGGACCGGTACTGGGGGAACAAGGCATCGCGGATCATGTGAGGGTTGTACCGGATAGCGCGCACCGCAAGCGCCACAAGATCTGCTGTCGTCCCGGGGCGCGACGAAGTCGCGAGCCCGGGACCCATAACCCCAGGAAGGAGTTGCGGCATGGGCTGGCAACTCCGAGTCTTCGCCAAACATCTTCCTGGGGTTATGGATCCCGGATCTGCGCGCGCTAGGGCGCGCTTGTCCGGGGTGACGACCGGGTTTCAAAGCACCACCCCTTCGCACCTGCACTCTCACATCGCGAGAGAAGCACCCGAGATATTCCGTCATCCGAATTGTCGAGAGCGCAGCTGGCCTTGCGGGTTGCCTCGCTGCACGCGCCTCGCTATCGTCGGGATAAACAGGCCGCAAAAGGCCGAGGTCCAGGGAGGATGAGCATGCGGAGCGTGTGGGCGCTCGCCGCAATGGCGGCGTTATCTGTGCTGACGGCCTCAACTGCCACGCTCGCCGGCGAGCCCAAGCAGGGCGGCATTTTGCGGATGTATCACCGCGACAGTCCGGCCAACGCCTCGATCCTCGAAGGCGCGACCTATTCGATCAACATTCCCTTCATGGGGGTGTTCAACAATCTCCTCATCTACGATCAGCACATCGCGCAGAACAGCCCCGATACGCTGCGGCCGGACCTCGCCGAAAGCTGGTCCTGGAGCAGCGACAACAAGAAGCTGACGTTCAAGCTGCGCCAGGGCGTGAAATGGCACGACGGCAAGCCGTTCACCTCGGCCGACGTCAAATGCAGCTTCGATCTGTTGATGGGCAAGTCGCAGCAGAAGCTGCGGCAGAATCCGCGCAAGGCCTGGTACAGCGAGGTCAACGAGGTCACGACCAACGGCGAATTCGAGGTCACCTTCGACCTGAAGCGGCCGCAGCCCTCGCTGCTGGCGATGCTCGCCTCCGGCTACACGCCGGTCTACCCCTGTCACGTCTCGCCGGCGGACATGCGCACCCATCCGATCGGGACCGGACCGTTCAAGTTCGTCGAGTTCAAGGCCAATGAATCGATCAAGCTGACGCGCAATCCCAATTATTGGAAGAAGGGCCTGCCCTATCTCGACGGCATCGAGTACACCATCATCACCAACCGCTCGACCGCGATCCTGGCCTTCGTCGCCGGCAAGTTCGACATGACCTTTCCGACGCACATCACGATCCCGCTTTTGAAGGACATCAAGTCGCAGGCGCCGAACGCGACCTGCGTCGTCGAGCCGACCAACGTCTCGACCAACATCATCGTCAATTCCACCTCCGCGCCGTTCGACAACATCGACATCCGCCGGGCGATGGCGCTCGCGCTCGACCGCAAGGCGTTCGTCGACATCCTGTTCGAAGGCCAGGGCGACATCGGCGGCACCATGCTGCCGCCGCCGCAGGGCCTCTGGGGCATGCCCAAGGACAGGCTGGAGACCATTCCGGGCTATGGCCGCGACATCAATGCCAACCGCGAGGAAGCCAAGAAGCTGATGCAGAAGGCGGGCTATGGTCCGGACAAGCGCCTCGCCGTGAAAGTCTCGACGCGCAACATCGCGGAATATCGCGACCCCGCCGTGATCCTGATCGACCAGCTCAAGACCATCTATATCGACGGCGAGCTCGACGTCGTGGAAACCGCTAACTGGTTCCCGAAGGTCGCGCGCAAGGATTACATGCTCGGCCTCAACCTGACCGGCAATGCCGTCGACGATCCCGACCAGTCGTTCTACGAGAACTATGCCTGCGGCTCGGAGCGGAATTACACCAATTATTGCAACAAGGAGATCGAGAAGCTGTTCGACGTGCAGTCGCAGGAGACCGACCTCGCCAAGCGCCGGCCAATGGTGTGGGACATCGACAAGAAGCTGCAGGAGGACGTCGCCCGCCCGATCATCTTCCATGCACGGGCCGGCACCTGCTGGCACCCGCACGTCAAGGGCGTCACGATCATGTCGAACAGCTCCTACAACGGCTTCCGCTACGAGGATGTGTGGCTCGACAAGTGACGCGACGCTGACGGCTAGCGCGGAGGGCGATGCATGTTTGCCTATCTGGTGCGGCGCCTGTTCCTGATGTTCGTGACCCTGTTCGGGATCTCGATCGTCATCTTCTTCCTGCTGCGCATCGTGCCGGGCAACATCGTCGACATCCTGTTCGCCGCCGCCGGCTATGTCGACCCGGCCGACAAGGCCAATCTGGAGAAGGAGCTCGGCATCGACCGTCCCTTGATCGTGCAATATTGGCACTGGATCAGCGGCTTCCTGCGCGGCGATTTCGGCTTCTCCTATGTCTCGGAGAAGCCGGCGCTGCAGGAGATCCTGCCGCGAATTCCGATCACGGCAAAGCTCGCCGGCCTCGCGCTGCTGTTCTCGGCATCGATCGGCATCCCCTTGGGCGTCATCAGCGCGGTGAAGCAGGGCACGAAGCTCGACTACGCGCTTCGCGTCGTCAGCCTCAGCGGGCTGTCGCTGCCCTCGTTCTGGCTCGGCCTTCTGATCCTCACAGCGTCGGTGGCGATGTTCGGGCAGATGCCGATCTTCAATCCCAATCCGAAGACCTGGCTCGAGGCGTTCGCGACCTACGCCGTGCCGGCCGCCGCCGTCGGCTTCCGCAGCGCGGCGCTGACCATGCGCATCACGCGCTCCTCGATGCTGGAGGTGCTGCGGCAGGACTACATCCGCACCGCACGCGCCAAGGGGGCATCCGAGGCGGCGGTGAACTATCACCACGCGCTGAAGAACGCGATCCTGCCCGTGATCACCGTGATCGGCATCGAGGCGGCGTTCCTGATCGGCGGCCTGATCGTCACCGAGACCGTGTTCAACATCCCCGGCGTCGCGCGCTTCCTGGTCGAGGCGATCCGCTGGCGCGACTATCCGATCGTGCAGAACCTCGTGATGTTCATCGCGGTCGTGGTGGTGTTCGCCAATTTCACAGTCGACATGCTCTACGCGGTGTTCGACCCGCGGATCAGGTACACGGATTAGCGCAATGAGGTGGAAACAAGCAGATGCGACGGCGGTGCTCCACCTCTCCCGTAGGGAGAGGTCGGATCGCATCGAAAGATGCGGTCCGGGTGAGGGGTTACGCTCTCTTCTGAGGACTGAGCCCCCTCACCCGGCGCTGCGCGCCGACCTCTCCCCGATGGGGAGAGGTGTTTCTCCCCGTGGAGAGGAACATGGCCGCAATCGACTTCGACGTTGAGCTGAGGCGGGCCGGGGCGCATGCGACCGGGGGCTGGCGGCGCGTGCTGTTCATGGCGCAGCGCCACGTGCTGGGCGCGGCCGGGCTCGTCATCATGACATTGTTCGTGCTGACGGCGATCTTCGCCGATTTCATCGCGCGCTATGATCCGCTGACGGTGGATTCCGCCCGCGCGCTGGCGCGCCCGAGCCTGGCGCACTGGATGGGCACCGATTCGTTCGGCCGCGACGTGTTCAGCCGCATCATCCACGGCGCGCGGATCTCGCTCGCGGTCGGCATCGGCTCGACCGTGCTCGGCGGCACCATCGGTGTGATCGTCGGCCTCACCTCCGGCTATCTCTCCGGCTGGTTCGATCTCGTGTTCCAGCGCGTCTCCGACGTGCTGCAGGCGCTGCCGCTGCTGGTGCTGGCGCTGGTGATGACGGCCGCGCTCGGGCCGTCGCTGCCGAACGTGATCATCGCCATCGCCATTCCGCTGATCCCGACGGTCGCGCGCGTCATCCGCGCCAACACGCTGGCGCTGCGCGAACAGCCGTTCGTGGAGGCCGCCAAGTCGATCGGCATGAGCGAGATGCGGATTGCGCTGCGCCACGTGCTGCCGAACACGCTGGCGCCGCTGATCGTGCTCGCCACCGCCCAGCTCGGCTCGACCATTCTGACCGAGGCCTCGCTGTCCTTCCTCGGCCTCGGCATTCCCGAGCCCTATCCGTCATGGGGCCGCATGCTGTCCGAATCCGCCGCCGAATATGTCCGCACCGCGCCGTGGCTGGTGATCTTCCCGGGCGTCGCGATCAGCCTCGCCGTGTTCGGCGCCAATCTGTTCGGTGACGCCCTGCGTGACATCCTGGATCCGAGGCAGCGCGGCTGATGGCGGACAAGACCGATCTCGTGCTCGATGTGAAGAACCTGAAGACGGTGTTCTTCACCAACTCCGGCCTGTTCAGGGCTGTCGACGACCTCTCCTTCAGCGTCAGGCGGGGCGAGACGCTGGCGATCGTCGGCGAATCCGGCTGCGGCAAGAGCGTGACCGCGCTGTCGGTGATGCGGCTCGTGCCCGATCCGCCCGGCCGCATCGTCGGCGGCTCCGTCTCGCTGGAAGGGACCGACCTGCTGGCACTGGATGAGGCGCAGATGCGCGCGGTCAGAGGCAATCGCATCTCCATGATTTTCCAGGAGCCGATGACCTCGCTCAATCCGGTGATGCGGATCGGCGACCAGATCGTCGAGGCCGTGCGGCTGCATCGGAATATCTCGGCGAAACAGGCGCAAGATATCGCCGTCGAGATGCTGCGGCTGGTGCGCATCCCCGAGCCGGCGCGGCGGGCGCGGGAATATCCGCACCAGCTCTCCGGCGGCATGCGCCAGCGCGCGATGATCGCGATGGCGCTGGCGTGCCGGCCGGCGCTCTTGATTGCGGATGAGCCGACCACCGCGCTCGACGTCACCATCCAGGCGCAGATCCTGGCGCTGATCCTCGACCTCCAGAAGGAGCTCGGCACCGGGCTCGTGCTGATCACACACGATCTCGGCGTGGTCGCGCAGACCGCGCAGCGCGTGATCGTGATGTATGCGGGGCGGAAGGTCGAGGAGGCCAGCGTCGAGGCGCTGTTCGCCGCGCCGAAGCATCCCTATACGCGCGGGCTGATGGCCTCGATCCCAGCCGTGCCGGCCTCCGGCGCCGCCGCTCAAGCGCGGCTGAACGAAATCCCCGGCACGGTGCCATCGCTGGTGCGGCTGCCGCAAGGCTGCGCCTTCGCGCCGCGCTGCAAGCTCGCCATCAAGCGTTGCGAGGCCGAATATCCGCCGCTGGCGGATTGGGGCGGCGGGCATCTGGTCGCCTGCTGGCGCGCGGAAGAAGTCGCGGAGGTGGCATGACCGAGGCGCTGCTCGAAGTCACCGATCTCAAGAAGCATTACCCTGTGCGCGCCGGCGTGCTGCGAAGGCAGGTCGGCACCGTGCACGCGGTCGATGGCGTCTCCTTTGCGCTTGGCACCGGCGAGACGCTCGGCCTCGTCGGCGAATCCGGCTGCGGCAAGTCCACGGTGGCGCGCAGCGTGCTGCGGCTGGTCGAGCCGACCTCGGGTCAGATCCGCCTCGACGGCGAGGACATCACGCATCTGTCGAAAACGGCGATGCGGCCGCACCGCCGCTCGATGCAGATCGTGTTCCAGGATCCGTTCGCCTCGCTCAATCCGCGCATGACCGCCGGCGACATCGTCGGCGAACCGATCGCGGTGCACGGGCTCGCGACCGGCAAGGAGCTGGAAGCGCGGGTCGCAAGGCTGTTCGAGCAGGTGGGACTACGGCCCGACCAGATGCGCAATTTCCCGCATCAATTCTCCGGCGGTCAGCGCCAGCGCATCTGCATCGCCCGCGCGCTGGCGCTGGGGCCACGCCTGATCGTCTGCGACGAGCCGGTCTCCGCGCTCGATGTTTCTATCCAGGCGCAGGTGATCAACCTTTTGATCGACCTGCAGCGGCAGCACGGCTTTTCCTATCTCTTCATCGCGCACGACCTCGCCGTGGTCGCGCATATCAGCCACCGCGTCGCCGTGATGTATCTCGGCCGCATCGTCGAGATCGCCGACAAGGACGAGCTGTTCCGCAACCCCAGGCATCCCTACACCCAGGCCCTGCTCGCCTCAGTGCCGGTCGCCAATCCGCTGGCGAAGAAGCTCGCGCCGCTGGTCGACGGCGACGTGCCGAGCCCGGTCAATCCGCCGTCGGGCTGCGCATTTCACACCCGCTGCCGGTTTGCGATGGAGCGGTGCAAGACGCAGCGGCCGGCGCTGGTGGATGCCGGAGACGGGCATCAGGTGGCGTGTCTGCTCAATGACGGGACGGGGCGGAGCCAGTAGGGCGTGTACTCGTAAAAGCGATGTCAGCTCCTGAAGGAAGAGAGGACATCTTCTGCTGGGCAGAGCGTTTCCGCTTGTGA